>JAXHNY010000006.1:0-41711 GCA_034519905.1 Ahrensia sp.
CATCCATGCTGCTACAGCAAATTTTGCACTCCGAATTTTCATTGCTGCTATGTCCGAAGTCCCATATTGTAGATTCTGGATCAATATTGTATATTCTTGTGGAGTCAAATCACATTTCTCGTATAGTTCTTTATAATTTATAATGTATTATATATTTGCATTCCGATCCTCAATGCTGCTATGTCCGAAGTCCCATATTGTGTTATTCTGTGTCCATATTGTAGATTTTGTGTAGCTCAAATCCTATTTCTCGCATAGTTCTTTATATTTTATTATATTATTTAAAATTGCTATCAGGGTGTAAACTGGACCGGGGGATTAGAATTTCGTCCCACCTCATGTACCACATGTGATGTGATGACAAATAAAGATTCCTTGATTCCTTGATTCCTTGAGCTAGGAAGCCGGTTGTAGGAGAGCTGCTCTTGTGGTTTCCCTCTGCGTGTCGTAGCGACAAAAACGCCGTCATAAACCTTCCCATGAGCTTCTTTAAGATCAGAGATCGGCTTCTTGAGTTCCTCAATTATCCATTGTCCTTCCTCAACTCAATTCTGCTGTGAACCATCAGTTATTATGCAATGGATGCAAAAACCTAAAAGTTTTTGGTTTTTATTACAAAACAGTTTGTCTGAAAATGTGACTGGGAAGCTGAGAGATGCTAATGTACCTCAAAGCTTTACCCAAATCTCATCTCTGATTTTTGGCCGGATTGGTGCCTTAAGACCTGCCGCCGACAGTGCTTCAGATAGCGCGGTCGCGCGTTCTGACTTTGACCCATCAGGCTCGCCCAGTGAAAACCGATTGCCCTCGATATGTTTAACGACGCCCGGCGCAATCACCTCGGCGGCGGGGTAAACCACGCAGCCCAGCACACGATCAGGGCCAAAGCCGTCCCACTGCGCGTTTCCCGGATCAACGCTCTCCAAACGCGTACCTTCGAGTGGGCCACCAACTTTGTGAAAATACCACCATGGCACACCATTGACGCCCGATACAATTGTCGTGCCATCACCGATAAGCGGCTGCATATGCGGTACCACCGCTGGCACAGAATGAGCCTTCAGCGTGACGATAACATAATCTTGTGGGCCTAAATCCGCTGGATTATCCGATGCGTTGACTTTAACGGTTGTCTCACCGTGCTCATCGATCAAGCGCAGACCGTTTTCACGCATCGCTTTAAGATGAGGTCCGCGCGCAACAAGGCTAACATCGGCACCAACCTGCGCCAATTTTGCGCCCATGTAGCCGCCGATGGCACCGGCGCCAAAAATACATATCTTCATCGCTCGCTCCTCAGGCTAGACCTAATTTTTCAGCAAGACCAATACGCTGCAACTTGCCCGTCGCGCCCTTGGGTATCTCATCCAGAATGATGATTTTTCGCGGCACTTTGAATGCCGCCAGATGCTTGCTGGCAAATTCGCGAATTTCGTGGTCTGTGGCGCTCTGGCCTTCTTTGAGCACGACGGCAGCGCCCACTTCCTCGCCTAGCTTGTCGTGCGGGATAGCAAATGTCACGCACTGCCCAATCGCTGGATGGCTCGACAAAATGCCGTCCACTTCCAACGGACTAATCTTTTCGCCGCCGCGGTTGATGATCTCTTTTAGGCGTCCAGTCAGCGACAAAAAGCCGTCCTCATCAAACATGCCTTGATCGCCTGTGCGGAACCAGCGCTTGCCTTCCGCTTCAAAAAAGCTCTTTTCATTCGCAATCGGATTGGCCTCATAGCCCGGCGTCACGTTCGGGCCAGAAATCGCGATTTCGCCTTTGCCGTCGATGAGGCGGTTTTCCGTTTCGTGGGCGATGCGCACATCAGGGCCTGCAGGAAGACCGACAGCCCCGGGCTTTTGGCGTCCCGGCTCGATCGGGTTGCAGCACATCTGGTGCGCCGCTTCGGTCATGCCATAGGCTTCAACCACCGGCGCGCCAAATGCCTCGGCGAGCTGCGTCATCACAGGGCCAGGCAGAGACGACGAGGACGAGCGCAGGATGCGCAAGCGCGCGTTTTTGATAATTTCTTCGTTGCGCGGAGCACGCGCCAAGATGGCTTGGTGCATGGTTGGCACAGCGGTGTACCACGTGGGATCAACCTCTTGCAGCCAACCGAAGAACTTGAGCGCGTCAAAGCCGGGCGCGCAGCTGATCGATGCACCAGCGGCAAGCGATGCACTAACGGCGGCAATCAGGCCATGAATGTGGAAAAGCGGCATGACATTGAGGCAGCGATCATCGGCAGTCAGCGCAATCGATGCACGGATGTTTTCGGCAGAAGCCGCAACGTTCGACTGCAACAATGGCACAATCTTGGGACGCGATGTCGTTCCCGAAGTATGCAAGATGAGTGCAACATCATCAGCGGCTGGCAAGGTATCAGGCGCGCTGCCTTTAGCGTGCGTTAATAGCGTAAAGTTACCTGCCGGATTGGTTGGGGTAAGTTCAATCACCGTCATGTTTAGCCGGTCTGCAGCAGCACGCGCTGGCCCATCATAACCGGCGAGCAGAATAACCGCGCTCGCCTTTAAGTCTTCGAGATAAAAAGCAAACTCATCTTCCTTGTAGGCGGGGTTAAGCGGTGCGGTTGTTGCCGATTGTGCGACTGTTATAAATGCAGCGGCCATCTCCGGCCCGTTTGGCAGAACAATTGCAACGCGGTCGCGCGCGCCAATGCCTGCACCCCGCAGCGCACTACGCACGTTTAGCGTCAGCGCTTTTAAATCGCCATAGGTCATCCAATCGCGGCCCGGCGCCCCAATGGCCTGCGCTGTATCGGGATGGCGCTTGATCAGATCTTCGATTTTATGCATGGGATATCTCTCAAATTATCGGTGATATGCGACCGTGATCGCTCATGGGGTTGCTTAATGTGTGATGCCGGATCAAGCCACGATTTTTTTGCGGCGCAGAAATTTTATCGCCGGCAATAGGATCAAGATGATCGCAATCACCGTTATTGGCCCCGCTATCGGACGGTTAAAAAAGATCATTGGATCGCCCGATGACAACAACAACGACTGGCGCAGCGTCGGCTCAGCGATCGGCCCGAGCACAATAGCCAGAACGGCAGGCGCAAGCGGATAATCAAACTTGCGCAAGAAGAATGCACTAATGCCAAAAATGACAATGAGCCACAAGTCATGCATGCTGCTGGTGGCAGCATATCCACCAACGATGGACAACACAAAGATGATCGGCGCAAGAATTGTAAACGGCATGCGCAGCATCCAAACGAAGAGCGGAATAAACGCCAAATTGATTAGAACTGCGGCTAAGTTTGAAATGTAGAACGATCCGATCAGACCCCAAACGAATTCACTTTGGTCAACAAACAAACGCGGACCCGGTGTCAGCCCCCATATCACCATACCGCCCAGCAAAATCGCCGTTGTTGGCGAGCCTGGAATGCCCAACGTAAGCATCGGCAACATAGCACCCGTAGAGGCCGAATTATTCGCTGACTCTGGTGCAGCAACGCCATCAGGGTTGCCTCGCCCATAGGTTTCAGGGTTTTTCGACATCATTTTAGCAACACCATAGGCCATGAGTGAGCCTGGTGTCGCTCCAGCAGCAGGCAATACACCCACGAAAAAGCCGAGGAGCGATCCGATAGACATGCCCTTCCAGCCCTTGCGCACACTTTCTTTGCTGTCAGAGACCAAGCCTTTGACAGTCATCATCGGGTTTGTCGTCGTGACCTCGCCGCGTGTTTGTTCGATTGTCCATATCATTTCACCGACGCCATAAACGCCGATCGCCAACACGATAAATCCGATGCCGCGCAGAAACCCTTGAATATCAAACAGCACAAGACGTGGCTCGCCCGATATTGTATCAAAACCTACGGTCGCCAGCACCAGACCAAAGCAGATCGAAAAAATCGTTTTTGGAATATCATCGCCGCCAAGACCAACAAAAGTGGCAAAAGCCAGCAGCATCAGCGCAAAAATTTCTGGTGGGCCAAATGAAAGCGCCATAATCGCGAGCAGAGGCGCAAAGAGCGTAAACAAGATCGTGGCCACGGTACCGCCGACAAATGAGGCAATCGCCGCCGTCACAAGTGCAAGACTGGCACGGCCCTGAAGCGCCATCGGTCGCCCGTCAAATGTCGTGGCCACCGCTGTCGAAGCGCCCGGTATTCCGAGCGTGATCGAAGAGATGGCCCCGCCATACATTGCGCCATAATAAATCGCCGCAAGAAAAATGATGGCCGAGTTCGGAGGCACAAGAAATGTGATCGGCAAAAGAATAGCTACGCCGTTGACAGACCCCAGCCCCGGCATCGCGCCAATGAAAAGCCCAACCGTCACACCAGCGATAATGAGCGCTATATTGATCGGTTCTAAAGCCAGTAAAATACCACCAGCAAGCGATGAAAATATATCCATGATCGTTCTCCGGTAGTGGCTGCGTTAGTAGATGATATTGTACATGAAATCAAAGAAAGGCCGCGTAAATGACATGCCTTGAGGCATCGAAATTTGCATCGCGCCTTCAAAGAAAAAGAACAGCCCAAACGGAACCAGTATCGCAAATGCCAGCGTCAAAGCCCAAGAATGGCGGCCTAAAAAGCGCAAATAATAAGCCAAAAATATGCTCACAGCGCCGTACATTGATATAATGGGAATGAGCGCTACAAAGCCCGCAACACCGCCGCCCACATGCAAAAGCGTGCGCCAACCGAAATCGTCTAACACGGGTTCTTCAGAAACCGATGCCGGCGATTTACCGCGCCACCAATTCCAAGCAATGGCACCGCAGCTGAGCAACATGCCGAGCGACAGCCAGAATGGCCAAAACCCACCACCTGGCCCCTCGCCGCGGATATAGCCAATGGGAAGCTCAGCGCTTTTCCACATCAGATAAATAGAAAAGATGGCAAGAAGCCCTGCAAGCGAAATTTCACCTTGGCGCATACCTGCCACCCTTTCGTTTTTTTAAATTAGCCGCCGATTTTAGCGAGCAGCTCTTTGTGGTTGGTTACTTGCGTTTCCCAATAGGCGCGTGTCTGTGCCTCATCCATTGGCAGCGGCGACATGCTTTCAGAAACGAGGTAATCTTGCCATTCCTTGCTGTCATAAACCTTGGCAAACACATCGCGGTAATAGGCAGCAGCTTCCGCTGACATGCCGGGCGCGCCGACAACTGCCCGCTGATTATAATAGGCAAAATCGTGGCCAAGTTCTTTCATCGTTGGGATATTCGGAAACGCCTCCATGCGCGTATCCGAGAACGAGAGAAGCGGCACGAAGTCACCGGATGCGTAAAAGCCTTTCGCCTCCGACGGGTTGTTAACGGTGGCCATGATCTGCTTACCGGCGAGATCCTTTGCAACATCACCGCCGCCTTTGTACGGGATGTATTTGACTTTGAGATCATAAGCGCCAGACATGAACGCAATAACGATGGAATCTTCTTGGCCAGTACCCGTACCGCCCATGACGAACTCACCATTCATTTCTTTAACTTTTGCGACGAACTGATCGAAATTGGTGATGCCGGAATCTTTATGAACCCATAGCAAAAATGGATCAACGCCCATCATGGCAACGGGTGTGAATGTTTTTATGTCGATACCAAGGCCTTCTTGGCGAATGGGCGTGGTGTAAAACGAATTAAGCGTGACCATCAAAGAATGATCTGGATCGCGCGAATCTTTCATGTGCAACAGAGATTCCGCACCAGACCCACCGCCGCGGTTGGTTGGGATCAAAGGACGGTTGGTCAACCCTTTTGCATCAACAACCGACTGCACAAAACGCGCGATTTGGTCAGCACCACCGCCGGGCCCCGCCATAATCGTAAAATCAATGGGGCGGCTCGGCTGCCAAGTTTGAGCAAAAGCTGAAAGTGGCATACTTGCAAACATAGTGCCAACAGCGAGCCCTAGAAAAGTTCTTTTTGTAAGCTTCATTAGTAGTCCTCCCTTTTGGTCCGGTTATTCGGACATGCGTTTTGCGCTCATTGCGCGGTTTCAACTTCAGTGAGGCACCTAGTTATCTCCTCACCCCAAACATAAAACCAAACTGACCATGGACAGTTGGTTTTATCTTTATTCAATGCGCCATTAAAATCGGCATTTGCGTATTGTCCACGATGCGCTCGGTATTTCCCCCAAACAGCATTTCTGTTTCGTGGCTATGACTGTAAGCACCAATGATAAGCAGACTTGCGCCAACATTTTCACTCGTCTTTAATAGCTCTGATGCAGGATCTTTTCCCTCAAAATGAACTATTTCTGCCGTTATGCCGCGCAGAGCATAGTAGTCTACGAGTTCATTTTCTGTAGGGCCGTTGGCTTGCGGCTTGCCGCCAGTCAAAATGCTCACTTTTTTCGCCGCGTGAACGATATCTAAAGACGATGCAACAGCGCGAGAAGCTGGCAGCGAACCGTTCCAACCGATCGCTACGTGCTGCGCAAAATTTTCATCGGGTTGCCCTTGCGGTGGGCAAATAAGAACAGGCCGACCCGCGCCATAAAGTGCAGCTTTTAGGGAACTTAAGCCAAGATTTCGTTCACGCTGCGGTTTTGCAAGGACTATTACATCGGCAAGGCGCCCCGCATGCTTGACAACATCCGCCATACGTCCCTGCTCCTCAGTAAAAGAGCATACAACATTTTCCCCATCACCTGAGGTATCGTTTAATCCAAACTCTTTTGCCAATCGGCGCAATATACCGCGTAGATGATCTTCTTGCTGATTAGCAAGTTCAACGACTTGCTCCATCATCACCTTGCGGGCAAACTCGCCCAGAGGCACGCCTTGGGGAAGCAAATCGCTGGCCTGCGCACGGCAATGCACAACATTTATTTTGGCTTGATGGCGTTTAGCAAGATTGGCCGCGTGCGCTAGCACTGTCGCAACCATGCCGTCACCTCGAACGGGAACCAAAATTGATTTGATCACCGCAAAGCCCCCCGACGTTTGATGAAAATATAGACCAACCTCACCCAAGTTGATCGACGCGCACACCACTCATACATTTTATCCAAATATGCACAAGTCTTTATGCATTTAATACAAGCATGCGATTTATGAGACCCGCAACGGGCATTTTGTCGCGGCTATGGAAAAAGGCGGTGTACAAGCACGCACACTTTTAAAGTTGTGCCGCCATGGTAACGCTCACCCTGCCTATGCCTTCGATGACCACATCTACAACCATTCCAGGCTTAACAGGACGGGCCCCAAGAGAAGTACCGCATGCGATAAGATCGCCAGCATTCAACGTCATATCATGAGATAGCAAGCTGACGATTTGCGCTGGCGAAAAAATCATGTCGTCGGCGCGATAAGACTGGCGCTCTCGGCCGTCGACAAAAACTTGGATGGTTAGCGCACTCCAATCAATATCGGTTTCAATGACAGGTCCAACAACCCCAAATCCATCAAAGCTTTTAGATCGTGTCCATTGTGGAAAAGACGGAACCGCGTTCAAAATATCAAGCGACGTGAAATCGTTGACGCACGTGTAACCGAAGATGGCATTCTTCGCCTGCTCGACTGTGAGGTTTTTACAGGTCCTGCCGATAACAATTCCAAGCTCGCCTTCAAACACCACGCGGCCAGCGGCCTCGGGCATAGAGACAGTTGCCCCAGGACCCACGAGGCAAGTGTCCGCTTTAAAGAAATACAAGGGATGCTCCGGGTGTTCCAAACCGTTTTTTTCTGCAGACGCCTTAAAATTATTCCAAAGCCCTATGAATTTATTCGGGACCAATGGTGCGAGCAGCGTTATCTCGGCGAGTGCAACAGCCTCGCCCGCTATCGAATCTGAGCCGAGTGCCACGCGTGGATGCAACATGCCATCTACAACGACACCTGTTACCTCAACGCCACTTTGTAATAATCCGCGTGCCCATTTCATGTTAAAACCCCTCTTAAAATCTGTGGCCATAGATCAATTAAACGATTTTACACTTAGTCCCCCCGACAAGGATATACGTCCTTGGTCGGTTCACAAAGCTGCTAATGCCAAAAATTGCACGCGGCCGATCCTGTCTTTAGAAACCTAAACAATCAGACTGCGTTTCGTTTTATCCCATGATAAAAACATCTGTCTTGAACGCGATGAAAACCTTAGGGCTCTCACCCTCTCATTGTGGCAAAAAACAATTGTATGCCACAACGCTCTCCGCTAGCTTCATTTCAGCGTACAAGGAATGCGCGGTCAACTTTAATAAATTTGCCATGGGAGAGCAAAATGCTAACGAAATTATTTAATAGACGTCAGGCGCTGACAGGAACGGTTGCGGCAATTGCGCTGCTCTTCAGCGCGCCCATATTCGCGCAGGAACAATTGTCGATTGCAACCGGCGGCACGGGCGGCGTTTATTACCCTATTGGTGGCGGCCTCGCCGAAATTATCAATAAGCATGTTGGGGGCTATTCTGCCGCTGCCGAAGTGACGGGCGCTTCGGTCGAAAACATGGGTTTGATCGCAACCGGCGATGCTGACCTTGCCATTGCACTGGCCGATACCGTTGCGCAAGCATTTTCGGGCACAGGGCGTTTTGAAGGTAAACAAATAGCCAAAGTGCGCGGCATTGCATCGATATATTCCAACATGATCCATATCGTCACGCTCGAAAGCAGCGGCATCACATCGCTCGAAGGGTTGCGCGGTAAACGCGTTTCTATCGGCGCGCCGGGTTCGGGCACAGAGGTCAACACCTCCGCTATTCTTGCGGCCAACGGCATCACCTATGATGACATCGAAGAACAGCGATTGAACTTTAACGAAACCGCCGATGCGCTCGCCAATGGTGATATCGATGCGGGCTTCTTATCTGTCGGCGCGCCCACATCATCAATCTTAAACCTTGCCACCACGCAGAAAATATCTTTGATCGAATTGTCCGAGGCGCAAATTGCAGCAGCTATAGCAGCTGACAACACTTTTGCCAAAACGACGCTTACAGGCGGCACCTATACGGGCACCGACAAAGATATCGCTGTTTTAGGCATCCCGAATGTGCTGACCGTTTCATCGGATATGTCCGACGATCTGGCCTACGCGATAACCAAAGCGATGTTTGTAAATATCGCCGATTTGCGCGCTGTACACCCTTCCGCAAATCAAACCAGTGTCGAACTTACGCTGAGCGCAACACCGGTGCCACTGCATCCCGGTGCGATCCGCTATTATGAGGAAATTGGCGCTACAATTCCGCAGCGCCTGCGTCCGTGATCAACCGATTGCGAGGGGGGCTTTTATCAGCCCTCCTCCTCTGCATTCCCACTTTTGCCTTTGGTGAAACACTTCTCGCTACGCGTGAAAACGGGGCCGAAATTGCACGATTTGACGTGCAGCAAGGTCAAGGCTGGTGCGTCTTGTGGAACCATTCAGTAAAAGGGTTCGCCGTGTCCGATTGTTACGAAAACCGCGGCGGCCAAATGGTTCTGGTCTGGTCGCACCTGCCAGACTTTGCCGCAGGCCTTGATCATATTCCTGGACGCGGACGCCAAGTCTCAGACGGACAAGGCGGCTATCTTATCCTTGATATCAACGAGACAGTGCCAAGCAATACCTATGTGCTAAGACCGGGTGCAAGTGCAGTCGATCATCGAATTAAGGCTGGCAACTCTGTAATTTCTCTCTCAGCCGTAGCGCCGCGCGAGCGCATACGCATTGCGCTGATTGCGCCGACCACACCGGAGTAAATCCATGACGACCGATTTTGACGCAGCTCTAGCGCCTGTCCAGCAACCGAAATTTGTATTGCGCGCCATCGCGATCATCGGCATCTGCCTATCCCTATTCCAGCTTTGGGCGGCAGGCATTCAGCCACTCGGCCTGTTCTTTCAACGGCCAATTCATTTGGGCTTTATCCTTGTTCTTTGTTTTCTCATCTATCCAGCATTTGGACAAGGCCGTCCGCGCGGCTTAACTGGCTGGGCCATCGATGGTGTTCTCATCGTCTGCGGCATTGCGGCCGGCGCATGGGTGCCACTTAACATCGACATCATCGCCAACCAGGTGTTGCCACGCGATATTGATGTGTTGATGGGTATTCTGACAATCCTTGTCGTACTTGAAGGTGCGCGCCGTGCCGTGGGTCTTGGCATGGCAATCATCGGCGCCGTATTCATTGCCTATGCTTTTGCAGGCTCTCGCGGCGAATTATCCTTCCTTGCCGATTGGATGCCCGGTATCCTCAACCACCGCGGCTATTCGCTTGACCGTCTTGCCAGCCAAATGACGCTTGGCGCTGAAGGCATCTTCGGTCTCCCCCTCGGCGTTGCAGCGACATTTGTGTTTTTGTTCGTCCTGTTTGGGGCATTTTTGGAAGTAACGGGCGCAGGCAAGTTTTTCATCGATCTGGCCTATGCGGCCACTGGCCGCCAGCGCGGCGGACCTGCCAAGGCTGCTGTCATCGCCAGCGCAGGCATGGGCTCTATTAGTGGCAGCGCCATCGCCAATGTCGTGACAACGGGCGCGTTTACCATTCCGCTAATGAAAAAGCTCGGCTATCGCCCAGCGCAAGCCGGTGGGATAGAGGCCGCGGCATCTACAGGCGGCCAGATCATGCCGCCGCTGATGGGCGCGGGTGCGTTTCTGATGTCAGAATTCACACGCGTGCCCTATGTCGACATCGTTCTGGTCTCAATTTTTCCGGCTTTTCTCTATTTCGGGGTTGTTTATCTCCTCGTGCATATCGCCGCCGTTAAACAGGGTATGACCGGCCTACCTGCGGAAGATTTACCGCGAACAAAAACGGTTCTGGCGGAAGGCTGGCACTTTCTTTTGCCGCTGGTGGCTTTAATCGCATTACTTGTCGCTGGCTATTCGCCCATGCGCGTTGGTTTCTACGCAATCCTATCCGTGATCGCTGCAGCATCGGCCAGAGCATTATGGACATTCGCAATCAATGGCCCAAGCACGCAGGGGTTCACCGCGCTGTGCCGCTCCGGTATCAAGGTGACGTTGAAAGCGCTAGAACTCGGCGCGCGAAACGCGGTGGCCGTGTCCATGGCTTGTGCCGTGGCAGGCATTATTATCGGCGTGGTTGGTCTGACCGGACTTGGTCTCAAATTCTCGTCCATGATGATTGCGTTTTCGGGCGGTAACTTGCTTTTAGCGCTCGTATTGGTGATGCTTGCATCGCTGATCCTTGGCTTGGGTTTGCCCGTCACCGCCGCCTATATCGTGTTGATCATCCTTGTCGGCCCTGCGCTCAGCGAACAATTTGGCGTGCCGCTTTTAATCGCCCATCTGGTTGTGTTCTGGTATTCGCAGGACAGCAATGTTACACCGCCTGTGGCGCTTGCAGGCTTTGCAGGGGCGGCTATTGCAGGATCAAAGCCGATGGAAACCAGCATAGAGGCTTGGAAATATGCCAAAGGGCTTTATTTGATACCACTGCTCATGGTCTATAAGCCCGAGATTATCATGGGCGGGCCGCTGCCTCTTTTGCTCTGGAGCGGCGCACTTGCGATTTTAAGCCTTGCCGCCTTCGCTGCCGTACTTGAGGGCTTTTTGTGGCGGCCAATGCAGGTGTGGGTGCGGGGATTGCTCATGGCTGGCATCGTCGCAGTGTTCTGGCAAGACTTTATGGTGCAGGTCGCTGGGACAGTGCTGGTCGTCGCGCTCCTAGTGATAAACTGGGTGCAATCGCGCCGCGAGCAGAAGAGTGCTATGAGCTGCTACGCGTTAATCTCTATCAGTCCTGAACAAACGAGCCAAATTCGTGTTGGGTTACTGCGGATCGAAATCGCGCTTATCACAAACTTGATAGAGCTTACGTCGCTTGGAAATTTTAAAACTTACAAACATACCGTTCAGCATTAGCAAATGGTTTACCCGTCAATGCGCGCAGAAATGTTCCATGACCAACGACGGCAATTGTTTTTTCCGGCCGTTGCCTTAGCCAATCGGAGAACACCTCAACACGGCGTTGAAGTTCCTCGGCCGTTTCGCGTGGATAAGTATCTCCCTGCTCCATCGATATTTTCCACCACGGATCGCTTAAGTGTTCGAACTGAAGCATAGGAAAATCAGCCGCCAGCAGGGCCGGTGCCCGCCCAATATCGCAATAGCTATCTTGATGTTCGCGGTGGCGATGTTCCACAATACGCGGTGCAGGGTGATGCGCAAAGGCTGCAAGCATGGTTTGTATCGCCCGTGTCAGCGGCGATGTGACCACCAATTCAATCTCAGTCAGTTGGGCAATTTCTGCAGCCAGCGCTGCCGCCTGTTGATGCCCTAAATCCGTCAGCGGCGCGTCGAGCAAAGCCGGATCGCGGCGCGCAATATCCTCGTCGGGAACTTCCAAAACGCGGGCATTGTGACGCGATTGGGCGTGGCGAATAAAATGGATGGTTTTTTCTGACATCTGCATCAATCGCCTATAAATGTGTTCAAACCCATTATCGCATGATGAACACAGGCACTTTGCATGTGCGGATCATTTCAGATGTGGTCGAGCCGATGATCATGGTTCTGATGCGCGAATGGCCATAGGCACCCATGACCACCAGATCATAGCCGTCGTTTTCTACGAGCTTGCTAAACACTGTTTCAGGGCGGCCTTCCTCGATCAACGTGCTGGCGACCATATTTCCGCGCGCCATCAGCGCCACTGCATAGTCCAGTGATTTGCGAATAGCCGGCGTATCATTGCCCGCATGAACCAGCGTCACCGGCAGGCCCGCGCAAAGCGCGTTTTGCGCCAGATATTCAACAGCTTTCAGCGACGAGGCACCGCCATCAAACGCGAGCAGCACCTTTGATACGGGTTTAAACTCACGGTTGGCAATGAATACGGGCTTGCTGCTGGCGCGCACAATGCGCTCCAAGTTTGAGCCCAAATGCAGCTTGGCAAAATCGGCTGCCTCGCCGCGCTTGCCAACCACAATCAGCTCCGCATTCTTTTCTTTTTCCACGATCGTGTCGATGAGATCGCCTTGACGAAGCCGCGTTTCAACCGACACACCTGCCGCTTCAATAATCTCGCGGCCATCATCAAGAATAGCGCGGCCGCGCACATGGTTGATCTTAGCGCTTTGTGCATCGAGCTCGCTGAGCTTTTCTAAAAGGTCTTCGCGCCCGCCAAGCCGGATAGACCCGCTCAGATCCTGCTTTTCGCCGCCGCCTCTGCGCCCCAGAACATGGTAAAGTTTGACATCGATTTTCGCGCGCTGCGCAATCCAAGCGGCGTAGTGGCAAACACTTACCGAATAGAGCGACCCATCAACGAGAGCGATCAACATAGCCATTATTTTATCTCCTATGCCCCTGCTCTAGTGGCCAAGTAATTTATCCATCGCGCCCGGCTTGTCGTAAACAGCGAGCTTATCCACCAGTGGTCTCGCTTGCTCTGTTCATGCCGATGATTTCAACTTCCGCGCCTTCGCGTTTGAACTTGAGTATCGCCATGTCAAGTGCAGCCACCGAGGAGATATCCCAGATGTTGGCATCGCTAACATCGATAGTCACTTTTTCGAGCGCTTCTTTAAAATCAAACGATTTCATAAACTGTTCAGCCGAGGCGAAAAAAATCTGTCCATTGATCTTATAGACCCGCTCGCTGCCATCCTTGCTGATGGTCGACTCCACGCTGAAAATTTGTGCAATTTTCCCGGCAAAAAAGATGCCTGACAGCAGCACGCCAACAACCACACCGATGGCCAAATTGTGCGTGTAGACCACGAAGAATACCGTCGCCAACATGACAATTGAAGACGAGCGCGGATGATCGCGCAGGTTTTTGATCGACACCCACGAAAACGTGCCGATGGAAACCATGATCATAATCGCAACAAGCGCAGCCATGGGAATTTGCGCAACCAGATCGCCTAAGACGACAATCATGAACAACAAAAACACGCCGGCCGCAAAGCACGAAAGCCGACCGCGGCCACCAGAATTTACATTGATCACCGACTGGCCAATCATCGCACAGCCAGCCATGCCGCCAATAAAGCCTGTCGCCGTGTTGGCAATGCCCTGCCCTATGCACTCCTGATTGCGATCAGAATTTGTGTCGGTCAAATCGTCCACGATTTGCGCCGTCATCAGGCTCTCAAGAAGCCCCACCACAGCCACCGCTACCGAATAGGGGAAGATGATCTGCAGCGTCTCAAATGTGAGGGGAATTTGCGGAATTAAAAATATCGGCAGCGTATCCGGCAATTCGCCCATATCGCCAACCGTGCGCACATCCCAGCCAAAATAGATGGCCGCGGCGGTGAGCACAACAATCGTGACGAGCGGCGAAGGTATGGCTTTGGTCAGCAAAGGAAACAGATAAATGATTGCCAGACCAGCGGCCACCAGCGCAAAGGTCAAAACCGGCACTTTGCTGGGGTCAAGCTCTGGCAGCTGCGCCATAAAGATCAAAATCGCCAGCGCATTGACAAAGCCGGTCATCACCGAACGCGACACAAAGCGCATGACAACGCCGAGCTTCAGAAGCCCCGCGCCGATTTGCAGCAGTCCGGCCAGCACCGTGGCCGCTAACAAATATTGCAGGCCGTGGTCTTTAACGAGGCTCACCATCAGCACAGCGGTGGCCGCCGTTGCCGCAGAAATCATGCCGGGCCGCCCTCCCGCAATCGCAACAAGCACAGCGATCGAGAACGAAGCATAAAGGCCAACTTTGGGGTCAACGCCAGCGATAATCGAAAACGCAATGGCTTCGGGTATCAGCGCCAGCGCAACAACAAGCCCTGCCAACAGATCCGCGCGGACATTGCCAAACCATTGTTCTTTGTAGGTGTTAAATGAAAACATAAAGTGTCCGATTGATTGGCTTTTGCAGTTTGCCGTGTGCCAATTGCCGATTGACTACTGCTCCGTCCTAAGGGGGCAGGACATCAATTGCAACCCTTGAACCAAGGTGAAAGGAGTTTAGGCCACCATTTGCGCGCATGCTCTGGTCAACGCCGTCATCCTATTTGCCGCGCGCTGCCGCCAGCCGTCTTTCCAGTTCTGCCACCATCCAATGGTCAACGGGGGCAAGCCGCCCGCTGTCCATCAGCGACCGCGCCACATCCAGTGCCCGCTGATAGGCAGCCACAGGGTTGCTGCCGACTTCGGCTAATTTCACGTGACTGACAATCAGATCGCGCTGCCACGCGGTGTTGGTCGGGTCCGCCGCCGCCAGTTTTTTGGCGATAGCAAGCCCGTCCTCATAGGCGGCAAGCGCGGCTGGGGCATCGCCTTGCGCCGCTTTGATATCGCCGATCTTGTCGTGAACTCACCGACGGATCGCGCTGCCACGCGGTGTTGGTCGGGTCCGCCGCCGCCAGCTTTTTACGGATAGCAAGCCCGTCCTCATAGGCGGCAAGCGCGGCAGAGCCATCGCCTTGCGCCGCTTTGATATCGCCGATCCTTTCATAACTCACCGACAGATCGCGCTGCCACTCGGTGTTGGTCGGGTCCGCCGCCGCCAGTTTTTTGGCGATGGCAAGCCCGTCCTCATAGGCGGCAAGCGCGGCAGGGGCATCGCCTTGCGCCGCTTTGATATCGCCGATCTTGTTGTAACTCACCGACAGATCGCGCTGCCACGCGGTGTTGGTCGGGTCCGCCTCTGCCAGTTTTTTACGGATAGCAAGCCCGTCCTCATAGGCGGCTAGCGCGGCAGGGGCATCGCCTTGCGCCGCTTTGATATCGCCGATCTTGTTGTAACTCACCGACAGATCGCGCTGCCACTCGGTGTTGGTCGGGTCCGCCGCCGCCAGTTTTTTACGGATAGCAAGCCCGTCCTCATAGGCGGCAAGCGCGGCTGGGGCATCGCCTTGCGCCGCTTTGATATCGCCGATCTTGTTGTAACTCACCGACAGATCGCGCTGCCACTCGGTGTTGGTCGGGTCTGCCGCCGCCAGCTTTTGACGATAGCGATTAGCCCGTCCTCATAGGCGGCAAGCGCGGCCGGGCCATCGCCTTGCGCCGCTTTGATATCGCCGATCTTGTTGTAACTCACCGACAGATCGCGCTGCCACTCGGGCTCGCCTCTGCGTCGGCGATCACGCCCGGCGGTAGCGGCAGGGTATTCTTTGAAGCGATCGAGCCAAGATTGCCACGCTCGCGCGGCGATAGTGCGCGCCGCATAAGTGCGCAGGGGGCAGCGGCGGGCATCGCCTTGCGCCGCTTTGATATCGCCGATCTTGTTGTAACTCACCGACAGATCGCGCTGCCAACGCGCTGTTGGTCGGCGTCATTTTTTGCTTTGTCGCTTATGATTTTTATTGGCTTGCTTGTAAGCGCGCATTGCTTCTTCAAGACTGCCCGGCGAAAGCCGCCGAATCGCCTAGCGCCTATCGCAGCTTCGATGATCACCCTTGCATCGCAAAATCGACGGCCTCTCTGTAAAGAGACAATGCTTCGGCCTTTGCTCGTGACAAACGCAATTGATGCCAAATGCCTTGTAACCACGGCTTTTTCTGCCAAAGCGGCCTTGGCATCAGCAGTTCGTTCTTCTTTAACCTGCTCCAATATCGCTTTTGCGCCCGACAAATCTCCATTTTCAAACTTCGCAATAGCATCCGCAACGGTTGGCAAACCAGCGGTGGAGCTTGGTGGGTCTTTTTTCAACGAATTGATCGCTTCGAGCAGTTGTTGATACTGGTTATCGTCAAGACCATCGGTAATTACCGGCCGTGCAATTGTCACATCATCCAATTTAGCAAAAGGGTTTGGAACGAGCGCAATTACACCGACAATAAAACCCCATACACTGCCAAGATGACGGATAGCTTGGTCAGCGGACGGCTTTCGCGCCAATCTTCCATCAATCCTTTCCAAAAGCTCGGCTTAGGCAAAAATCAGTTCAGGCGAGGCAACCAAGAGTTGCACATCCTGTAGCACCGCTTCGGGCGCAGCTACTGAAACAATCTCTGGTTCTTGTGCTTTCGTTTTTAGTTTTTTTGCCATTGCCCACCCCACACTTTGTTACAACATAAACCCGAGCGTTGCAACCCACATTCCCATCTTTGCCATATTCAAATCACCATCGATCTGTTAGAGCTTGCTGCAAGAGACCAAACCCACAACCCAAAGGCTGAACATATGCGCGAATGGTGGCGGAGCGCCGTAATCTATCAAGTCTATCCGCGCTCTTATCAAGATGACAATGGCGACGGCATCGGCGATTTGGCGGGCATAACGCGCAGGCTGGATTATATCGCAAGCCTAGGCGTCGATTGCATTTGGTTGTCGCCAATTTTTGCCTCGCCGCAGGCCGACATGGGCTATGACGTGTCGGACTATCTGGCGATTGACCCGCTGTTTGGCGATCTTGCCGCCTTCGATGAATTGATTGCGCAGGCCCATGCGCGCGGCTTGAAAATAATCGTCGATCAAGTGCTCTCGCATACATCGGATAAGCACGAATGGTTTAAGCAATCGCGCGCCAGCCGCGCCAAAAATAACAAAAAAGCCGATTGGTATGTCTGGGCCGACCCCCTGCCCGATGGTTCGCCGCCCACAAATTGGCACAGCCATTTTGGCGGCCCCGCATGGGAGTTTGAGCCTGCGCGCGGGCAATATTATCTGCACAATTTTTTGGCCTCGCAGCCCGACTTGAATTTCCACAATCCCGATGTCGTCGATGCTATTTTGGCGACTTGCAAATTTTGGCTTGATCGCGGTCTGGATGGGTTCCGGCTCGATACGGTCAACTATTATTTCCACGACCAAAAGCTGCGGTCTAACCCGCCCGCGAGCGCCAAGCCGCAAGTGATGGCAACCGATCTCTATGGTATGCAGAAAAACATCTATAACAAAACACGGCCCGAAAATTTGCCGTTCTTGGAGCGCCTGCGCGCGCTGACCGATCAATATTCCGATATCATGATGGTCGGCGAAGTCGGCGAAATGGGCGAGCGTTCCATCGAGATTATGGGCGAATATACAAGCGGCACAAACCGCCTGCACATGGCCTATAGTTTTTCCATGCTGGGGCCAGATTTTAACGCCGCACATTTTCGCAGTTGCATCGAAGGGTTTCAGCGCGGCGCGCCCGATGGCCACCCCAGCTGGTCGTTCAGCAACCACGATGTGCCACGCCAAGTCAGCCGCTGGGCGCCCCATGCGACCTCAAACGATGCGATGGCGCGCCTTGCCTGCGCCATGCTCATGGCGTTTGAAGGTACCATCGGCATTTACCAAGGCGAAGAACTTGGCCAGACCGAAACAGAGCTGGTGTTTGAGGAACTGACCGACCCGCCAGCCATAAGGTTTTGGCCAACGGTTAAAGGCCGTGATGGCTGCCGCACGCCCATGGTGTGGGAAAAAGACGCGCCAAATGCTGGCTTTTCAACTGCAAAGCCGTGGCTGCCCGTCAAAGCGCCTCAGGCCGCCAACGCAGTCGATGGCCAGCTCGAAGCAAACGATAGCATCTTGCAGTTTTACAAGCGCACAATCGGTTTGCGCAAGGCAAGCGCGGCGCTAAGCTATGGCAAGACGACATTCATCACCCTGCCGGAGCCTATTTTAGCCTTTACGCGCAGCACAGACAGCGAAACGCTGACTTGCGTTTTCAACCTCTCCAAAAAGGCGCAGAAGTTAAAGCTTGTCGGCGATGTCACCGACATACACAGCAACGCAGCAACGCTGAAAAACAACGCGCTAAAATTGGCTGGAAATGGATTTATCTATCTTCGCCATAGCGAACATACTGGGTCGATCAAGCTATCGGTTTAGAAAATCTAGAGGAGGCTTTTGGCCTCCCAGATATCGTTCATATAGCCTTTGATCGTGCGGTCGGATGAAAAATAGCCCGACCCAGCGATGTTGCGCAGGGCCAACCTATTCCAGTGGTCAGCATTCTGATAGGTTTGATCAACCATAGCCTGCGCCGCGCAATAGCTGTCAAAATCCGATGCCACCAAATAAGGATCGTGATTCCAGATCGAAGACACAAGACCGCCATAGCGGTGTTTATCGTCGGGGCTAAAACGCCCTTCGGCGATCATCTGCAACACATCTTGCAGCCCTTGGCTTTGCATGATCGCTTGGCGCGCATGGTCTGGCACTTTATAGCGCGCCTGCACTTCATCGGCATTCATGCCAAACAAGAAAAAATTGTCCGCACCCACATTCTTTCGAATTTCGACATTGGCACCGTCCAGCGTGCCAATCGTCAGCGCGCCATTCATCGTAAACTTCATATTGCCGGTGCCCGATGCTTCTTTGCCTGCAGTTGAAATCTGTTCGGATAAATCCGTCGCGGGTATCAGCCGTTGCGCCATCGATACATTATAATTTGCCGGATAGACGACCTTCAAAAGATCGCCAACGAGCGGATCATTATTCACCGTCTGCGCAACATCATTGATGAGGTGAATAATCTCCTTGGCAGCAAAATAGCCCGGCGCGGCCTTGCCGCCAAAAATCTTAACGCGCGGCGTCCAATTGCCAGTAGGATTGTTGCGGATCGCCGACCAGCGCGCAATCGTCTCAAATATGTTGAGCAGTTGGCGCTTATATTCGTGCATGCGTTTTATTTGAACATCAAACATCGCATCAGGATTGAGCGCAACGCCCACATGCGACGCAGCCCAATTTGAAAGGGCTATTTTGTTCGTCCGCTTTGCGGCACCCAGCGCATCACGCACGCTGCCATCATCCTCAAACTTGGCAAGTTCGGCAATCTGATCAAGATCAGCTTCCCAGCCGAGACCAATTGTCTCGCTCAAAACTTTTGCAAGCGCAGGGTTGGCCATGCGCAGCCAGCGCCGCGGCGTAACGCCATTGGTCTGGTTGATAATTCGGTTCGGGTATACGGCGTTTAAACCCGCAAACACCGTGTCTCTCATCAACTGCGTATGAAGCGCCGATACACCGTTGACATGCGATGCCATGACGAAAGCCAGCGTGCCCATATGCACCTGATCATGGCGCACGATGGCAAGGTCAGCGCCACTGTGTGTGGTAGCCAAGTGCTCGCGATCAATCATCTCGATGATCTGCATATGGCGTGGCAAAACACGGCCCATCAGCCATGTCGACCATGTTTCCAAAGCTTCCGGCAATAGCGTGTGGTTGGTGTAGTTGAGGCAGGCACCGGCGATCCGCCTCGCGTTGGGCCATGGCAAACCATGCACATCCATCAACAGCCGAATGAGCTCCGGACCTGCCAGCGCCGGATGCGTATCATTCATCTGTATGGCGACTTTTGTCGGCAGGAGCTCAAGATCATCATACTCGCTCAAAAAGCGGCGCAGGATATCTTGCAGGGAGGCCGATGTGAGAAAATACTCTTGCTTCAGGCGCAGCTCTTTTCCGCTGTCGGTCGTATCTTCAGGGTATAGCACGCGGGACAAAGTGCGCGCCAAGGCTTCGGGCGCGGCTGCGGCCGTATGGTCACCGGCGTTGAACCGTTCCAGATCAAACAGCTCGGTGGGATGCGCGCCCCAAAGCCGCAGCGTATTGGCCCATTTGCCCTTCCAGCCAACAACCGGCATGTCATAGGCGCGGGCATACACTGTCT
The DNA here is from genome assembly GCA_034519905.1 of Ahrensia sp. Classification (GTDB taxonomy): domain Bacteria; phylum Pseudomonadota; class Alphaproteobacteria; order Rhizobiales; family Rhizobiaceae; genus Ahrensia. The sequence goes on from JAXHNY010000006.1 coordinate 20,436, forward strand.
CATGCGCATGCCAAACGGAGCGGCCATCAAGCTCGGCGACATAGCCCTTGAAAGGGATTGTGTAGCGCGCTTCTGGTCGCTCAAACTCCCAAGGGTTAGGATGTTCCAACCAGTCTTCGGGATGCTCGACCTGGCGGCCTCCCTCAAATTTCTGCCGAAAAAGGCCATGCTCATAGCGGATGCCATAGCCATAGGCGGGGCAAGCCAAGGTCGACATGCTTTCTAAAAAACAAGCCGCCAAACGCCCAAGGCCACCATTGCCTAAAGCTGCGTCCGGTTCGTCATCAATAAGGGTATCGAGCGCAATGCCCTCGGCGGCAAGAACGGCATCCACCGCATCTAAAACCCCCAGATTGACCATCGCATCTTGCAAAATGCGGCCAATCAGAAACTCCATGGAAAGATAATAAACACGCTTGCCTTTGGCTTCATAGGTTTTGCGTGTGGCCGCAAACCATGGCTCGATGATCAGATCGCGAATGGCATAACTGACGGCCATGCGCCAATCATAAACGCTCGCATGGGATTTATCTTTGCCAAGTGTAAAGGTGATGTGTTCGGCAATACGCAGTCGCACTGCTTCAGCAGACATATCCGTCATCACATTCATTTTCAGGCTACCTGTATTTTTAATGTTCAGCGCGACCGTTTAATCTCAAAACTACTACCAAAAAACTATTAATATCAGGTGATAACATCGGGTTCATTTCTACCTGTTATAGCTGACAAATCTGATATCTTCATCGCAGCTGTTTTTACTTTATTAAGAACCTCGTCAACCGGTAGATGCAGACGGTCTGGTGCTGTCTCCAATTGTTCCAGATATATTCGTATCGTAGCGCCCTCAGTCCCTGTTCCTGAAAGCCGAAATACGGCGCGCGCGCCTTGCGCAAAGATAAGTCGAATGCCTTGCGATGCCGAATGGGAACCATCCACCGGGTCATCATAGGCAAACTCATCGGCCTCGGAAATCGTCATACCTTCTATGATTTGACCCTTAAGCGAGGAGAGTTTTGCGCGCAAACCATCCACCATCTTATTGGCTTTATCGCTAGCGACGGCCTCAAAATCGTGACGCGAATAATAACAGCGTCCGTCCGTTTGCCATAGGTCTGCGAGCAGCTCTTTGACGGACTTTTTTGTTTCCGCCAAAATGTTAAGCCACAATAATACAGCCCAAAGCCCATCTTTTTCACGCACATGGTCTGATCCCGTGCCAGCACTTTCCTCGCCGCACAGCGTTACCTTTTGTGCATCCAACAGATTGCCGAAAAACTTCCAGCCGGTCGGCGTCTCATAACAGCCTATACCGAGCCGCGCCGCAACGCGGTCCGCGGCACGCGATGTGGGCATGGAACGCGCAACGCCGCTTAGTCCGCGCGCGTAACCGGGTGCTAAATGCGCCTTGTCCGTTAAAACGGCCAGACTATCCGAAGGCGTCACGTAGCAATGGCGGCCCACAATCATGTTGCGGTCACCATCACCGTCCGATGCCGCACCAAAATCGGGCGCGTTATCACCATACATTTTATCCATCAATGTTTTGGCCCAGATCGGATTGGGATCGGGATGCCCGCCGCCAAAGTCAGGGCTGGGCTTACCGTTGATCACCGTGCCGCGCGCTGCGCCCAAGCGCTCTTCTAAAATGGCATGGGCGTAAGGTCCAGTGACCGCATGCATCGCGTCAAAACACATCGTAAAACCGCCCGCAAAAAGCGCACGAATTTTACCGAAATCAAACAGCGTTTCCATCAATTCCGCATAATCAGCCACGGGATCAACGATCTCGATCTGCATACCTTCGAGCGTCCGATTGCCCAGTTGATTGATGTTGACATCAGGCGCGCTGATAATTTTGTAGCTCGTGATATTTTTGGTGAGGCCAAAAATTTTATCGGTCACAGCCTCTGGCGCGGGACCGCCATTGGCCCCGTTATATTTTAGGCCGAAATCCTCGTCGGGGCCGCCGGGATTATGACTTGCAGACAGTATGAGCCCGCCGTCGGCTTTTCGTTTGCGGATGAGATGTGAGACAGCGGGCGTCGACAAAATACCGCCCTGTCCGACTATGCACTTTGCAGCACCATTTGCAGAAGCCATCCGTAGAATAATCTGAATGGCTTCATCGTTAAAATAACGCCCGTCCCCGCCGACAACGAGCACTTTGCCCTCAACGCCGCCAACCCCGTCAAATGTCGCCTGCACATAGTTTTCTAAATAGCGCGGACGTTTGAACACGGCGGTCTTTTTGCGCAGTCCGCTGGTTCCGGGCTTTTGGCCTTCGATGGGGTTCGTCCTTACTGTTTGCATTGGCATTGCGCATCCTCCCGTAGATGATTTTAGCTATTCAACTTTAAGTCTCATGTGAAAACACGACCACACAGTCGGCAGAAATATCCATGCCCGGCGTCACTTGAATGGCATCGTCCTGGCTCGTATCAAAGCGGCGCACCCATTGCCCGCCTTGCGGCAATGACGGCGGCACAATTGACGTTTTTCCGCCGCGATTAAGCACAACCAAAAGTGCGCCTTCACGCTGCACATATTCCGGCGTGCCAGAGGCCATCCGCATTTCAGCGATGAGGATATCCAGCTCTGGATTATCCCAGTCCTCTTGGCGCATGGCCTCGCCATTGGCACGGCGCCAAAAAAGATCCGGCTCTCCGTCAATAAGCCTTTGTTTAGAGTGCAAAAAACGCTTTTGTCTGAGCAGTGGATGCATTTTGCGAAACGCGATCGCTTGCGCGCAAAACGTAAAAAACGGATCATCTTGCTCAGGCCAATTCACCCAGCCGATTTCATTGTCTTGGCAGTAGGCGTTGTTGTTACCACTTTGCGAATTACTGAGCTCATCGCCAGCCAAAATCATCGGCGTACCCTGCGACAACATCAAGGTTGCCATCAGATTGCGTTTGCGACGGGTCCGCGCGGCAACAATACTCAGATCGTCGGTTTTACCCTCAACACCCAAATTGTCCGAATAATTGTTCGAATGACCATCGCGGTTTTCTTCGCCGTTGGCCACGTTGTTCTTTGCATTAAAGCTTACCAAATCCTGCAACGTAAAACCGTCATGGGCGGTCAGAAAGTTAAGCGACGAGGTGGCCGCCCGTCCATCGTGATCAAAATAAGTCGCTGAACCCGATAGACCCGATGCAATCGCCGCGACTTTACCGTGATCACCCCGCCAGAATTGCCGCGCATGGTCGCGGTATTTGTCATTCCACTCTAAAAAGGGTGCCGGATAGGCACCCAATTGGTAACCACCGGGGCCAATATCCCAAGGTTCGGCAATAAGTTTTACATTGTTCAAGATAGGATCTTGACCGATCGCACGAAAGAACGGCCCAGTCCGATCAAAGCCAGCGCGGGTGCGGCCAAGTACTGAGCACAGGTCAAACCGAAATCCATCCACATGCATCACTTCGACCCAATAACGCAGGCTGTCCATCACTAAGCGCATGACAAATGGGTTTTCAAAATCAAGCGTATTGCCGCAGCCGGCATCATCAATATAATAACGAGGATCATCCGCAAGGCGGTAGTAACTCGCGTTATCGAGCCCTCTAAACATCAAAGTCGGCCCCATTTCAGAACCCTCAGCAGTGTGGTTGTAAACCACATCGAGGATGACTTCGATTCCTGCGCCATGAAACCGAGCGACCATCTGCTGAAATTCGGAAATTTGACCGCGGCTCATATACCGTGGATCAGGGGCAAAAAAACCATAGGTCATATAGCCCCAATAATTTGTCAGCCCACGTTTGACCAAAAACTCATCGTTCAAAAATGCTTGCACCGGCAGCAGCTCGATGGCCGTTACACCCAAATTATTGAGGTGCTCCAACATCGCGTCGCTCGCCATGGCACGGTAACTTCCCGCATCGGAAATATCACTCCGCCCCGCTGTAAGTCCTTTGACATGGGCTTCATAGACAATGGTATCTTCGAGCGTATGGCGCGGCCGTGAACCCTCCGCATCGCCCCAGTTAAATTTCGGATCAATCGCGACGCACCGAGGCATATAAGGTGCGCTGTCGGTCTTATCGAAACTGAGGTCTTTGTCCGCATGCCCAACTTGGTAACTGTAAAGCGCATCATTCCATATGGGCTGACCCGTTAGGCTTTTTGCGTAGGGATCAATCAACAACTTATGCGGGTTAAAGCGGTGTCCCTTGGTTGGCTCATAGGGCCCATCCATTCGGTAACCATATTGCTGACCCGCCTTTAAGCCCGGTAGGTGACAATGCCACACATGCCCTTCACGTTCTGGCATTGAGATAATCTGATTTTCGACGCCATCTTCATCAAAAAGACAAAGCATAACTTTTGTGGCATTTTTTGAAAATACCGCAAAATTGATACCACCTTCATCCACGGTCGCGCCGAGCGGCGATGGTCGCCCAGGCTTTATGGCGAACGAATGTAAACTCACCGAGAGACACCATCAAGCGCGGTATAAATGGAGTGGTATTCAGCAGCAGATTTTTCCCACCCGACCGATTGCTTCATCGCATTAACCTGCATGGTTTTCCAAGTCTTGGGCTCGGCATATAAATGACATAGCCGTAAGAACGCATTGCCGAGCGCTTGTGCATTGACCGGAAAAAACTGGATACCCGTCGCAACACCGCTTGCCAAAGCAGCAGGCGATGCATTGATCACCGTATCAGCTAAACCGCCCGTCAGCGATACCAGCGGCAGAGTGCCATAACGCAGACCATAAAGCTGCGTCAGGCCGCATGGCTCAAACCGCGACGGCACCAAAATCGCATCGCCGCCCGCAATCATTTTATGTGATAGCTCTTCGTTATATCCAATTGTTACCGCAACATTTTCATGCGCGTCTGCAGCCTCCAGCAGCGCTACTTCGAGCGCCGGATCGCCGGAACCTAAGACGGCGAGCTGGCCACCCTTGCTGAGCAAAACAGGCATCGCTTCGAGCAGAAGGTCAATACCTTTTTGCTCGGTCAAACGTGAAATTAAAACGCAAAGCGGACCATCTGCAGCTTTCAGGCCAAAGTATTTCTGCAACGCCTTTTTGTTGGCAGCTTTTCCGGCTGGCGTTTTATAGGGTTTGATATTCGCGTCCGTCGATGGGTTCCATACGTGTTCGTCTATCCCATTCACGATGCCCATTAAATCCGTTTGGCGATGGCGCAGCACGCCGTCCATCCCAATACCAAATGCCGGTGTTAGCAACTCCTCTGCATAAGTTTTGGAAACTGTGGTAATTTTTGCAGCGCCCATCAGTCCTGATTTTAATGCCGATATTTGCCCCCAAAATTCAAAGTGATCCGCATTAAACCGGCGGCTATCGAGCTTTAGTGTGGATAGTTTCTCTGCGCCCGTATTGCCATGAAACGCGATATTGTGAACTGTAAACACAAACGGCGTATCGACATTTAGCTGGCGCAAGTATTCCGGCGTCAGCCCCGCCTGCCAATCGTGCCCGTGCACGATCTGCGGTGTCCACCCTCCAGCGCCATGGCGCGCGATGTCTGCCGCAGCAAAACATAGCGCGGCAAAGCGTGTCGCGTTATCTTGCCAATCGCGACCAACCGCATCGACATATATGCCGCCATCCCGGTCATACAAATGAGGCGCGTCCACGATAAGAAGCTCTAAACCTGCGAATGTGCACGCGCGCAATCTGGCAGGACCACCAAACAAATCGTCGAAGCTTTTAACAATTTTCGTCGAACCGAGCTGTTTTAAAACCGAGCGATAGCCCGGCAGCAAAATGCGCACATCATCGCCGCACGCGGCCAAGGCGAGCGGCAGCGCCCCGGCAACATCTGCCAGCCCGCCCGTTTTGATGAGCGGTGCGCATTCCGATACGACAAATAAGACTTTCGTCATTTAGCGGCGGCCCGCCTATCCAGCATATCCTGCGTGATCAACGTGGTACCACGCTCGGTAACACGAAACCACTTTGCGTCCTCGACGGGATCTTCGCCGACGACCAACTTTTCAGGAATATGCACACCTGCATCAATCACCACTTGACGCAAGCGCGCCGAACGATTGACGAAGACGCCAGGCAGTAACACTGCATGGTCAAGCACTGCATAGGAATTTGTGTGAACATTGGTGAACAGGCAAGAATTTCGGACCTCGGTTCCCGATATAATACACCCGCCCGACACAAGGGAAGAAATCGCCATGCCGCGCCGATCACGCTCATCGTGAATAAATTTGGCAGGTGGCACACTTTCATTATAGGTCCAGATAGGCCACTGTTTGTCCCAAAGATCAAGCTCCGGTATAAATGATGTCAAATCGATATGGGCTTGCCAAAATGCATCCACCGTACCCACATCTTTCCAATAGGCCGGGGCGCCTTCTTCGCGCACGCAGCTTTCATCGAACCGATGCGCCATGGCTTTGCCGCCTTTGACAATTTGAGGGATAAGATCATTGCCAAAATCATTAGAAGAGGCAGTATTTTCGGCATCTTCTAGAAGCAGCGCGCGCAAAAACTTCCAGTCAAAAACATATATGCCCATTGAGGCAAGCGCCTTTGTCGGATCGTCCGGCATACCAGGCGGGTCGGCGGGCTTTTCTAAAAAGCTCGTTATCCGGCCATCCGTATCGGTCGCCATAACCCCAAAGGCCGTTGCCTCCTCGCGAGGCACCGTCAAACAGCCAACAGTTACATCGGCGCCGGTTTGAACATGCTGGCGGAGCATGATTTCATAGTCCATTTTGTACACGTGATCACCAGCCAAAATGATCACATAATCGACTTGGTAGCTGTCCACGATGTCAATATTTTGCGTCACCGCATCGGCAGTGCCCTTATACCAGCTTTCGTTATTGCCGCGCTGCGAGGCGGGAAGCACATCAATAAATTCGTTCCGAGCAGCACCCAGAAAGTTCCAGCCGCGTTGCACATGTCGGATCAAGCTATGCGCCTTATACTGGGTCGCGACTGCCATTTTCCGGATGCCGGAGTTCATGGCATTAGACAGCGCAAAATCGATAATCCTTGCCTTACCGCCAAACGGTACGGCAGGCTTCACGCGGCGGTCAGTCAGCTCCTTCAATCGGCTGCCCCTACCCCCTGCAAGCACAAAAACCATTGATCGCTGTGTGAGACGTTTTGTTGGCACTTTACTCATTCCTCCCAATCTCCCTTTTCTACTAACGACGATGCCGCAATACGATAACCGATAGCGGTGGCAAGGTGAGCGTCACCGATTGGTCATGACCATCGGCAGAAATGTTATGCGATGAAACACCGCCCAAATTGCCCCGATTTCCTCCACCATAAATTCCGGCGTCCGAATTAAGCACTTCCTCCCAAAAGCCCTGACACGGAACACCGGTTCTAAATTCAACACGCTCAACCGGTGTGAAATTGCACATCACAACGATCGGCGCATCATTTTCATTTCCATAACGCACAAAACCAATCGTCGATTGCGTTGGATCATTGTTAAGCCATGCGAAACCATCAGATGTGCAATCCTTGACGTAAAGCGCTGGCGTGTGACGGTACAGCGTATTCAAATCCTGAACCAGTTTTTGGACACCTTTGCGCGCCGGCTCTTCTGCCGCGCTCCAGTTCAACTCGCCATTATGGTTCCACTCTTCTGGTTGCGCAAACTCGCAGCCCATAAACAAGAGTTTCTTACCCGGATGCATCCACATAAAAGCGTAGTAGCTGCGCAAATGGCCGAATTTTTCCCAACTCGTCCCAGGCATTTTGTCGATCATCGAGCCTTTGCCGTGCACGACTTCATCATGACTAATGGGCAAGATAAAATTCTCGGTGAAAGCCCAATCGATAGGAAACGTCATCAGATGATGGTCATGCTGGCGATAAATCGGATCCTTCTGCATGTAGCGCAAAGTATCGTTCATCCACCCCATGTTCCACTTATAACCAAAGCCAAGACCGCCCGCATGGACGGGCTGCGAGACGGCTGGAAAGGACGTGCTTTCTTCTGCGACCGTCATCACGCTTGGGTCAGCCCCATAGACAGCGATGTTCATCTCGCGCAAAAACTCGATGGCTTCATAGTTTTCGCGCCCACCATCTTTGTTGGGCACCCATTCGCCATGGTTGCGCGAATAATCGCGATAAAGCATTGAGGCGACGGCATCAACGCGCAGACCATCCAGATGATATTCTTCCATCCAATAGAGCGCGTTCGAAACCAGATAGTTTTTCACCTCACGCCGACCATAATTATAAATCAGCGTATTCCAGTCTTTGTGGAAACCCTCACGCGGATCAGCGTGTTCATAAAGCGCTGTGCCATCAAACCGGGCCAAGCCATGCGCGTCTGCCGGAAAATGCGCAGGAACCCAATCAAGCAAAACGCCAATACCCGCAAGATGAGCAGCCTCGACGAAATCGCGAAACTCATGGGGCGGTCCAAAGCGAATTGTCGGCGCAAACAGACCCACCGGTTGATAACCCCAGGAACCATCGAAGGGAAATTCAGATATCGGCATCAGCTCGATATGAGTGAAGCCCATAAATTTTACATAAGCGATCAGATCCCGCGCTAGCTCTTTATAGCTGAGCGGCCTACCGCCTTGACCATCGTCATAGCGTCTGCGCCATGATCCCAAATGCACTTCGTAAATCGATATCGGCTGTGCGCGGTCTGCGGCCACGGCGCGGCGTTTCATCCATGATTTATCTTTCCAGCCGTAACCAGAAATATCACGCACGATACTTGCCTTTTCGGGCGGATGCTGGGAGCCAAACCCCAATGGATCAGCTTTTAACGCGATACCACCAGCGCTAACAACTTCGTACTTATAAAGCGCGCCCTCGCCCACTTCGGGCAAAAATATTTCCCACACACCGGTATGACCCGCGCGCCGCATTGGGTGGCGCCGTCCGTCCCAAGAATTGAAATCGCCAATGACACTGACCCGCGCCGCATTCGGAGCCCATACCGCAAAATGGGTGCCGTCAACGCCTTGGTGTTTAATGACATGCGCACCCAGAACGCGCCAAAGCTCTTTGTGCGTACCCTCGCCAATTAAATATTGATCGAAGTCCGATAAAATTGGCGCAAACGAAAATGGATCGCGCGTCGTATGCTCATTTCCACCATGATAACGTATCGTCAGTGTGTAGGCTTTGCCGGACACGGGCGCGGCAAAAACCGCCCCGCCGATGCGTTTGAGCGCTGTTTGCTTGTCCCCAACAACCGCAATCACTTCAACCGCCTCTGGTTGAAACGTCACAACCCAGCGCCGTCCGCCGCTGATATGCGCGCCTAAAACTTGAAATGGAGCGTGATGCCGACCTTCATTGAGCGCTGCAATATCCGCATCCGTGATAAACTCTGGCAACGCGTCAACTTTTAACTGTTCGGCCTGCCCATGCGCCATCCAAAACTCCCACGCACACCAACATGCGCTTATTTCAACTCAAGCATGCCCACCACACATCGTCAACTTATTCTCATGAGATAACACAGCGCTAAAAACTGTTCTTTAACGCGCGCAATTTTGCGAAAACTTCCAAATCACTGGCCTCAAGCATGTTGAGTTGTCTTCGAATGCTATCGGTGTGAGAGCGAAGGAAAACATTGGTTTCAAGTTCACGTGCGATGGTCGTCGGGACAGTCGGTTTATTGGCAGCACGCAGTTCAGCGATTTCGACTGCACGGCTTTGTATCGCCTCATTTTTTGGATCAACAAATTTGGCAAATTCTGCGTTCGCACTTGAATACTCATGACTGCAATAAACCGTCGTCTGCGGCGGTAGAGCAGCAAGTTTTGCCAAGCTATCAAACATTTGTGCGGGCGTACCTTCAAACAAACGTCCGCAACCCATTACAAAAAGCGTGTCGCCGACAAATAGTACACTCTCGCTTTCGATGTGAAAATTGATCATATCAAGCGTATGGCCAGGGGTTGCAATTACTGAGACGTCTTTGCCCGCAAAATCAAACTTGTGCCCATCGCCCAAAAATTGATCGATGCCAGCAATCGGTTTACTCTTTTCCAATGGCCCGTACACATGACATCCGGTGGCAGCCTTGACCGCCAGCAATCCAGCCGTGTGATCTGCATGATGGTGGGTGATCCAAAGCTGGGTCAGCTTCCAACCATTTCGATCAAGTGCAGCGAGCGCTGCATCGCTATCGCCTGCATCCACCATCGCCGTCTGATTGAAAACGGGATCATGAATGAGCACGCCATAATTGTCAGCCCCATAGGTAAACTGCTCATAGATAAACGGCATAGGTCTTTCCTTATTGTGGTTAGGCGGTACGATTTACCTTTTTCATTATTTCGGTTTGTATCTTTGAGCAAACTGGTTCTATAGAAAGTTTTCGAAACGATCCAAATGATCGCAGTCGTGGGCAAAACATGCGAAAACAAAAGGCTGACGCCGGATGCGCACTATGCCTAGTTGCTTGTGCCGGTTTGTGCAGATCGAATTCTGTAACGGGTGACGCATGAGTAAGGCGCACCCATGGTACGAACGAAGGAAAAAAGTTCAAAGCTATTTATTAGAGCTTTTTCTACTGGCCTGAGTGGATTGGGCTGGTCAAGCACCGAGATCCCTCTTCGCAGCGATTTGATCGCCGGCATGACCGGTGCAACACTTGTCTTGCCACAAGCCGTTGCCTTCGCAGCCATTGCAGGCCTGCCGCCAGAATATGGTTTTTACAGTGCAATCGTGGCCGCAATTATTGCGGCACTTTTCGGTTCTAGTCTTCATGCGGTGTCCGGTCCTACAACACCCATTTCTGCACTTGTCTTTGTGTCGCTCGTCGGCAGCTTCACCCCGGGCACAGAACAATATATCGCGGCGGCGATCACCCTTGCTTTTCTGGTTGGTATATACCAGCTCGTTCTTGGTATCGCGCGGATGGGAGGCCTCGTCGATTTCGTTTCACATTCGGTGATGGTAGGGTTTACCACTGGAGCCGCATTATTGATCGTGCTCAGTCAAATTCGCCATGCACTTGGCGTGGAAATTCCGAGACCCGAAGAACTCGTGGAGTTTACCGTCGGGCTTTACGATCAATTCCCTCAGTTAAACCCCTATTCCCTTGGGCTTGCTGCATTTGCATTTTTCATCGGTATTGCAATAAGAAAATGGAAACCACTTTGGCCGAATTACTTGATTGCGTTGGCGGCAGCGACCGGCATAAGCATCCTCATATCCGGACAGCAGGCGCAAGTTGCAACCGTTGGCGCCATTGACAGCGTTATACCCACATTTATCAAGCCAGATTTTTCGCTAAATTCGCTGCGAGACTTATCTTCGGCAGCCATCGCTATCGCCATAGTGGGTCTTCTCGAAGCGATGTCCGTCGCCCGTGCTATCGGCCTTAAATCCGGCCAGATGGTAGACAGTAACCGGGAGTTTCTTGGCCAGGGTGCATCGAACTTTGTCGGCAGTTTTTTTCAGTGTTACCCAAGTTCGGCGTCATTCACCCGCTCGCGTGAATTATGACGCAGGGGCAAAAACGCCGTTATCCTCAATTTTTGCTGCTATTTTTCTCTTTTTGATTTTACTCTTGGTCGCACCTTGGTTTGCCTATGTGCCCATTCCTGCCATGGCTGGCATTATTATGCTGGTAGCTTGGCGCTTGATCGACGTGCGAGAAATAAAACACATTCTGACGACATCGCGCTCAGAAACCGTCATTGCTGGCGTTACTTTTCTATCAGCCATTTTGATCAATCTTGAATTTGCTATTTATGCAGGCGTCCTTCTTTCTCTGGGGTTATTCTTGAATGCCACATCCAAACCATCAATCGCCATCGGTGTTCCAAACCCAGATTCAAACCGCCGCACATTCACAGGCGCAGGCATGCAGATTACAGGCAATGATAAACTACTGGAATGTCCGCAATTGATGATCGCGCGTCTGGACGGTCCACTTTATTTTCGGTTCAGTGGAATATCTCAGACGGCAATTTCGCCGCTTTGAAATCGAACGTAAAAATCAGCTGAATATGATTTTTATCGTCAAGGGCATTGGTGAAATTGACATGCCAGGCGCTGATCTTTTGATCGAAGAGTCCAATCGTCGGCGCAAGCGCGGCGGATCGTTTCATCTGCAAACCAAAACACCAAAAAAAATTTTCCAAGCTCTTGCACGCTTTAAAGTGATGAGTGATATCGGCCGCGAATATATTCATCTTTCGAAGGGCGACGCAATTGCAGCTGTTGTGCCAACGCTGGATAAATCAATTTGCGCCACCTGTCACAAGCGTATTTTCTTTGAGTGAGAGCCCAGCCAAAGCCCGTGACCAACGCTACTCAAACGCAAATCGAACTCCCTTTGAGAACAAACTAAGAGCAAAATAACGAAGCGCTCATTTGCACTTACCATACAAGATAATGCGCGGTGCATTCATATTCGAAAACCGATCTTTAATTTGAGACCGCGTGAATTTTATTGTAAGGCGATATCTGAGCCCGAGAGAAATTGTTCATGACGAACACAACATCCACCACCAAACTGTACCGTATGGCCATCGCAGAAACGGTTTGCCCGTCAGGTCTAAAAGCCAAAGCGCTACTGGAAAAAAAGGCTTTGCGTTTGAGGATCATATTTTTCGCACGCGCGAAGAGGTTGATAAATTCAAAACTGAACACGGCGTAACCACCACACCGCAAATCTGGATTGGCAGCGAACGCATCGGCGGTTTTGATGCACTGCAAGCACATTTCGGCGAGGTGGCTCCAAATAAAGCGGCAGCGGGTGCTGCGACCAACAGCGGGGTCAGCTACACGCCCGTTATCGCGCTCTTTGCTATGACAGCGCTGATGGCCTTGGCAGCAAGTTACGCGGCGCTTGGTTCGATGCTCACCGTTCGCGCCGCCGAATGGTTCATCGCTTTTTCTGTTTGCGCCCTTGCTTTGCAAAAGCTGCGCGATATCGATGCCTTTGCCGATGAATTCATTGGCTACGACCTGTTGGCACAAAAATGGCTGCCCTATGCAAAAATATATCCTTTTGCGGAAGCTGTCGCTGGTGTGTTGATGATATCCGGTGCGCTTGAGATAATCAGCATTCCGCTGATGTTATTCATCGGCGGCATCGGCGCTTGGTCTGTGTTCAAAGCCGTCTACATCGACAAACGCAACCTCAGATGCGCCTGCGTCGGCGGTAACTCAAATGTGCCGCTCGGCTTCGTATCGTTGTTAGAAAACGTCATGATGGTGCTGATGGCGCTGTGGATGATCTTTAAGTAATCCAAACGTAAGGCTAAGACCTTTCAGTCGACCAAGGTTGCTTCTGTAGCCGCACGCAATTCCGCTTCGGTCACACCTTGCGCGGTCTCAACGATACGAAGACCGCCTTCCACCACATCGAGAACCCCAAGATTGGTGATGATCCTGTCGACGACAGCCTGCCCCGTGAGCGGCAATGTGCACTTCTGTAACACTTTGCTTTCGCCGTGCTTGTTGGTGTGGTCCATCACCAATTTCAACCACAACAACGCCCGCAGACAAGATCCATCGCCCCGCCCAGCATACCCTTTTGACCAGTTTTTGCCGCATCTCAATCCAGGTGGCCAGATCGCCATTTTGATCGACCTCCATCGCGCCCAAAATCGCCATCGCAATTTTGCCGCCGCGGATCATGCCAAAGCTCGTCGCAGAATCAAAATAGGCTGTCTGTGGCAGTTCCGTAATCGTTTGCTTGCCTGCGTTAATCAGATCAGCATCGATGTTTTCTTCTGTTGGAAATGGCCCCATCCCGAGCATGCCAGCTACCGGATTGCGGCGTCACTTCAACTTTGCATCCGGAATATAATTGGACACCAAAGTCGGAATGCCGATGCCAAGATTGACATAAGTGCCGTCTTGAAGTTCTTGCGCTGCCCGCGCAGCCATTTGGTTACGATCCCAACCTTTAGCTGAATCTGCCATATTATGCTGCCTTCACTGTTACTGTTCGCTGCTCAATCCGTTTTTCATGCACGCCTTGAATGATACGGTGCACATAAATACCAGGCAGATGAATATGGTCAGGATCAAGTGAACGGCCGTTGGCTTCAATTTCTTCAACTTCAGCAACGCATACTTTGCCACACATGGCAGCCGGTGGATTAAAATTGCGCGCGGTCTTGCGGAAAATCAGATTGCCCGTCGCATCGGCCTTCCAGGCTTTGACTATTGAAAGGTCAGCAAAGATGCCCTCTTCCATATGCCAGTACTGTCCGTTGAAATCCCTTGTAGCTCTTTTCCCTCGGCAATCACTGATGCCGATCCCGTCTTAGTGTAAAATCAGGTAGCATGCAGTCACATCTAAGCGCGCGCCACGCTCTGCTAATGTCCCTTGCGGGTTAAATTCTAACTCCAACTCGCCTGATAGATATTGCCGCATGAATTCAGCGTTTTCACCCACATAAGAAGAAATCATTTTCTTAACCTGGCGCGTTTGCAAAAGTATGCCGATGCCAAAATCATCTACGCCCGCATTATTTGAAGCAAAGGTGAGCTTCTGTGTGCCAGCGTCTTTGATTGCCTGCAGCAGCAGCTCTGGGATTCCGCACAGGCCAAAACCACCTGCAGCGATGAACATCCCATCATGCAAAAGACCGTCCAGCGCAGCGGCCGCATTAGGATAGATTTTCTTCATTTCGAGCTCCGTGTAGCCGCAATATAGGGTCGATGCTCTTTGACGCTGCACCGCACTTCGGGTGCCCAGCAGGAATAAAAGGCGGAAATAGTCTGGCGTTTGTCAATCAAACATGGCCTATTTTTTAACACCTAACCCGTTCATTTTTCGGCACAATCAACCTTCTTCTCTTTACCGGCATCAATTCGCATGACTTGAAAGAGTTTGCTAAAGCAAAAAATTCAGTCGTTTATACGTCTAAATTTTAGTGGTGCAGAGACCAATAGCACTTGGATTGATGGGCAAAAAAGGCTATCACAGTGCTCAAGGCAAATCACGCTTGAGGGATCAATCTATGTACACCATTCAAAACGCTATCAATGGAAAACTCGTTTCCTCGACATCAAAACGCAGCCAGCCGGTTTATAACCCCGCGACAGGCGAAGCAATTGGAACCTTGCCGCTATCATCCGCCGGTGAACTTAATGATGCCGTTGCCGCAGCAAAGTCAGCAAGCGTCAGCTGGGGCAACATGCCCGCGCTGAAACGCGCAAAATACATGTTTAAATTCAAGCAGTTGCTCGATGAAAATGCCGACAACATTGCCCGTGAAATTTCTCGTGAACACGGAAAGACCCATGATGATGCGCTCGGCGAAGTGGCGCGCGGCATCGAAGTTGTTGATTTTGCCTGCGGCATGCCAACCCTGCTCAAAGGCGAATTTTCGCGCAATGTCGGCCCCGGCATTGACACTATCGCCGACCGTCAGCCGCTGGGCGTGGTTGCTGGCATCACGCCGTTCAACTTTCCCTGCATGGTGCCGCTGTGGATGTATCCGGTTGCTATCGCCTGCGGCAACACATTTATCCTAAAACCATCAGAACGTGATCCATCTGCCGTTATGTTCATCTATGATCTTTTCAAGCAAGCCGGTTTCCCAGATGGCGTGCTCAACGTCGTGCATGGCGACAAAGAATGCGTTGACGCTATTTTGAGCCATCCCGATATCAAAGCTGTGTCCTTTGTCGGCTCAACGCCCATCGCGGAATATGTGTATGCAACAGGCACCAAACACGGCAAGCGTGTTCAAGCGCTGGGCGGTGCAAAAAACCATATGGTCATCATGCCTGATGCTGATATCAAAAAGGCGGCGGATGCATTGATGGGCGCCGGTTATGGCTCAGCTGGAGAGCGTTGCATGGCGATATCCGTGGCCGTGCCCGTCGGCGAAGCAACGGCAGATGCACTTGTCGCAGAATTAAAACCCCGCATTGAAAGCCTCAAAATTGGGCCTGCTACCGATGCTGACGCGGAAATGGGCCCCGTTGTGACGAATGAGGCGCAGCAGCGCATTCTTGGCTATATGGACAAAGGTGTTGAAGAAGGCGCCGAGCTGGTCGTCGACGGGCGCGGTTTCTCGCTACAAGGCTACGAGAACGGCTATTTCGTCGGCGGCGCGCTGTTTGACCGCGTGACAACCGACATGAGCATTTATAAAGATGAAATTTTTGGTCCTGTCCTCTCAGTCGTGCGCGCGAAAAGCTACGCCGAGGCTGTCGAGATGATTAACGTCCATGAATATGGCAACGGTACGGCGATTTTTACCCGCGATGGCGACACGGCCCGAAGCTTTTGCGATGAAATTGAAGTGGGCATGGTCGGCGTAAATGTGCCTATACCCGTACCGGTCGCTTACCATTCCTTCGGTGGTTGGAAACGGTCACTGTTTGGCGACCATGATATTTATGGACCAGAGGGCGTTCGCTTTTACACACGATTGAAAACAATTACGCAGCGCTGGCAAGGTGGCATTAAAGAAGGTGCTGTTTTCACATTCCCAAGCTAGGAACGTGGGCGAACGCCCACACGCTAAAAATTACCCTGCAGCTAATAGCAAATTAACGCGTTCAACGGCAGTTTTTATATCAGCGGTCAAAAGATCCGCGCCTGCGGGTAAGTAATTTCTTGGGTTGCAAGCGATTGCCGGTCCGCCGAGCGCAATTTTAACATTGTCATTAAACGAAGACGACCTGATATGACTAATTGTATCGGATACATCAGCTACTGTCGCTGCGCCGACGGAGATGCCTACGACGTCATAATGAACTTCTTTTATTTGGCCATAAAAAGCAGAACTGGTCTCAAGACTGGTTCCACCGTCTACGATCCAGCCTGCATGGCGGAAAAACACTTCTACAATAGAAAGACCAAGCGCATGACGCTCACCGCGCACCCGCGCTAAAATGATACGCTTTGCCGTGTCGACCTTGTGCTGAGTGGCAGAAAAACGAATCGCAAATAAATTGCACATCATTTGCAAACGCGCCGTAGCCATTTCGACATCGACAAAGCCGATGCGATCGTCGCGCCACATTTCATTTAAATCGGCAGATACGGGCAAAAGAAGCTGGTCGTAGAGCATGTCTAGACCAATATTTTTATCAAGCAGCTGATCGACCATGGCGCTTAAGAACTTGCGATCACCATCGATTACCGCTTTCAGAAGCGTTTGCGCACTAACGCCGACCATATCACAGATTTCAGGCGAATGTGCAGCGCTCATTTTGTGTGAGACATCGCCAACAGCACGCAACAAGGATGCGCCATCGAGCGCGCAGGTCTTCGTTGAACCTAACGAAAAACCAGTAAAGTCGTCGTTATCCCTTTTTTGATTCGAGCTTTGACCGTTTCCGGAATTACCCATCGTGTTATTGGGGTCGCTCATATCTTGCCTCCTGACGCGACGTTACATCGCGTCTGGTTAATCAGAACACGAAAAGATGCGAATGACGAGTCGCAAATCTTGAATCTTCGGGCAACAATCAAGCGTCACTTTAAACGCTACATACAAAAATGCCCGCGCAAAGGCGGGCATTTTAAAGGAAATACGGCCAAACTTACTGTGCCGGAAATGTCTTCAAATATGCAATAACATTTGCAATTTCTTCTTCTTTTTTCAGACCAGCAAACGCCATCTTCGTGCCTTTTACAACACCCTTTGGGTTAGCCAAATATTCACCGAGCAAAGCCTCATCCCAAACCTTATCGCCAGCGCCAAATTCAATCATGGCAGTCGAGTATTTGAAACCTTCAACGACAGCAATTTTACGACCAACAATGCCGATCAATTGTGGACCGACCTTATTCTTCGCTTCTTCAACGATGTGGCATGTAGCGCATTTTTTGAATACCTTAGCGCCCTCTTCCACATTGCCGTCCATCGCAATTGCGGGTGAACCCATAACTGTCAATGCCGCAGCGGCAACTAACATTTTTAACTTAGACATTCGATACTCCTCAGTATGCCCTTCAAGCGCATATGTAATATGAATCTAAACTGCGTCAACACTAAGACCAACAAAATTACATAGTGATCAGCGCTGATTTGCAGAAATTAGAGTTTATAGTTTCGTTTGAGTTGACAAAGCATAGGGTTTGTACGCTACACCTGTAAACTAAAATTGACACCTAGTTTATATTTGGACGGAGACTATCCATGGCAGCCCCCTTCCCCTTCTCAGCCATCGTTGGCCAAGAAGAAATGAAACAGGCGCTTTTGATGACAGCGACCGACCCTAATTTATCAGGTGTACTCGTGTTTGGCGAATTAGTGAACGGGGGAAACCACATCGATACGAGGGGGTTGCCGCTTTGTCTTAAAGATTTGCAGGGGCCAGCTGAAGGAAGCGGTCGCTACAATTGTGAACCTGGTGCAGCACTTGATATTTGCCCCGTCTGCCATGGCAATCAGACCGATAACATTGTCATGCGCCCGATGCCCGT
The DNA here is from genome assembly GCA_034519905.1 of Ahrensia sp. GTDB lineage: Bacteria > Pseudomonadota > Alphaproteobacteria > Rhizobiales > Rhizobiaceae > Ahrensia. The sequence goes on from JAXHNY010000006.1 coordinate 38,786, forward strand.
TGTTGACTTGCCGTTAGGCGCGACAGAAGACCGCGTTTGCGGCGCGCTTGACCTCGAAAAAGCGCTGGTGTCTGGCCAAAAGGCATTTGAGCCGGGATTATTGGCCAAAGCCCATCGGGGGTTTTTATACATTGACGAAGTTAACCTGCTCGAAGATCACTTAGTCGATCTTCTTCTTGATGTCGCCCAATCGGGCGTCAACGTTGTTGAGCGCGACGGACTTTCCATTCGCCACCCTGCCCGCTTTGTCTTGGTTGGATCAGGCAATCCTGAAGAGGGTGAACTGCGCCCACAATTGCTAGATCGCTTCGGGTTGTCTGTTGACGTCACTTCACCCAAAGACCTTAAAATGCGCGTTGAAGTGGTCAAGCGCCGTGAAGCCTATGAGCGTGATCCAATCGCATTTCACCAAATCTGGAAAAAATCCGACGAGGCGATACGAACCAAAATTCAAAACGCCCGTGCGCGGTTGCCAAATGTTGAAGTCCCCGACGATATCCTAGAACTGGCATCGCTCATTTGCTTGCGGATGGGCATTGATGGCTTGCGCGGTGAGCTCACCTTAATGCGCGCTGCCCGCGCAGTGACCGCGCTTGATGGCCGCACAATCGTGACTGAAAACGATGTGATGCACATTGCGCCTGCGGCACTGCGCCATCGCTTGCGGCGCGATCCGCTTGATGATTCAGGCTCCAGTGCCCGCGTCGAACGCGCATTGGATGATATTCGAACCGAACTCGCAGCGATGCAAAACGTAGAAAGTTCTATCGTTGCCGTCGGCTAACAATAAACATGAAGCCGACATCGACATTCACCCCATTTGGGCGGATGCGCTGCTGGCAGCCGATATTCTGGCGCTCGATGGCGCAAAAATCGCAGGCATCGAAGTCAAGGCAGGCGCAGGGCCTGTGCGCGATATATGGCTCAGCTATCTCGAGACGATTAGCAGCGTTAAACTGAAACGCATAACGCCTGACATACCCATTCAGCGCTTAATCGGCGGCGTGGATATGGCTGCGACCTTGGCAACCGGCAAACCAGTCAAACAGCGCGGCCTCTTTGACGATAATCCACTATTGGTTTTGGCCATGGCCGAGCGCTGCGAGGGCGGCACCGCAGCAACAATCGCAAACGGTCTTGATGGATCGCAAACACGCTTGATCGCGCTCAATGAGGCGGCGAGTGACGATGAAGACTTGCCGTCTGCGCTGAAAGATCGATTAGATATGACGATCTACCTCGACGGTCTTTCCTATCGCCAAGCGCCTCTTTTGACACCGCGAGCAGTGTGGCCTGATGCCGCTGCCATCGAAGCCGTAATCATTGATGAAAAAATGCAAGAAGCGCTTGTCATGGCCGCGGTGCAAACCGGCAAACCATCTATGCGCAAAGCACTAAGCTTGATGCGCGTTGCGCGAATTATTGCGGCGCTTAAGTATGTGCCAAAGGTGGATAGCGATTGCGCGGCAACGGCCATCCGCCTTGTCTGTGCCAGTGTTGTGAGTGCGCAGACCCAACCTCAAGAGCAAAAAACCGAACAAACGCCACAAGAGCCTGACGAAACCAATGCGCCTGCGCCGCCTCCGCCCCATGAAAAGCCGCACAACGATAATGAAAAGCAAGATCAGGAAGACAACGAAGATCAAAACGAGTTTGATCCTAATCAATTGCTAAACATGATGATTGAAGCGGCCAAAGCCGAGCGCCCCGATCTAGCAGCGCTTGCAAAGCCGCTCATTGAAAAAACCAGAACCGCCTCCAGTGCCGGAAAATCAGGCGCAACGCAAAACCGAGCGCGGCGCGGCAAGCCTATTGGTTTTACCACAAAAGCACCGTTCCAAGATGCGCGGCCCGATGTTTTAGCAACATTGCGCGCTGCCGCTCCGTTCCAAACCCTGCGGCGTAAAGGTCAAGGTGAGAGCCCATGGAAACCCGGGGAAAAGCTTGCCATCCGCACCTGCGACTTCCGCTATCAAAAATTGCGCATGCGCACCGAATCGGTTGCTATTTTTGCCGTCGATGCTTCCGGCTCCACAGCGCTAGAACGGCTGGCGGAAGCCAAAGGTGCCATCGAGTTACTGCTTGCTGATTGTTATGTGCGCCGCGACGCAGTGGCGCTGATCGCCTTTCGCGGGCAAAAAGCAGAACTTGTCCTTGAGCCCACGCGCTCACTTGTGCGCGCAAAACGCGCACTTTCGGGACTGCCAGCGGGCGGGCCGACACCGCTTGCCAGCGCTTTAACAATGTCGATTGAATTGGCTAGCCAAGTACGCCGAAAAGGCCAGTCAGCGCTGTTGATTTTTCTGACCGATGGCAAAGGCAATGTTGATTTAAGCGGCGAGGCCAATCGGCAAGTTGCAAATGAAGAGACCGAGCGATTAGCGCGGCAAGCAGCCATACTTGGGCTAAAGTCAGTGGTCATCGATATCGCCCGTCGGCCTCGGGACACAGGGCGGCAGCTTGCCGCTGCCTTACATGGCGACTACTGCCTTTTGCCGCGCGCAGATTCGAGCGCTGTATCAAAAATCGTTACTCAATATCTGACGGCCAAATGACGCATGACAGACAACAACGATAGCGCGCGCCCCAATTGGGAAACCCTTAAAGCCAATTGGCCAAATTCTGCCCATAGCCGTTTTGTGCAAGCTGCCTCAATGACATGGCATGTGCAAGAAATGGGAGACGCGGCCAAACCAAAAATGTTGTTACTCCACGGCACTGGTGCTTCAACCCATTCCTTCGGCGATCTGATGCCGCTGTTGGCACAGCACTACCATTGCATTGCGCTCGATTTGCCCGGGCATGGGTTTACCGGCAAAGCGTCAAGCGAAGGACTTTCACTGCCTGGCATGGCACGCTCCATCGCGATGTTGCTTAAAGAGCTCAACTTTGCGCCAGACTATTGCGCTGGGCATTCAGCCGGCGC
>JAXHNY010000032.1:0-9917 GCA_034519905.1 Ahrensia sp.
AACATGCGCATAAAATCTTTTGCTTCGCGGAAGCCGGCCTCACCCGCCACCACGACTTCACTAATTTCTTTACTGAACAGATCGCGAATTGACCGCTTGATGAGGCTGCCTTCTTCATGGACAAGCGCTGGTGCAACCGAAGAAAGCGTTAGATCACGTACCTTGTCCCAAAGTCGCATAAGGTACTCATAGTCGCGTTTGATTTCTCCGCGCGTACGATTGGCTCCAGCGGTGCGTAAAATAACCCCCATGCCTTGAGGCACTTCCAGTTCGCGAACCATATCTTTCAGCCGCTTACGGTCTGCGATATTGGTGATTTTTCGTGATATGCCACCGCCGCGTGCTGTGTTTGGCATAAGCACGGAATAACGACCGGCCAGCGACATGTAGGTCGTCAGTGCAGCCCCTTTATTCCCGCGTTCTTCTTTTAGAACCTGTACGAGAATAATTTGGCGCCGCTTGATGACTTCCTGAATTTTGTATTGGCGCCTTGATGTGCGCCGCCGAGGACGCGAATCGTCGATCGCGTCATCTTCGCCTTCTACGACTTCCACAGGCTCGGCTAAGTCGTCGACATCGCCAGTTTGCAAATTGATATCTTCGATTTCAGTTTCTTCGTCTATCGCTCCATCTATCTCTTCTGAGATAGTTGCCGCGCCATCAACCCTGGCCGCGAGCGACGAATTTGATTGCTCTCGCTCGATTTGCGAACTTCCATCCGCGCCTTCGCGTAAAAGACGGGCATCATACGCCGCTAAAATATCATCAAAGGCAACCGGCTCTGCATCAGGAACGCTTGTTGCTTCAGTGCTTTCAGTGCTCGCACTTTTACGGCTCCTTCGGTTGCGCCCACGCGCGTTTCGATCGTCGCGTTTATTGTTGCGATTCCCGTTCCGAATAGTGTTATTGCTTCCAGTGCTCCTTGCTTCTGCAGCAGCATCTTCTTCTGCCTCATCTTCACTGGCTAAGGCTGCTTCTTCAGCCAAAAGAGCTTGGCGATCAGCCAAGGGTATTTGATAGTAATCTGGGTGAATTTCACTGAACGCAAGAAAACCATGGCGATTTCCGCCATAATCTACAAATGCCGCCTGTAACGACGGCTCTACGCGCGTTATTTTGGCTAGATAAATATTTCCGCGGATTTGGCGTCTATGTTGGGATTCAAAGTCAAAGTCTTCGAGGCGATTTCCTTTAACAACAACAACTCGTGTTTCCTCCGGGTGGGAGGCATCGATAAGCATTTTGTTCGACATTATAAAAATTTCCGGCAGGCCGCGCGGCTGTCTTGAGGCAACGCTAATGCTATTGAAGTCAAGACTTCGTAGCGCTTTTGCATCGATCGCTGGTGAATGTGTTGCCGCGGCGGTCTGATTTGTTGATGTGGAATGAAATGATCCATGGCCGACAGAAGAAAATTGGACTTGCGATAAGCCAGTCTGTTCTGTTTCGTGAGTATGGCTTTTATTAAGACCCACGGCCATCACGGCTTCCAATTGTAAATAGGCCTGTATTATTCAGACCGATGATTTTACCTGTTTTCCAGGCTGGATCGTAAGAATAGGCCCGACTAAAACCTCATGATTGTTTATCGCGATCATCGGGTAAATTCCGTTTGCAACGAGACTACCGTATTCGGTTCGCGCGTTGATAAGGATAGATTTTCAAAGGTAAAGGCGCAAGCGTTTTAATATGGCACAACGAAAAAAGCTTCGAGAATCTTGTCTTCTTGGCAGATTTTAGAGATTTGGGTAACTTAAACTATGCTTAGACCTCGCATATAATACCTGTTGAGGTGCAGTTTTGGGATTTCGACCGCATCGATATGCGAAATATTAATTGGGTACACCGCTGGTTAACCATAGTTAGACTAGGTTAAATCAAAAGCTTGCGGAGTTGAGATTTAGGTGGTTAAACCGCAATGAACAGCGAAGGTAAGATTGCTGGCCCAAATTTGGTTGCGTCTTTTGCGTATGAATGCGCGTCTACTCGCTCCTCATTTTGACTATTTTTGGCTGCTGTTTTTGTTTCCACGGTATCGAATGCGCAATCAGAGCGACCGATCGTACTTTCCGCTTCAGTAAGTGGAAATGATAACAACAGCAGGATTGTTATCGATTTTGACAGCCAAGTAGTTCCATCCGTTCAATTATTGGATCATCCGTGGCGACTTGTGCTTGATTTTGATCGCTTGGGTTTTGGGTTTGCGCCGAAACCCACTGGTTGGACGGGATTTACCAAAGATATTCGATGGGGCGATATGAGTGAGGCCACTTCGCGTATTATTTTTGAAATGGAGAAACCGTTTAAAATTTTGAATATAGAAAATGTAAAAAACACGGGCATGAATACGCATCGTTTTATTATCGACTTAGAGCAATCGACCACTGAAGCTTTTCGCACAGCGGTGCTTGATAAAATGCGTACAAGTGCAGTGGTTCAGCAATCAACAAAAGGCGATCGTTTAAGCAACGCAAACAAGCCCAACCGCTCTCAGGGATCGTTTTTTTTGGTCGTTTTAGATGCTGGACACGGCGGCATAGATAGCGGAGCCGTTGGGAAGTTTGGGACACTGGAAAAAAATGTGACTCTGCGATTTGCTGAAAGGCTGAAGTCTGAACTGGAACAGTATTCAGGCGTCGATGTGCTTTTGACCAGAACGACTGATGTTTTCGTGCCACTGAGCGATCGTGTTCGGTTTGCGCGCCAAAATGGTGCTTCATTGTTTCTTTCTGTGCATGCGGACTCAGTTGATGAGGCCCATGTGCGCGGATCCACCGTTTACACAATTTCTGACGAAGCCTCAGACGATGTCGCGGCACAAATTGCTGAGTCTGAGAATAAAGCCGATGCAATAGCGGGTATAGCATTTGATGATGAGCCCGGAAATGTATCTGACATTTTGGTTGATTTAGCCCGGCGAGAAACTCTCGGTTTTTCCGTGCAATTTGCCCGAATCGCGGTTGATACTATTAGCGAGAAAATTCGTATGATTCGTAATCCGCATCGATTTGCTGGATTTAAAGTGTTGCGGGCACCGGACGTTCCCTCGGTTCTCATCGAACTCGGGTTTTTATCGAACGAAGAAGATGAGAAATTATTGAACGATGCCGAGTGGCGAGAAAAGACAGTTGGCCTGATAGCTGAAGCTATTGAACGCTTTGCGCTTCTTTCTGGTCATCAAGATTTTGTCCTAAAGGCTGCTAATTGAGAGTTGCTATGTTAATTGGTCGTATGTGTCACTTCCGCAACGAAATGCTGCCATTTTGTTTAATCACTTTATTAATATTGGCTGCCGCCACTTTACGGTCTAATTTCTCGATAAAACAAATAATGATATATGGCGGGTCTAAGCACAATTTTTCGGCAAAGCAGCGGGTTAAAGCAGGTTTGATTATGTCATGGTAAGGCTCATCGGTTATTTTTTCGGCATAAGCGTGGTGCTGTTTTTGATGATGGCAGCGGCAGTGTTCATTTATATCGGTGACATCTCGAAAGATTTGCCGGATTATGAAGTGTTGGCAAATTATGAACCGCCCGTTACGACTCGGATTCACTCGGTCGATGGGCAATTAATGGGAGAATTTGCGCGGCAGCGCCGGCTATACATTCCGATTCAGGCGGTGCCGGACCGGGTGAAGGCGGCGTTTTTATCGGCAGAAGATAAGAATTTTTATAAGCATCGCGGTGTTGACTTTTTTGCGTTGGCACGTGCGATGGTGACCAATCTGCGCAACGTGAAAGACAATAAACGATTAATTGGTGCTTCGACTATTACGCAGCAGGTGGCTAAAAACTTTCTACTAACCAACGACCGAACAGTGGATCGCAAAGTCAAAGAAGCGGTCTTGGCATTTCGAATTGAGCAGGCGTACTCCAAGGACAGGATCCTCGAGCTTTATCTCAACGAAATTTTCTTTGGAGCGGGAGCTTATGGTATTGCTGGCGCGTCCCTTACTTACTTTGGCAAATCAGTCAACGAGCTAGACCTCCACGAGGCAGCCTATCTTGCTGTGCTACCAAAAGCGCCGAGCAATTATGATCCGTTTGAAGATACTGCTGCTGCCACCGAGCGCCGCGATTGGATTATCGATCGAATGGTCGAAAACGGTTATGTCACCGGTGCCGAAGCTGAAATAGCTCAAGAAAAGCCGCTTGGTGTTAATTTTCGGCCGTTCGGGTGATACTGTCTTTGCGTCTGAGTATTTTACCGAAGAAGCCCGCAAAGAAATTATTGGTCGCTATGGGGAAAACGCGCTTTATGAAGGCGGGCTGTCGGTTAGGACGACATTGGATCCAGCTCTCCAAGATTTAGCGCGCAAATCGCTTCAAGAGGGCTTGATAAAATTTGATCAAGATTGGGGCTGGCGCGGTGCAACCGCCAACATTGATTTGTCGGGTGATTGGGGTATTCCACTTGCGGATATGAAACGCATCAACGATCGTCCTGAGTGGCAGGTGGCAGTTGTGCTCTCAGTCGACAAGTCTGGCATTAAGTTTGGTATCCAGCCTAAAAAGGACGTTTCGGGCGCAGTTGATGGAACTCGGGAAACTGGCTCTATAGCTGCAAACGATATGAAATGGGCTTTTCGTTTGCGTGATGCTGACGACAATCGCAAAACAGCCAAAACAATTGAGGAAATTGTACAGCCCGGCAACGTCATCATGGTTGAGTATAACAAAAGTGAAGACACTTACGGCTTGCGGCAAATGCCAAAGGTTTCCGGGGCACTCGTTGCAATGGACCCTAATACTGGCCGAGTGTTGGCTATGACCGGCGGATTTTCTTATTATGAATCTCAATTTAATCGTGCAACTCAGGCTTTCCGCCAGCCGGGCTCATCGTTCAAGCCCTTCGTGTATGCGGCAGCGTTGGACAACGGTTATACGCCTGCCTCAGTGGTGCTGGATGCACCGATCAAATTGGTGTCGGGCGGCGAACTGTGGGAGCCTAAAAATTATGCTGGTGAGGGTGCAGGGCCGTCCACACTTCGTTTAGGAATTGAACAATCGCGCAATTTGATGACGGTGCGACTTGCAAAAGACATGGGTATGAAACTTGTGGCTGAGTATGCCGAGCAGTTTGGCATTTACGACAAAATGCTGCCAGTTTTGGCGATGTCGCTTGGTTCTGGCGAGACTACGGTGATGCGCATGGTCTCGGCGTTTTCTGTGTTTGCAAATGGTGGACGCCAAATAAAACCTTCGATTATCGACCGCGTGCAAGATCGGTATGGTAAGACAATCTACAAACAAGATACTCGCATGTGTGAAGGCTGTAATTCGACAAGATGGCTTGAACAGGACGAGCCGGAGCTCGTCGATACGCGCGATCAGGTGCAGACCCAATGACCGCCTATCAAATAACGTCAATGATGGAAGGTGTGGTTCAGCGCGGCACTGCAACCAGCTTAAAGACGCTCAATCGTCCTATCGCCGGTAAAACGGGTACGACCAACGAGGAAAAGGATGCTTGGTTCATAGGTTATACGCCCAATATGGTTACAGGCGTATTTATCGGTTTCGACCGACCAACACCAATGGGCAAGGGATCAACTGGCGGTGAACTTGCCGCACCTATATTTGGTGATTTTATGGAAGCCGCGCTTAAGGGTGTAAAGCCTGCCGAGTTCAAGGTGCCGGTGGGCATGCAACTGATAAACATTAACCGCAAAACAGGCATGCGTGCTGATAGTTCCGGTGAGGATATTATCGTTGAAGCTTTTAAACCTGGTACAGGGCCAGCCGACAGTTATTTCGTGATCGGCGCGGAAGTCGCGCAAAGTGAAGAGACCATCGTGCGCCAGCGAAAAATTTCTCCCAAAGCCCAGCAAGCGGTGCAGCAAAATAAAGGCGGACTTTTCTAGGTAAAGCGCCTTTACATCGCGAGATAACCTGTCTTTAAACGCTACTTGTTCTAGGCGGTTGCCGCCTCATTTTTTATCATACCCATAAACGGAGCAAAAATGCGCGCCGAAATCATTGCACTTGTCGACGACATCAAACAGGCAATTTCTTTATTACGGAGGCATCTTTGACTGGGATGTTGCTTCAAAACGCCTTGAATACTTAAACGCCGCTTCGGAAGATCCTAATCTTTGGAATAAACCCGATGAGGCGCAAAAGCTCATGCAGGAGCGTCAACGTCTGGAGACAATGACCTCCGCTATCATCGGCTTTGATCGAGCGCTGTCGGATAATATAGAGCTCATCGCCATGGGCGAAGAAGAAGGCGATCAAGAAACTATCAATGACGCAGAAAATGCTATCCGGCAAATGCAAAGCCTTATCGAAAAAATGTCGATTGAGGCGTTGCTGTCAGGCGAGTTAGACGCAAATGATACATTTCTCGAAGTCCATTCCGGTGCGGGCGGCACAGAAAGCCAAGACTGGGCTAGTATGTTGTTTCGCATGTATTCGCGTTGGGCTGAACGACGGGGTTTTAAAGTCGAATTGCAAGAATACTCGTCTGGTGATGAGGCGGGTATTAAATCGGCAACAATTCTTGTCAAAGGCCACAATGCCTATGGCTGGCTAAAGACAGAGACGGGTGTCCACCGGCTTGTGCGCATATCGCCGTTTGATTCAAACGATCGTCGGCACACATCCTTTTCTTCGGTCGGTGTATATCCAGTGATTGATGATAATATCGAAGTAGAAGTGCTCGATAAAGACATCCGTATCGATACGTTCCGCTCATCGGGTGCTGGTGGTCAGCACCGTTAACACGACCGATTCTGCTGTTCGTATCACGCATTTTCCTACGGGCATTGTCGTTACGTCGTCAGAAAAATCGCAGCACCAAAACCGCGCAAACTGCATGAAGGCCTTGCGCGCACGGCTCTATGATATGGAGCTTAAAAAACGCGAAGATGCCGCTGCATCTGAACACGAAGGTAAAACGGACATCGGTTGGGGACATCAGATACGCTCCTACGTGCTGCAGCCCTATCAGCTCGTCAAAGATTTGCGCACGGGCGGTCGAATCCACATCGCCATCGGACGTTCTTGATGGTGCGCTTGATCCGTTTATGGAGGCGGCGCTTGCGCAAAAAGTTAGCGCAAGCAGAGCTGATAGCGATGCGATGGGGTAAGGTGCCTAAAAAGCACCTCACATTTCTGTAATAAAATTTACAATTGTACAAAAAGTGACTTTTAGAAATGTCACTTTTTTACATCAATTTTTGCGCTTTAAAAACGTATTTTCTGTTTGTTTCTGACCTTTGCCCATAAGCTTTTGCTCATGGGGCAACGCATATCTTGTCGTTGTGACAGAATTTACATTTCATTGAGCGAAAGGATTAGCCATGAGCTACTCGGCAGAAATCGAAGCGGCAAACTCTATTATCACAAAAAATGGCCCCACTTGGAGCGGCATTAGCGCAGAAGCTGTGGCGCGGATGCGGGCGCAAAATAAGTTCCAGTCGGGTATTGATATTGCCCGCTACACGGCGGCAATCATGCGCCGCGATATGGCGGCTTATGATGCTGATCCGGCCAAGTATACGCAGTCCCTTGGTTGCTGGCACGGTTTTATTGGCCAACAAAAAATGATTTCGATTAAAAAGCACTTTGGCACAACAAAAGGGCGCTATTTGTATCTCTCTGGCTGGATGATCGCAGCGCTTCGCTCTGAATTTTGGCCCGTTGCCGGATCAATCGATGCACGAAAAAACGTCCGTACCCGCCTTGATTGAAGAGCTTTACACATTTTTGCGTCAAGCGGATGCGCGCGAACTAGGTGGTTTGTTTCGAGATTTGGATGCGGCGCGCGATGCGGGCGATAATGCAAAAGTCGCGGCGACTTTAAAAGAAATCGATAATCACCAGACCCATGTTGTTCCAATTATTGCGGATATTGATGCGGGATTTGGTAACGCGGAAGCCACATATCTTTTGGCCAAAAAGATGATCGAAGCGGGTGCCTGCGCCTTGCAGATCGAGAATCAGGTTTCCGATGAAAAACAATGTGGGCACCAAGATGGCAAGGTCACGGTACCGCATGAGGATTTTCTGGCTAAAGTACGTGCCTGCCGCTATGCGTTTCTTGAGCTGGGTGTCGAGGACGGGATCGTTGTTACGCGCACCGATTCGCTTGGCGCTGGCCTTACGAAACAAATTGCGGTGTCAAAATAGCCGGGTGATTTGGGCGATCAATATAATTCTTACCTCGATTGCGAGGAGATCGCGCCAGACCAACTTAAAAATGGCGATGTGGTACTCAACCGAAATGGTAAGTTGCTGCGTCCTAAGCGCCTGGCGTCGAACCTATTTCAGTTTCGCGCAGGCACCGGCGAAGATCGCTGCGTGATGGATTGCATAGCATCCTTGCAAAACGGTGCTGATCTGCTGTGGATTGAAACGGAAAAGCCGCATATTGGCCAAATCAGCGGTATGGTGAACCGTATCCGCGAAGTCATGCCAAATGCTAAGCTGGTTTATAACAATTCGCCAAGTTTCAACTGGACGCTGAATTTCCGTCAGCAAGTTTTTGATGCGTGGAGCCAAGCGGGCAGGGACGTTTCTGCCTACAGCCGTGACCGTCTCATGAGTGTTGATTATGACGCAACCGACTTAGCCGCAGAAGCCGATGAGCGCATCCGCACTTTCCAGCGTGATTCGGCAGCGCAGGCAGGGATATTCCACCACCTCATCACATTGCCCACATATCATACGGCGGCATTGTCGACTGATAACTTGGCGAAAGAATATTTTGGTGACCAAGGCGCATGCTTGACTAGTGCTTGCGGGCGTGCAGCGCCAAGAAATTCGCCAAGGCATTGCATGTGTAAAGCATCAGAACATGTCAGGGTCAGACATCGGCGACGACCATAAGGAATATTTTGCCGGTGAGGCGGCGCTCAAAGCGGGCGGTGCGCACAATACGATGAATCAGTTTGCCGCTGAATAAGGTAGAGGGTTATTGGGTAAAAATGATAAAGGCGCTGGGGTCAGATCCAGCGCCTTTTCTTTTATTCAGCTGGCAACAGTCTGAAGGGCTTGTGCGGTAGCTCCAGATTTGTTTGGCTAGTATCAACTTCCTGTCACGCCAGAAAAGTATGAGCATTGAGATAAGGCCGCTACAGTGACGATGATGGCAAGAACCGATCCGCCGGTAAAGCCCGCGCCGATGGTGCAGCCTACCGCCAAGATCTCCGGCCGAAGCCTTATTAATGCGCCGCAAATGATGTAACGTGAAAAGTGCAGATGCGCTTACATCAGAGAATTTTTGAAATTTAAAGCTGCCGAACAAGACCGATGATAAAAATGCACCCGCAACAACGACCGAAAAACAGGCCTGTATCGAGTGATAAAAAGCGTCTCGTCGGCGCCACTGGTAATCAGGTTTATGGTGCTGTTTGCAGACGGACGGATAAATGACATGTGTCTCGGTCAGTACAGGGTCAAATACCCGCTGCGATACCTGATACGTCAGATACCAACCGCCCGCTATGAGGCCAGCCGGGCGATAACGCCGGCAAGCGATTTCAGGGAAGCACAGTTCGGTCACGAAAAACGAGATAAAGCCGCTGCGATGAGAAAAGCCAGTCCGATCAACAAGCTGTGCATACTGATTAAGTCCGTAGGCTAGCGCCACCAAATCATTGCCGCCGATCATGCTGGTGTTAGCAAACGCGCCAACCCAGTCGCGCGCTGGTACCAGAAAGCCCTGAAAAGTTGCCCAAGCGGTTAGCGCCATTACAAACACTGCCGTGATGGCGCGCAAATTGCCGCTTGCGCCTGCACGTAGATAAGGCGGCTTGCACAGCCGCGCGCCATAGCGCCAGGCCCATGCCAATAAAGAGCGCCGCCGACAAGCGCACCTTAAAGGCTTTGCGGCGTGGAGAAAACCGCGCGTTTCACTGGTAATCGAGCGCTGAATTGACGACGAGCAACAGCAATACGTAACTGTCCGCTAC
>JAXHNY010000058.1:0-28992 GCA_034519905.1 Ahrensia sp.
CAGTTACGTATTGCTGTCCCAGATAACTAGTTTAAATTCTGTTTAACCCATTGTTTGAGTTGTTTTAATTGTGTTTCAGGCGATGGATTATTAAATCGCCACTGACATTCTTTTTTAAAAATAGCCCAAAATTGTCTTTTGGAATACCATTAAATTTACGCATATGACGCTTCGTTTGGTTCCAAAAATTCTCGATGCCATTTATATGATTGCCCTTATTCGCAAACAGCTCCGAATGATTGATCCCATAATGCTTAAAATCAGACACATCTAATGTATTGTAAGCATGCCAACAATCAGAATAAACAATGCTGTCGGGCACAACTTTACGTCTGGCTGATTTGACGGGAAAAAAGAGGCGCTTGAGGGCATCGGGAATTATCTTCGTGTAAATACGCCCCACCTCGCTTGAGAAGCCCAAATACAGGGATCTCTTGTCGCCAGCACCACGTCCTCAATCACCCCTCGGACAGCCTCCAGGCCAACTCTTATCAACTTCGATCTGGCCATCAAAGACTTCGCTTGCTTCTCGATCATGGTTGCGTCGCGCGCAAGCTGGGCGCGAAGTCTTTGGAAATAATAAGCCGCTGTTTTGCGATTAACACTCATTAATTCTGCAGCGCATCTGCAGTTGTGCAGGCCACAAAATGCTCGTATTCATCCGATCCTGTTTCTGATCTTACTTAATCTGCTCCGTCTCATGCTGCCCTTTATAACACTCTTTATGCGTTATCTGGGACATGCAAAGTTCAAAAGCTGTCGGCTTTACAGCGTGGCGGTCTTGAACAGCTCCGCAAGATACCAGTAATGCTGCCCAACTTAAAGACGACGTTGGTCCGTTGCCGGTAATTGTAAACATTCACGGACCTGCACATTTTGAAGCAAATGGATATAGAGGTGATGACCAGTTCTTAATAATCGAGGTTACGTAGTTTTATCAGCAGAATTTTGGGCCGATCGCTATGGTGGTGCGTTTCGCGCTGCTGGCTATGGTGAAACTGGCGGAAGAATGCAGGACGATATAACCGATGCAGCTCGTTGGTTGATAGAACAGGTGTATTGCTGATCCAGAGAAAGCGGATAGCTGTCATGGGCGGTAGTTATGGCGGTTATTCTGCGGCGATTGCCATGACGCGAGATCCTGGATTATTTGTTGCTGGAATTATAGATTTTGCCGACCGAGGTTCTTTATCAGATGGCAAATAATCCATTTGGCTGGGGTCTGAGGATTGATGAAATGAAGCGTTATTTCGGCGATCCAGATAATGCAAATGAGGTTTTAAAAAATGGCGAAAATATCGCCAGTGAATTTAGCAACCGATGTTCATGGGCCGTTGTTGTTAAGCCATGGAAAACGCGTACAGCGCGTTAGTTTCGAGCAGACAGAGTGGCATTGCACGCTATGCTGCTAAAGGGACTTCGATGTTTCTATTTTGAGAAAGAAGACCTGCTATTATAGTCGTTGGCAGGAGCGAAGCTGTTCACTGGCGCCGACTTGAAGCTTCGCGAATATTTTGGTGGCCGCGATGGCGGGTTTGATTATGTTGAGTTGGGACCAAGGATATTTGGCAAATAAGACTGTGCAACTGTTGAGTGATGCCAGTATAAACCTTACCCATTAGTTTTATCCAGCCTTAGCGAGACTGGTTGTCTGTTTTGAGCTGACCATACTGGGGTGCCCGGTAGCGCGTGTTTATGGCGCGAAAGAGGTGGTGGCCTGCGAACGTGCGGTCCGAATGCTAATGGAGCCCCCAAAGCTATCATGAAGCTCAAGCGGCGGCAACGGATGGTGGTTGATCGATCAGTAAGGTGATTCCAGCCCTTAAAACTCCTCCAATTTTGAGTAGAATTCGTCCCAACAAACTGGAGACGGATTATGAAACGTTCAAGATTTACCGAGGAGCAGATCATTGCGATGATCAAAGAGCATGAAGCAGGATTACCGACGGCAGATGTTTGCCGCAAGTATGGGATCAGCTCGGCGAGTTTTTTTACAAATACAAAGCCAAGTTTGGCGGGATGGATGTCTCGGATGCCCGCAAGCTGAGGGCTTTGGAAGAGGAGAACGCAAAGCTGAAGAAGCTGCTGGCAGAACAGATGCTGGACAACGCCATGCTGAAAGACATTAATTCAAAAAAGTGGTGACGCCCGAGGCCAAGCGGGATGCGGTCACTCATCTTTGTGCAGAACATGGGGTGAGTGAGCGTCGGGCGTGTGAAGTGTTGAAGGTAGATCGGTCGAGTGTTCGTTACAAAAGTATTCGGCCCGATGATACCAGTTTGCGCGAAGCCATCAAGAAGGTGGCGGCTGAGCGAAGGCGGTTTGGTTATAGGCGAATTCACGTCATGCTTGAACGTCAGGGGCTTTATATGAACCAGAAGAAGTTGAGACGGCTTTACAGCGAAGAGAAGCTGCAGGTGCGCAAACGCGGCGGTCGCAAGCGTGCATTGGGCACCAGACGACCGATGTTGCTGCCAAGCCGAGCAAATGAGCGATGGAGCCTGGACTTTGTGTCGGATGCGTTCACGGATGGACGCCGGTTCCGTGTTCTGGCTGTGGTTGATGATTACAGCCGCGAATGCCTGACACTTGTCGCCGACACCTCATTATCCGGATTGCGGGTGACGCGGGAACTGGACAGCCTGATCCGGCAACGAGGGAAACCGACCACCATAGTCAGCGACAATGGCACCGAACTAACCAGTATGGCCGTGCTCGAATGGTGTCAGGAAACAGGTGTAGAATGGCATTACATCCAGCCTGGCAAGCCGATGCAAAACGGTTTTGTCGAAAGTTTCAACGGCAGCTTCAGGGACGAGTGCTTAAACGAGACATTGTTCTCGTCGCTCAGCCAGGCACGCCAGCAAATAACCGAGTGGAAGGAGGATTACAATTTAAACAGACCACATTCATCACTGGGCAATCTTACGCCCATCGAATTTGTTATGAAAATGGCATTGCAAAAACAGGCCGCATGAGGTCAAAAACAAACCGACGAATTCTCCAATAAGCTGGAGGGAAGATTGGTCTCAGGTCAAAGGCTATGCCCATAGATGAGCGTGAATGTACTCTATCGGGCGCCATTCAGTAGCGAACGCGCCAAAGGGTAAAGTTATTAATGGAAAGCAGGAAATCAGCAAGCACGGATACGTAATCAAGAACCCGAACCTACACCAATACCTCGTCGCCTAAGTGCACCTTGCCGCCCTCAATCACTTCCGCATAGACACCCATATCGCGGTGGCCGTATGTTTCGTGCAGCAGTTCTGGTACGTCTAAATCGCGCGTTGCGGTTTGCAAATTCACTTGGGTCGCAGGACAGCGCATCGTGCGTTTCAAAATGCGAAGCCGCGCGCCTCCCACGGCGAATTCGTGGCCGATCATCTCCAGTTCTGCAAAAGGGGCCAAACCATCAATCAGCAGGTTTCCACGAAAGCGATGGGGGTCGACCGCTGTTCCAATCGCCGCACTAAACGCGCGCACGGAAGCCAAATTGATGATGGAAACACAGTGCATATATTGCGCAGAAGTCATGCACACATCGGTAAAGCGAATGTCGCCGCCACGAATAAAGTTTGGGCGCTGGTCATCGGGCAGGCCAACGGTTTGCGCCAAAAAAGCGCTGGCCCCGGCCATGCCATTTTGAGTTGAGAGATCAAACGTCAAATGGCCAGCGCCGTCGTTGACGGTGAGCAGCAGAGAAGCTGCATCAAAATGTGTTGTCAACCGCGCCAGCGCGGCATCGCGTGCAAGCACCAAAAACTTGCTCTTGGGCATCGGGCGCGGGGCCGAAATATCCATGCCACTATCATGGCGCGCAAATGCAAAGGCGCGATCCAGCGGAAACCCACGCGCCGCATGGAGCATCACGCTTTCCAGCGGGTGGCTAGAAAGGCCTTTGATCGGATAGGTAATCAGGTGCTTAACGCTGGCTTTCAGGGATTGCACGTCGAACGATCTTAGAAAAACCGATTTGGCCAAAACTCGGCGAAACGAAACTACAGGATAGACTTAACACCGTAGGCCAAAAGCCCCAGTACGAGCACGATCTGAGCCAAGGTTGACAATCCGAACCCAACCATACGGAACTTCATGGAAGCCTGTTCTTGAATAAAGTAGTGGGCGTGCAGCGCGCGGGCGATCACAAACACGATGCCGAAGATATGGACCACCATCAACGGCATGCCCATTAAGGCCGCAATCAGAAGCGTAATCAAAAAAATCGGCATATTTTCAGTGGCGTTGGCATGGCCGCGCATGATGCGCACAAGATGTTGGTTGCCGCCGTCGCCGATGGATATTTTGTATTTTCCGCGCAACTTTCCGGTGGCCAGTGAAAGCCAAAAGAGGATCAAATAGCAAAGTGCGCTGTAAATGCCGACGGCGCTAACGGCAGTGTATAAGTTTTCCATATCATCGCTCTACTCTAGCTTTTTATGTCTGTCACCACATGTTTATTTGAGTTTGCTAAAAAATTTTGCACTGTTCATAACTGGAATCTATCATACAAAGCTCCGACACGTTTTCGC
This sequence comes from Ahrensia sp., assembly GCA_034519905.1. Classification (GTDB taxonomy): domain Bacteria; phylum Pseudomonadota; class Alphaproteobacteria; order Rhizobiales; family Rhizobiaceae; genus Ahrensia. The sequence continues at coordinate 4,530 of JAXHNY010000058.1, forward strand.
GCAATCAAACTTAAAGAGGCGACCCATTGTTTAAGTCATTTTTCCCAAACCCTAAATTGTTTTTTGGCTCGGCGGTTTTGTGGACGGCAATCTGCATTACGCTCTGGTTTATCGGGGCGAGCCAATGGGGTTTAGATTTCGTAAAAGATTTGGTGCCGGTTGCGGTCGAAGGAGAACGCCCCCCATTTTTGACGGCTGACAAAGCGTGGACTTATATCTTCATTGCCCTTTCTGGGTTATTGTTTGCGATTGCATGGAGCTTCATTGAAAAAAACCGTTGGTATTGGTGGTCTGTCGTAGGATCAACGATCATCATTCTGGCAACCTATTACAACGTGCAGATTTCGGTCTATTTGAACGATTGGTATGGCGGTTTTTATGACCTCTTACAAAAAGCGTTAGGCGAGCCAAATTCTGTTACCGGTGAGCAATTCTACGGCCAGCTTTTAACGGTTGCGCCAATTCTCATCGCCAATATTGCAGCGCTTGTGTTGCTCGACTTTTTTGTATCGCACTACGTGTTTCGCTGGCGCACAGCGATGAACAACTACTACATGGAAAACTGGCCGCGTTTGCGCCATATCGAAGGTGCGGCCCAGCGCGTGCAAGAAGACACAATGCGTTTTGCCCGCATTGTTGAGGGTCTCGGCGTATCGTTTGTGCGTTCTATGATGACGCTCATCGCGTTTTTGCCGCTGCTGCTTACGCTGTCACAACAGGTTACAGAGTTGCCGTTCTTCGGCAAAGTCGATGGCTCTATGGTCTATGTAGCGATTATGTCGGCGCTTTTGGGTACAGTGTTGTTGGCAGTCGTCGGCATTAAATTGCCTGGTCTTGAATTCAACAACCAGAAAGTTGAAGCCGCATACCGTAAGGAACTTGTTTATGGCGAAGACACCAGCGAACGCGCGCTGCCGCCAACAACGGCTGAGCTTTATAACGGCGTGCGGCAGAACTATTACCGGCTTTATTTCCATTACCTTTATTTTGGCGTTGCACGCTGGACATATCTGCAAGGTTCAAACTTCATCCCGCTGATTGCTTTGGGGCCAACTATTTTGTCAGGCGCGATTACGCTGGGCGTTTTCACACAAATCAACAATGCGTTTAATCAGGTCGAAGAGAGCTTTAAATTTTTCGCCAATTCTTGGACGACGATCATTGACCTCATCTCGGTTCAAAAACGTCTGCGCTTGTTTGAGGCGGCCATCATTGATGACAGTTTGCCGCCCGTAGAGGGCGAGTGGCTGTCCCAAAGCCGGATCCTGGCCGGAGAATAAAATTATAGCGTCGATTTTTATTTTAGAAATATTCAGAGACCGATGGGTTAAAATTTGTGCTTAATGAATATCTAAGTCACTAACGCGGTATTGGGGGATTGAGTTTACCTAGTTTAAACGCGGCATGTGTTATCACCAGACGATGATGAATTTTCGCAAAATTATCGGGGGCTTTTTGCGTGCGCGGGGTGGCAACTTTGCGATCAATGCCGCAATACTGTTACCAGTTCTTTTGGCAAGCCAAAGCAGCAGGGCTAGATTTCACTGCGTTTAGTCAGCAAAGGTCTGTATTGCAAGATGCAGCAGATGCAGCCGCACTTGCCGCGGTAAAAGAAGCAAGCTTGCTTGGTTGGAGTGAAAAGGTCGCAAACTCTGTAGCGGCATCCGTTTTGGACACAAATTTGCAAGAAAGTGATCTGAAATTAGCGGCATACACGGCAACTGCAAAAGTTGACGTCGACGCTAGACGCGTTGAAGTTGTCGTAACTCAAGATCATTATCCCTATTTCTCGAAAGCATTCTTCCCTTCACCGCAGATATCTGTCAAAGCGGCTGCCACGTCAGCTGGTAGCGCCAATATATGCGTCATTGGATTAAACGAAAACGATGCTGGCGTGATAGGCCTCAACGACGATGCAAACTAAAAGCGCCCAAGTGCGCCGTATATCTCAAAAACCCAGTTGCGGTCGACGGTATGTTCGCGCTCAAATCATCGATACTTGAGGCGGATCTTGCCTGCTCTGCAGGGGGCGCCAAACGCACATCGGGCAATTTTAGCAGAGAGCCGGTTACAAATTGCCCAAAAATAAACGATCCTTTAGCATCTCGCCCTGCGCCCGTAGTCGGCACGACCTGTGATGAAAAGTATTCTCGTGCAGTAAAAGGCGGAGCCGACCTCGGTAACGCTCTCACCCGGTGCCTATTGCGGGGGCCTAATCAGTTGCTGCTGCCGCAACGGTAGAACCGTAATCCTGGCATTTACATCATGAAAGATGGGCCCTTAAAGCTTTCGCCTCCAATGGAAAAATGTCGGGCGATGGCGTTGGGTTTTATTTTACCGGAGATGGAGCATCCTTTTCTATGGCAAGTGGTTCCACTATCGACCTTCAAGCGCCTAGGAGCGGTGCGCTGGCGGGATTGCTATGTTCTTTCAGGATAGGGCGGCCAAAGAGACTGATTTTATCATTCGCAGCAACAAAGCATCCGTTCTCGTCGGTACTATTTATTTGCCCAACGGCAACTTTATCATCGATACGAACAGTAAGGTTGCCGATACTTCAGCCTACACAGCCATTGTTGCCAAGTCTCTCACACTTGCTGAAAAAAACCAATTGTCGTGCCGAACACCGAATTACAGTGCCACCTCTGTGCCGCGTGCCCGCCGGCCTTTGGCTCCCAGGAAGGTAGCTACAAGCGCTTGATTAGATAGGCGTCGACTTATTTTTATTTTCTCCGATTGCGACTTGTGGCTAGTCTAAAATAAAGCTAAGATTTCACGAGTTGCGGTTAGCAGATGATTTGGTTGATAATAGGCCTCATTCTTTTTCTAGGGGTTCATTCCGTGCGCATGGTAGCACTCTGACTGGCGTGACGCGATGATATCCGCACGCGGTGAGGGCCTATGGAAGGGCGGCTATTCGGTCATATCGCTGATCGGCTTTGCCTTGATAATATGGGGTTATGGCCAAGCGCGCGGTCAAACGGGTGTTGTCTATCAACCACATTCAATCGGGTCAGCGGTTGCCAGTTTTTTGATGATACCATCGTTTATCCTGCTGCTCGCCTCGCAAATGCCCGCGGGGCGCATAAAAGCGTTAACGCGGCACCCTATGGTGCTTGGCGTTATTTTATGGGCAATCGCCCATTTGTTGGCAAATGGTGAGACGGTATCGGTAATTTTATTCGGCGCATTTTTGAGCTGGGCCGTCCTAAACCGAATTATGGTGACAAAACGCGGTCTACCGACACGCTCAGTCATCCAGCTAAGATATGATGTGATCGCAATTGTTGGTGGTTTTGGCAGCTATTTAATTTTCCTATTGTGGGCGCATGAATATCTCATAGGCGTTTCACCCTTGGGTCTAAACGTATAGGGTTCATTTTTCGTATTTGAACGCAAAGCCCCTACCAATTGAATTCGTTTGGCGCTAAACGCTGGCAAGGGTTTGGGTTAACCCGCGTTGAAATTGAATTTTGAAGGTCTAAAAATGTCGGACGATGGTTTTATCCGCGAAGTTGAAGAAGAGCTGCGCTCCGACCGGCTGAAAAGTTTCTGGGATCGCTTCGGCACTATTATTGTTGGCGGTTCAATCCTTCTTGTGGTGGCGACTGCTGGGTATCGTTTCTACGATTACTACACCACCAATCAGGCCAATGCTTCCGGTGACCGTTTTCTGGCGGCGCTCAATTTGGCCAATGAGGGCAAGGATGCTGAAGCGCTCGCTGCCCTACAGGCGCTGGAAAAGGATGGCTACGGCCAATATGCCGTTCTGGCGCGTATGCGCGCGGCAACGGTGTTGGCAAACGAAGGCAAGATTGATGAAGCGGTCGCAGCCTTCGATGCCGTAGCCGCCGATACCAGCGTGCCCGTTGCAATCCGTGATATGGCAAAATTACGCGCCGGTTACACGCTCATTGACACCGCTGACTATGCGCAAGTCGCTCAGCGGGTTGAAGTTTTGACATCGGCTGAAAATACGCTGCGCCATGGCGCGCGCGAGATTTTAGGGCTTAGCGCATGGCGCACCGAGCGGTTTGCCGACGCACGGACGTTTTTCAGTGATATTTCAAACGATCAAGAAGCGCCAGAAGGCATCGCCGAGCGCGCCCGCATAATGCTCGAAATGATTACTGCTAGCGGCAAGTTGGCAGAAGGTTGAGTTTCGCTGTTGCCATCGTCGGACGGCCCAATGTCGGCAAATCCACGCTGTTTAACCGGCTTGTGGGCAAAAAGATTGCTATTGTCGACGATCAACCTGGTGTGACGCGCGACCGCCGCCGCCACGATGCGCGGTTGTTTGATTTGGAATTCGAGGTCATCGACACCGCTGGTCTCGAAGAAGGAAAGCCCGAAACGCTGTCTGGCCGTATGCGTATGCAAACGCTGGCGGCAGTTGAAGAAGCTGATATGGTTCTGTTCATCATTGACGCCAAATGGGGCATTACGGCCGACGACAAAACCTTTGCTGATATTTTGCGCCGTTCAAACAAAAAGGTGGTTCTGGTGGCCAATAAGGCCGAGGCGAAAAATTCTGACGAAGGTTATTATGAGAGCTTTCGGCTTGGCCTTGGCGAACCTGTTCCCATTTCCGCCGAACATGGCGAAGGCATGAGCGATCTGCGCCAAGCGATTGTCAATGCAGTCGGCGAAGATGTCGCCTATGCGGAAGGCGGAAAGACCTTTGAGGCGCGCGTCAATGTCACCGTCCATGACGATGAATTTGAAGGCGAAGACGAAGACTTCGAGCCAGAATATGACGACACCAAACCGATGCAAATTGCCATCATTGGTCGGCCAAATGCTGGTAAATCGACGCTTATCAATCAAATGGTGCAAGAAGACCGGCTGCTAACGGGCCCTGAAGCAGGAATCACGCGCGATAGTATTTCCGTTGATTGGGAATGGCAGGGGCGAAAGTTACGCCTGTTTGACACGGCGGGTATGCGGCGAAAGTCACGCATCGAAGAGCGCTTGGAAAAAGCGTCTGTTACCGATGGGCTGCGCGCTATTCGCTTTGCTGAAGTCGTTGTAATTGTCTTTGATGTCACAATTCCATTTGAAAAGCAGGATCTGCAATTGGTGGATTTGATCGTGCGTGAGGGCAGGGCGCCGGTGATTGCATTCAACAAGTGGGATCTCATCGAAAACCGGCAAGAAGTGTTGGCTGACTTGCGCGAAAAAACCACAAGGCTTTTGCCACAAGTGCGCGGACTTCGCGCTGTTCCGATTTCTGGTCAGACCGGCGCAGGTCTCGATACGCTGATGAAAGAAATTGTCGAGACCCATAAGGTCTGGAACAAACGCGTTTCAACATCACGTCTCAACAAATGGCTGGAAGTCGTGGTCGGCCATCATCCGCCGCCAGCGGTGCGTGGCCGCCGATTGAAGCTTAAATATATGACGCAGGCCAAAACCCGCCCACCGGGCTTTGTGATTTCCTGTACGCGTCCCGATGCGGTGCCTGAAAGTTACCAGCGCTATATGATCAATGCGCTGCGCGAAGATTTTGACATGCCCGGCATACCAATCCGCCTGATGCTACGCGCCAGTGAAAACCCATTTGCCAGCAAAGCGCGGCGCAAGCACTAGGATTAACCATGCAACTATGTATGGTGTAACATGGCAAACAGATTAACACGCGATGACTGGCTGGCTCATGGATTTAGTGTTCTAGAAACAATAGGTCATGACGGGCTGAAGGCGGATAAGATGGTGTCAGCGCTCGGCGTCTCGCGCGGCAGCTTTTATTGGCATTTTGAAAATGTCGACGTTTTCCACGAATTGCTGGCGGCGCAATGGCGAAAAAGCCAGATTGAGCTATTATTAGGGTGGCTCAATAACATCTCGTTTGAGAACGCAACATTGCAAGCGCTTATAGGGCAAGTTTTAGCAAAAGAGCATCGACTTGAGGCGGCGATGCGGCATTGGGCAGCCGTAAATGATGATATCAAAGCAACAATCGACGAAATAGACCGCCTTCGTATGCGCTATATGCAGCACTTTTTAATGCAGAGAGGCGTAAGTGAGGCGGGCGCAGCTGCGCGCGCTTTGTTTCTCAATGCGGCGTTCATTGGGGCTTTGCCCAATTTATCGCAAGGACGCATGAACAACTCTGATTTTGCGAACCAAATCGCCAAAATTATTCTCAGTCCAGAATTAAAATTGAAAAAGTAGTCACGCTGTTAACCGGACATCAAGGTTAATCGATCATTCCTCGACATGGTTAATAGTATTGTGTGTTGTGTTTCGGAGTATGTGTATTGCGTTTCAAGCGAATTAATTCCGCCCGCTCTATTGCGGCACGGATTACCGTTCCCCTATTATTTGCGTCTGCATTTTTCATAACGAATCCTAGCGCCATAGCATTGCAAGATATGTCGAGCCTGATCTCTGGCGGCGATGCTGCAGGCGATCGCTGGCAGGTAACGATGCTTCGTACTTCCGCAGGATCAACGCATCAAGCAGAAGTGCCCTTCGGTGTTGATCCGATCGTGACAGGGGCGGTGGGGATAAGCGCGCCAGGTATTGGCGCAATATCGCTTAATTCTGATAAAGTCGTTTTGCCAGATACGCCCGACGAGCAACGCATCAACACAAAAGGAAAGTCCGGACGTGTCGCTTGCCATTGTACCAACTGCACCGCCCAAAGACTTTTCAGCTGGTTCGATATTAGAGCGCCAAAGCATGTTGCTAAGACCTGCCGTCGACGAGACAGTAAAAATGGTTTTTGCCAGATCGGACCGCAATAACGGGCTCGAAATTGCCGCAGCATTTCATGTCAAACAAGCACCTGTTGTGACGCCATCTCTGCCAGTCATGCTGGCAAAGCAGGCAATCAACGACAACGCCGATATTCTTGCTACAGCCTATGCACCTGCAAAACCAGACTTCTCGGCGCAATCACCATTTGATAGCTTGCTTAATAAAAAATCAGAAAAACGTAGTCGCTTCATTCCACCAATTGGCAAAAATGACCACGCGTGGGCGCGTCAGCCGTTACCAGAATTTGCTTTATCAAAACAAGAGCAGCAATGTCTGGCAGAAGGTATCTATTTTGAAGCGCGCGGCGAACCAGAAGCGGGACAAGCAGCCGTAGCGCAGGTGATTTTAAATCGCGTCCGCAATCCGAGCTATCCGAACACAATCTGCGGCGTTGTTTACCAAAACAAGTCTTGGTTTAATCGCTGTCAGTTTTCGTTCGCCTGCGATGGTATACGCGATCGGGTAAGCTCCAGAGCAAGTTGGAAGACCGCCCAAGAGATTGCTACGGCTGTGTCCGTTGGTAGAATTTGGTTCAAAGAGGTGGGGTCCTCAACGCACTACCACGCCACCTATGTCAGCCCACCTTGGGCACGTAAAATGAAACGCGTTGGCAAAATTGGCTTGCATATATTCTACCGCACTTATGGGGGCGGCTGGAGCTAGTTTTTACGAATAAAAGATACCATACATTGATGTATGGTTATCGTTATTCGCGAATCTGTTTATGCTGTAACTTGCTGGGTAAATTCGCATTTCTGGAAACTACGTAATATCGCATTAAAGATTCAATGTGGCGAGTTTTGTATTATCTCTTTAAGTCACTGAAAAATAGTGGTTAATTGATATTTAAGGTTTTCTGACAGCTGTCTTGACGAGCGCAATTTCGCTAACTATGTTGCGCCAAAATTCGAAGACCTGCGCAGCAGTTAACGCGCGTGCAGCCTACCTAAAATTCTGGGGCGCATGGGAGCAGAACGAGCGTTGGTATGGAGAATTCTAACCAAAATAACCTTCAAAGCCGGCGCGCAAAATTAGATGCGGCACTTTCTGAAAAGGTTAGTCGAAGAATAGATGAAATTGAGCAACGATCAGGCACAAACGCTGGATGGGGCTTGGGAATAAAAATTTCAAGCGAGTTCATTGCCGGGATAATTGTGGGTGCAGGACTCGGCTTCGTAATTGACAAATTCGCAGGCACGTCACCGTGGGGCATGATAGTAATGCTGATATTGGGCTTTGGTGCTGGCGTTTTGAATGTGTTGCGGGCGACAGGCAAAGTCGCGGAAAAAAGTCAGGTGAATAACAGTTCGCTGACAGATAAAAGAAGCAACGCTGGAAACAGCGAAAAGAAATAAAAGAGGACTGAAGTGGCAAACGATCCGATTAGTCAGTTTAAGGTGAATAAGATAATTCCCGCTGGAAAATATTGCTGGCTTAGATTTGTCTTTTACAAACTCGTCGCTCTTTATGGTTGCAACTGTCGCGGTTGCCTCCGCTTTTTTATACTACGCAACTTCAAGCCGCGGCCTCATCCCTACACGCGGGCAATCGGTGGCAGAGTCAGCTCTATGAATTTATAGCATCCATGCTTAGAGACGCGGCTGGTTCAGAGGGGATGAAGTTTTTTCCATTCGTGTTCTCGCTGTTCATGTTTATTCTGGTCGCGAATTTGCTGGGTATGTTTCCATACTTTTTCACAGTGACCTCTCAGCTTATTGTGACGTTTGCTCTTTGCTATGCTCGTCATAGGGACCGTTATTTTTTACGGGATAGCTAAACACGGGCTCAAGTTTTTCGGCTTGTTTGTGCCAGGCGGCGTGCCGGTTGCTCTCATGCCATTGGTGGTGCCAATTGAAGTAATATCCTTCATCTCACGGCCCATATCACTCTCTGTTAGATTGTTTGCAAACATGCTGGCGGGACATATCACGCTCAAGGTTTTTGCCGGCTTCGTGGTTTCTCTTTCCAGCCTCGGGGCTTTGGGGATAGGTGGAGCAATATTGCCGTTGGCCATGACCGTGGCGCTGACGGGATTGGAATTTCTAGTGGCATTTTTGCAGGCCTATGTGTTTGCAATTTTGACATGCATGTATCTAAACGATGCGTTGCATCCGTCACACTAGGGAGAAAAGCGGGGAAACCCGTTTGGACGAATACACATTAACGACATCTCAATTTTAAAAGGAAAATAAAATGGAAGCGGAAGCAGCAAAATACATCGGTGCGGGTCTAGCTTGTTTTGGTATGGCTGGCGCAGCTATGGGTGTGGCAAACATTTTCAGCAGCTTTTTGTCGGGCGCATTGCGCAACCCTTCAGCAGCTGACGGCCAATTTGGTCGTCTGGTATTTGGCTTTGCCGTTACCGAAGCTTTGGGCATTTTCTCGTTGCTTATTGCTCTACTATTGCTATTCGCTGTTTAAGCGTAAAGCTATTTCTGGAAACACCATTGCTGTATAATCCGCGATGGTTTTTCTGGTGTCATGCAACAGCACATGGCTAGCCCGAGTTTTTAATTTGGGCTAGTGAACGTATTAAAATCAAAGGCCGGAAACTATGTTCATCACAAAAGCATTTGCGGCAGGAAGCACCGATCACAGCGCAGAAGCTGGAAGCGGCGTTTTTCCTCCCTTTGACTCGTCAATGTTTGCATCCCAAGTTTTTTGGCTTGCAATATCATTCGGTCTTTTCCTCTGGTTTATGTCGAAGGTCATCGTCCCGCGCATCGGCGGGATTTTAGAAATGCGTCAGGATAGGATCGCTCAAGATCTTGACAAAGCGCGGGAGCTGTCCGCCGAGGCGGCTGCATCAACTGCGGCATATGAGCAGGAAATTGTTGACGCAAAAGCACGGGCACAGCAAATCAGCCAAAAAGCTCGTGACAAGGCAAATGGTGAAGCTGCTGCAGCTCGCAAAACGATTGAAGATGAATTGGCTAAAAAATTAAGTGACGCAGAAGCTCGGATTTCGACAATTCGTGTTAAAGCGATGACCGAAGTTGGCAGCATCGCTGAAGACACAGCAACCGAAATATTCGCTAGGCTTCTCAGGCGGCAAAATAACAAAAGCAGAAGTGGCGAAAGCTGTATCTGCTGCCGGTAAATAGGGACTGAGATATGTTTGACGCAACGTTTTGGGCACTTATAGGTCTGGTTATATTTTTTGCTATTATCGCTTATTTTAAGGTGCCAGCGATGATCACGAAAGGCCTCGATGACCGTGCGGGAAGAATTCGCAATCAGTTGGAAGAGGCTCGGCGTTTGCGTGAAGAGGCAGCCGAAATATTAGCTGAATACAAGCGCAAGCGGATTGAAGCAGAAAAAGAAGCTGAAAATGTTGTGGCGCAAGCACAGCGCGAGGCGTCGGCGATTGCGGCTGAAGCAAAAGCAAGCACAGAAGAATATGTTGCGCGTAGAACCGCTATGGCTGAGCAGAAGATTGCTCAAGCTGAAGCTGACGCTATTAACGCGGTGCGCGCAAGCGCAGTCGATGTAGCAATTGCTGCAACCGAAAAGTTGCTTGGCGAGAAAATGACGGCGTCAACATCCAGTGACTTGTTTAGGAAATCACTTGCAGAAGTTAAAATCGGTCTGAATTAAGAGGATCGCCAGTCTTTTGGTCAAGACGCGCCGGTTAAAGCATGGGCAGTGTTTGCTTGTGAAGTAAGAATAGTCTGGCGGTTATTTTGCTCTAAGCGGCCGAAATGAATAACGGTGTACGCGTGGAATCCCGCCATTTTTCGCGATTTCACCTCGGTGAAATTCCGAGCCATATCCCATATGGCTTTGTAAGCCATAGGCGGGATTTTCATGCCCAAGGCGCACCATCATCTTATCGCGGGTTACTTTGGCGATAATGGCCGCAGCCGCAATGCTCATTGATCGGCCATCCCCTTTAACCAAAGCTTTGGCCACAGCAGTTGCTGGCAGTGAGGGCGGTACATCGCGCCCATCGATGAGCACCGCATCCGGCATAATACTCAAACGCACAAGGCAGCGTCGCATGGCCTCTAAACTTGCTTTTCGTATATCACTTTTGTCGATTGAGTGCGCGCTTATTGAGCAAACGGAAATAGCCATTGCTTGGCGAGTAATAATCTCAAAAAGTGCATCTCGTTTTTTAACTGTAAGTTTTTTGGAATCGTCTAATCCATCAATTTCCAAACCAAGCGGTAAGATAACCGCAGCTGCAACCACGGGTCCTGCAAGCGGACCACGTCCGGCTTCATCGGTGCCAGCAATATTATTGTACCCAGCCTCTGTAAGCCATTTTTCATGGCGATAGTCTGGTCCCGATTGAGGATTAAATTCAAAATCGGGCATGGCTTCGATTGCTTGAATAGATGCTGCAGAATTTTGCGCAGAAGTGGTGCGGTGTAGTTTCATTTCAGCGATGATACACGATTATACCATCAAAAACCAAGACAAGTCGCGATTATAAAAGACAAAGTTGCTCGGACGCAGGTTTGGGATTTTGAAACAAGTCTGACCGCAACTTATGCCGTGAGGTATTCATACCAAGGCGTTTGCAGGTCATTTCAATTCGGCGTGAGATTTGCCAAGCATAAGGACCGACACCCGTCATGCGCTTATTCCAGTTGGCGTCATAGTCCTTGCCACCGCGCATTGAGCGAATAAGCGACATCACGTGGCGATAGCGCTCAGGGTAATGGCGCAGCAACCATTCTTTAAACACCGGTGCAACTTCAAGCGGCAAACGCAGCAATACGTAACCCGCTTCGCGTGCACCCATCGCAAAGGCACTATCCAAAATGCGCTCAAGCTCATGATCATTGAGACCAGGAATTACTGGTGCCACCATCACGGAAGTCGGGATACCTGCTTCGGACAATTGTTTCAATGCCTCCAAACGTTTGGATGGCGATGAGCATCGTGGTTCCATCGTGCGTGCCAGGGTACGGTCAAGCGTTGTAATCGACATCGCAACCTTTACCAAACCTTTAGCTGCCATGCGCGACAAAATATCGATATCACGCGTTACCAATGCAGATTTGGTAACAATACCAACCGGATGATTGTATTTCTCCAATACCTCCAGAAGGGAGCGCATCACAAGCCAATCGCGCTCAATGGGCTGATAGGGATCGGTATTTGTGCCGATCGCAATGGGTTTTACTTGATAGCCCGGCCGTGTGATTTCTTTCTCCAGCAAGCGCGCTGCGTCTGGCTTCACAAACAGTTTGCTTTCAAAATCAAGTCCAGCCGATAGCCCAGAATATGTATGGCTTGGACGCGCAAAACAATACACGCAGCCATGTTCACATCCCCGGTAAGGATTAACCGACTGGTCGAACGAAATATCAGGCGACGTATTTTTAGTAATAATTGTTTTCGCGCGCTCAACGGTTACATCGGTTTTAAATGCTGGCAATTCATCAAGACTTTGCCACCCATCATCAATGTCAGTTCGGCTAAAGGCTTCAAACCGTCCCGACGGATTAACACCCGCGCCGCGCCCACGCATGCGCCGATCTGAGACGCGCAAATGGGTATTGGATAAAATACCATTGGCCAAATCTGTGCCTGCGTCACCCGTGCGGCTGAACGCAGCATTATCTGCAGCCGAAATAATATTCCATGATCCGTGGTTCATAACCTATCCTCGCTTCACAATTGCACCGCAACGTGACTTTATTCCTATCAAATAAAAAGAACATAGCAAGAACAAAATGAGCTTTGCATCATTTTCTTCAACGCACTATAAGGCGCTTATGATCTCTGTCTTTTTGCATGTGAATGAATATGAAGCGCCGAAATTGGCGCGAACACTGGAAAACCTTGTTCCATTTGCCATAGACGGCTTTATTCAAGAGGTAACGCTCGTTTCACACCGAACTCGATCATGCGACCTTGGTTTTAGCCGATGAGGCTGGGTGCAATTTATCAAATAGTACACAAAAGTTTGAAGATATTTGTGCCGAGGCGCGGGGCGACTGGCTGTTGTTTATGCAGGCAGGCTCCATGCTTCAGCCTGGTTGGCCACAAGTTGTGCTCGCGCACGCAAGCAAAGGTGGTGGTGCAGCTTCGTTTAAGCTCGCAGTATCGCCTGATATGCCGTGGTGGAAACGGGTATTCGGTCCCGTGACGCATAAAAGCCCGCTGGCCAAAGGTTTTTTAATTTCAAAACGCCATGCGCAGGCAAACGCAAATGGTAAGCCCAACGTTGAAAATATGATGCGGGGATTAGCGATTAAACCGCTTAGCGTAGGTATTACATCGGCATAAAGGTTTTAGCCGGCGCGTCTGAAAGTCACATCAAGCCAATAACGCCATTGATCAACGCGTCAGCTTTTTCCGTAAATTCGCGCCCATCTTTTTGATGTAAAATAAGAGGAGCGCCGATCTCAAGCCTTTGTTTTGAGCCCTTTTTGCCGGTCACCAATAGACGAATTGCATCTTCGCCGGCGCGCGCATGCACCGGCGTCATACGTAGCCTGCCAAACCTGCCTTGAAATGCGGCAATTATCTCCCCAATAGATTGCGGACGTACGATGATCGAAAAATGACCGGAGGGTTTGCAAATTGATGCTGCCGTTCGTGTCCAGAGTTCGATCGTCTCACCGTCCATCACGTGGGCGAACGAACGGTCGTGATTGGGGCTTCGGCGATCTTCTGGGTTGTTGAATGGCGGATTTGCAATCACCCAATCAAATGCATTTGCAATTAGACCTTGTTCCTGGCGTGTTTGCCCATTGGCTGTGATGTCTGCTTTAAAAACTAAAGTACGGTTTGCTAGGTGGGCGTTTTCAGGATGATTGAGCGTCTGGCGCGCGCAGTCGAGCACAACGTCAGACGCCTCAAAAAGCGACGCTTGCGCCTGCCTGCACCGGTTCAATGCCGCCAAGCCGGCGGCACCAGCGCCAGCACCTAAATCGGCCAGATGGCCGGAAAAACCATCGGCAACGCAGGCGGCGAGCAGCATTGCATCAATGCCGGAGCGGTGCCCACCTGACGCAGGCTGAACCAAAACAAATTGGCCACGGTGGAAGTGGTCAATGGTTGTTTGCGTGTCAGTATTAAATTTTGCCATCGCTTATTTTAAATCACGAAGTTCTTTTTCTAAACCCACGTCAATAATGATACGCCGAGCTTCGATTAGTTTATCGGCATCAACGAGGATGCGTTGCGGTATAGCGCCCACGGATCCTTCTAATGTGCTCATATTTTGATCTGCCCACAGGCACTCTATGCCGGCATCTTTCATCAGTGACTGCACAAAGGAAAGTGTGATCATATTGTTGGATCGTAAAAGTTCTTCCATTTAAACTATTTGCCCCTTTAATTTTTCGAAGTCAAAACACAGTCGTTCACGTAACTCAAACGAATTGTTCAGCACATTATTCTGGTACAATTGCGCAAACCGTGCCAATTCGCCGCTTGCTCATCGCGCCTCAAGTTTTTACAGTGGCGTTATTCTGAAGGAGTGTGCCTGTGGGAGTTGTTCTATCAATAAATGAAGCGACGAAAAATTCCGGAGTGACGGCGCTTACGGAGCTTTGCGCGCCGGGTATGAAAGCGGTGAACGCGCTTATCATATCAAAGGCTGGCTCCGATGTGGAAATGATCCCCGAGGTTGCCCGTCATTTGATATCTTCGGGCGGCAAGCGCCTGCGCCCCATGCTGACCTTGGCGGGCGCCATGTTGTGCGACTATAAAGGTGATGGCCACATCAAATTGGCGACCAGCGTCGAATTTATGCATACCGCGACTTTGCTTCACGATGATGTGGTGGATGAGAGCGATCGGAGACGTTCAAAACCAACAGCACGCATGATTTGGGGAAATCAGGCATCTGTTCTTGTTGGTGATTTTTTGCTCGGCCAAGCGTTTAAAATGATGGTTGAAGTTGGGTCAATGGAGGCGCTCGGCGTTCTTTCTAATGCGGCGTCAGTAATCGCAGAAGGCGAGGTTATGCAGCTTGCTGCCGCTAAAAACCTTGGAACAACGGAAGACGAATATTTGGCGGTGATCAATGCTAAGACCGCCGCTCTATTTTCGGCTGCCGCGGAAGTTGGGCCAATCATTGCGGGTTCCACCAAAGATGAGCGTGCGGCACTGCGCTCCTATGGCACCAATCTAGGGCTCGCATTTCAGTTGGTAGATGATGTGCTGGATTACGGCGGTAATGCCGCTGCATTGGGTAAAAACACCGGCGATGATTTCCGTGAGGGTAAAATCACTTTACCAGTGCTGCTATCCTATCGCCGTGGGTCTGAAGCCGAACGTGCGTTTTGGAAAGAAAGCCTAGAAGGCGAAAACAATACCGATGAACGGTTTGATCATGCGCGTGGCCTCATGGCAAAACATGGTGCGCTGAAAGACACAATCGGCCGGGCAACGCATTTTGGTTCTATCGCGCGTGATGCGCTGGGCCCATTCAAGTCTTCGCCGATGAAAGACGCACTTTTAGATGTGGTTGATTTCTGTATCTCTCGCGTCAATTGAGGATCAATTTAATCTGATTGCGACCAATTCATAAATTAGCCATTGTAAGGGTGAAAGTCGTTTTAGTGATTCCAATTGGACTATTTGTTGATGCCATACATTTCTAAAATTGTGCCGACCGCTCTTGGAATAGTGCTTGCTGCCTATGCAACGTTGACCATTTTGCCCGCGAACGCCTCCCAAACATCTGATTTTACGCGTGCCGATAGTTTTGCAGGCGCTTATCTTGCAGGTGGCGCCGCGCTAAGTGATTATGATTTCGCTGCAGCGACATTCTATTATGGAGAAGCGCTTAAATTCGATCCTGAAAACGTCGATTTGCAACGTGAGTTGTTGGTGTCGCTGATCAATGACGGGCGTTTTGACGAAGCATTGCCTTATGCAGAAAAGCTCAAATCTGTCGTAGAGATCGAGCGTGTTTCGCGTCTTGCCCTTGGTGTCGATGCCATCCGCAAGGGTGAGTTTGACCAAGCGCAGGTGCTGCTCATCCTAAGTGAAGAAAATGATATCGAGCGTCTGCTGACGGGCATAATGCGCGCTTGGGCACAATTTGGTGCAGGCAATAATGCTCAGGCAATCGCGTCCATAGATGCTCTGCAGGGGCCTGAGTGGTTCAACCTATTTAAATCCTACCATTCTGCCCTCATTGCGGACGCTGGTGGGCGCAAAGATGTCGCCAAAAAATATTTTGAAGACGGAATTAACAACGCGACGGGTGGAAGCGCCTCACCGCTCACGTATTTACGGCTTGCAGAGGCCTATGCATTGCACTCGGCAAAGGATGGCCAAGTCCCCACGGCTCAAGAGATCATCGCGCGTGGGCTCGCGATTGCGCCTAACAATCCCGATCTCTTGCGGTTGCAGGAAACCTTAAGCGAAAATACGGCTAACACCTTCATTCAGACGGCCACCGACGGTGTTGGGGAAATTCTTCTGAATATTGGTTCGGCGATAAACCGAGAGGGTGCCGAGACTTTTGCCTCTATCTACTTAGAGTTGGCCCGTGTTGCCCGTCCTCTTGACGCGCAAACTTTGTTTGAGCTCGGTTCAATTGCAGACCGTTTGAACCTTGTCGAAAAAGCGATTTCTTTCTATGCAGCTGTGCCATCGACATCACCGCTTTATCGCCCGGCTGCGCTTCAGCAGGGCCTAGCTTTGTCTGCGTTAGAGCGCAATGAAGAAGCCATCAAAACCCTTCGCGCTTTGGCCGCAGAAAATCCATCAGATTATGGGGGGCATATGGCGCTCGGCGGCGTGTTGGCCGTTGAAAAGCGCTTTGAGGAAGTGATCGAGGTCTATAAGGAAGCGCTCAACTATATTGATGGCACGGATGCTCGCTTCTGGCCAATCCATTATCGTTTAGCGATAGCCTATGAGCGCACCAAACAATGGCCGCTTGCCGAGGCAACTTTCAAAAAAGCGCTTGAGTTATCGCCAAACCAACCCGATGTGCTGAACTACTTAGGTTACTCGTGGATCGATATGAATATCAATCTAGACGAAGGCCTTGAGATGATTAAGAAAGCGGTCGAAATGCGCCCCGAAGACGGTTACATCATCGACTCGCTCGGCTGGGCTCAATATAGGTTGGGGAATTTTGAAGAGGCTGTTGTATCGCTCGAAAAAGCGACCGATTTGCGTCCGCGTGATCCAACGATCAACGACCATTTGGGCGATGCCTATTGGCGTGTAGGGCGGCGGTTAGAGGCCGCATTCCAGTGGAGCCAAGTGCTTGGAATGGATAGCGAAGATGTGGATCAAGCCCTTATCCGCGCGAAGCTAGAAGCAGCTAATTCAGGCGCGAACACGCCTTTGGTGGCGGAAAGTTCGGTCGATAAAAACAATGGAACCAATCAGGTCGTGAAGGACGAAAAGCCAAAGGTAGGCACTAACGGCGGCTGATTCGTCTAGTCGATATCTTATCAATTATGCGCACCGCTCAAGCACCTGCTAAAATAAATCTCGCCTTGCATGTGACAGGGCAACGCCAAGACGGCTACCATCTTCTCGATAGCCTGGTGGTATTTGCCGATACGGTTTTGGCCGGCGATACGCTCATCGTTTCTGCCGCGCCAATTGACGGGTTCGATATATCCGGCGCGCATGGCGCTGGGCTTTCCGTTGGCGAAAACAATCTGGTCATTCGCGCGCGCGATCTGGTTCGGGCGAGCGCACTGGTTCAAGGCGTCCCGACACCACCAGTTCATATTAGTTTGGAGAAGCGACTGCCAATCGCTTCAGGCATTGGCGGCGGTTCAGCAGACGCAGCGGCGGCGGTGAAACTGTTGCGCGACCATTGGGGCGTGCCTTACCATGAAGAACATGACGACGCGCAGTTCATTTCAAAGGCGCTAGGCGCTGATGTGCCAATGTGTTTGATTTGTAAACCTCTGCGGGCGATGGGGATAGGCGAACATATTTCACGCCTTCCAAACGTTCCCATACTGCACATGGTTCTTGTTAATTGCGGCGCGCAGATTTCCACGCCGCAAGTTTTCTCTGGTTTAACGAAGAAAGACAATCCGCCGATTTCTGAACTGCCGGAGCGCGACTTTATTGGCTGGCTTAAATCAAGCACACGCAACGACTTGCTCGAACCGGCGCAAAAATTGTGCGCGGATATAAGCGGATCGATTGAAGCGCTAGTTGCTGAAGGCGCAATATACGCGCAAATGAGCGGTTCGGGTGCCACATGTTTTGGACTATTTTCGAGCGCCCGTGATGCAGAAATAGCAGCGCGAGCTATAGAAAATGCGGAGCCGAATTGGTGGGTTGTTGCCACGCAAACCGGTGCTTCTGAAGGAGTTGAACAAAATGAACCGCATTGACGATACACGCGCATTTATACCCGTAGGAATCGCGGTGCTTACAGTGTCCGACACGCGCGCGCTTAGCGACGATAAATCAGGCAACACATTGTGTGAGCGCATCGCCGATGCGGGGCATATCCTTGTTGATCGAGGCATTTGCAAAGATGATAAGAGTGATATTGGTACCCAAGTGCTTGCATGGTCGAAACGCTCAGATATTGACGTAATTATCACCACCGGCGGCACGGGTTTTACGGGGCGCGACGTTACGCCCGATGCCTTGGAACCCCTGTTTGAAAAGCGCATGGATGGCTTTTCCCATGTGTTTCACAAAATCTCGTTTGATAAAATCGCCACCTCGACAATTCAGTCCCGCGCCACGGCAGGGCTTATCAATCAAACATTTGTTTTTGTTTTGCCCGGCTCGCCCGGCGCTTGCAAAGATGCTTGGGATGGAATTTTGAAGCTCCAACTCGACTATAGGCACATGCCCTGCAATTTTGTGGAAATCATGCCAAGATTGGATGAGCACTTAAAGCGCGGCTCTGGAAACGAAGTGAAATCGGTTTAGAGCGCCCGCCAGCCAATATCTGAGCGGTAAAACCCTTGCGGCCAGTCTACCGCTTTTACGCCGTCATAGGCTCTGTTTTTGGCTGATTGAATGTCTACGCCCGTGCCGCAAACG
This sequence comes from Ahrensia sp., assembly GCA_034519905.1. Classification (GTDB taxonomy): domain Bacteria; phylum Pseudomonadota; class Alphaproteobacteria; order Rhizobiales; family Rhizobiaceae; genus Ahrensia. The sequence goes on from JAXHNY010000058.1 coordinate 23,250, forward strand.
GCAAGCACCCGCCCGCCATTGGCAATAAGTGCACCATTTTGCAGGGCAGTGCCCGCATGAAATATTTTTATATTTTGCATTTTTTCTGCGGCGGCAAGATCAATTGTGGAACCTTTAACTGGGGTCGCTGGATAGTTCGGCGCGCACATAACAACGGTCAGCGCGGTATCTTCGCTCCATGAAATATGGACACCGCTGAGATCGCCATCGGCGGACGCTTTTAACAATGGCAGTAAGTCGCATCGCAGCCGCAGCATCAGAACTTCGCATTCCGGGTCACCAAATCGGACGTTATATTCGATAAGTTTTGGACCATCACTCGTGATCATCAAACCGCAAAAGAGAACACCGGAAAAAGGATGCCCCATATCCGCCATACCTCGCATGGTTGGCTCAATAATGCGGGCCATCACATCAGCTTGCATGGCGGGTGTAAATAGAGGGGCAGGGGAATAGGCGCCCATGCCGCCCGTATTAGGACCAGTATCGCCGTCGCCAACCCGCTTATGGTCTTGGGCTGAGGTTAGTGGCAGGGCACTAATGCCATCGCAAAGGCAGAAAAAACTGATTTCAGGTCCTTCAAGATATTCCTCAACCACGACCTCTGCGCCCGAGGTGCCGAATGCACCTTCAAAACAATCATCAATTGCCGCGAGTGCCTCTGGTAAGGTCATGGCGACGGTGACGCCTTTGCCGGCGGCCAACCCATCGGCCTTAATGACAATCGGCGCACCTTGAGAGCGGATATAGGCTTTGGCTTTGGGCGCATTGTTAAAGCGTTGGTAAGCCGCCGTTGGAATATCATATTTGGCACAGAGATCTTTTGTGAAACCCTTGGAGCCTTCTAGCTGTGCGGCGGCCTTCGATGGTCCGAATGTAGCAATTCCAGCCTCACGCAAACTGTCGGCTAGGCCATCAACAAGCGGTGTTTCGGGCCCGATGGTGACGAGGCTCACATTTTGCTGTTGGCAGAATTTGACAATAGCGGCGTGATTTTTTTCATCCAAAATGACATTTTTGGCTATTTCCGCTGTTCCAGGGTTCCCGGGTGCGCAAAATAGCGTCTCAATAAGTGGCGATTGCACCAATTTCCAGGCCAGCGCATGTTCGCGCCCGCCCGATCCGATCAAAAGAACATTCATGCATTGGCTCCGAATAATAGCTGTTGGCTAAGCTGTGCCACCGGCAAGGTCAAGATGCCCCCTTGACGTTTTGCCCTGCTATTGTCACTGGAAAACATGGATTCAATACAAACAAATGAAAGCCAAGGGCGTGTATCGGATGCGCCGTCCGGTCATTGGACCTATCGGCTTTTGCCGAGGGGCGCTTGGCCTTTCGCCCAATTGGCCCGTTGGGATCGCCCTGTGGGTTGGTGGCTTTTGTTGTGGCCTTGTTGGTGGTCGGCAGCGCTTGCGCCACTTGCACTGTCAGGGCAAGGGGAGGGCTTGCCTTTCTGGGCACTGATTGCCAATCTCTGGCACTTGTTGCTGTTTATGATCGGGGCCGTCGCCATGCGGGGTGCAGGCTGCACCTATAATGACTTGGTCGATCAGAACATCGATGACAAAGTTGCGCGCACACGTTCACGGCCTTTGCCGTCTGGTAAAGTTACCCGCCTACAAGCCAAAACGTTTTTGGTTGCCCAAGCATTTATCGGCTTTTTGGTGCTCATGCAGTTCAATCGCTATGCGATTATTGTCGGGTTATGCTCTTTGATTGTCGTTGCCATCTACCCATTTATGAAGCGCTTGACCGACTGGCCGCAGCTATTTTTGGGCTTCGCATTTTCGTGGGGCGCTTGGATGGGATGGGCAGCTCTTTATGGCTCGCTCTCACTTGCTCCCGCACTTTTGTATGTGGGCTGTATTTTTTGGACGATCGGCTATGACACAATCTATGCGCATCAAGATAAAGAAGATGATGCGCTTGTCGGCGTTCGCTCAACAGCACGGTTATTTGCGGCCAAAACAAAGCTCGCATTGGGCGTTTTGTATACACTTACGCTTTTATTTTTTGTCGCCGCGTTCTACGTGGCGGGAACGCCATGGCCAGCCTATGCGGGGCTCACATTTGCCGGACTGCATTTGGCGCGGCAGATAGCAATCATTGACATTGATAATGGCGATCAATGCTTAGCCTTGTTTAAATCCAATACCGTCGTCGGGTGGATCATTTTTATCGGCTTAATCGGCGCTGGAGCGTTTGAAGTCGCTTATAATTAAGATCGAGATAGAGATTAGTTTCGAGCGATAATCTCAACACCATCCACCCGCAGCCGCACGCCTAAATTTCCAAGCCGGCGGCGTGCCAAGAAGCGCGGACGGCGGTCAGCAAAGAGTGCGGTGTTACGGCGATTGTGCGGGTCGTTTACAATCACCTTTGCGGCGCTGTCGTCAAGCGAGCGCGCTACGCCGTCCGCATCAACGATCATCATCGGCAATTTCAAAAGTTCTGACCATAGCTGCCAGTCCTTGGCAATTTCCGCCAATTCGTGACCAACACGCAGCGGCACACAAAGCGTCTCATCTTCATGCAAAAGCTCAAGTGTCACAAGTGCGGTTTCAGGTCCAAGTTCCATCGCACGTGCAGCAACACCGCGAAAGGCACGATTGGGCAATGCGATGTTAAAGGGATGTGCCACGCTTTGATCAGCTTGCTTTAGCACTGCACCGCGCAGATTGACGGTGATTTCCACCGCTTGTCCAGTGGAACGCGATGCATAGGACACGCGTTGCGGAAGGTTCGTCGGGTCGAGCCTAAATTCTTGACCCGCCCATATCGGTTGTGCACTCAAAGCCATGTTTGACATCTCGCCTGTTTCTTCAAGAGCCTGGGCTTTTGCCTCTATTCTCTTTTAGTCCCTGTATGAACTTCTGATGGGCGATCTTTGCCGCCTCATCACGGAACAAATTACAGTCAAGACGAAAACAGCCGCCTAACATATACAGTTAAGAAAATGCTGATTTTATAGATGGTTACCAAATTTCGACCATCGGTTACACTCTGGTAGGGTAAGTGGATGAAAAGTTAAAGCACCTTACCGGGATTCATAATACCTGCCGGATCAAAGTCAGCTTTTATGCGCCGCATAAGATCGAGTGCAACCGGATTTTTATGCGCGCTAGTTCATCGCGTTTCATTTGCCCAATACCATGCTCAGCCGAGATGGAACCATTGTGTTTTAAAACGATCCCATGCACTGCCGTTGTGATAATGTCGCCCATAGCCAAGAATTTTGCCTTATCCATGCCGATTGGCTGCGAGATATTATAGTGCAAATTGCCGTCGCCCATGTGCCCGAAGGTGCACATGCGGGCATTGGGTTCAATGGCCAGAACGGCTTTATCTGCTTCTGCGATAAAGGCGGGTATCGCATGCACGGGCACGGAGATATCGTGTTTTAACGAGCCGCCTTCAGGCTTTTGGCTTTCGGATATGGATTCGCGCAAGTGCCAAAATGCTTTTGACTGCGCGACTGAAGATGCGACCACGCCATCAAGAATGTGACCGTCGTTAAAACCAGTTTCGAGCAAGGTCTCTAACAAATGTTTGGCGTGAGCCTCAGATTCGCCAGACGATATTTCGATCAGCGCATACCAAGGGAAGCGCGTATCGAGAGGATCACGCACGCCATGCATATGCTGTGTCGCAAATTCGACGCCAAGACGCGCAATAAGTTCAAAGCCGGTCAGAGAGTTTCCTGCCAAATCCCGCGCCGCTTGATAAATTGCGAGCGCATCCGCAGGGGTGCTCAGTGCGACAAATGCGGTGACCTGGCCCTTGGGTTTGGGAAATAGTTTGAGTACTGCGGCTGTGATCACTCCGAGCGTGCCTTCGGCACCAATAAAAAGATGGCGTAAATTGTAACCCGTATTGTCTTTTTTCAGCGCGTTGAGATCATCCAAAACTTCACCCGTTGGTAAAACGACTTCTAGGCCGAGCACCAGATCGCGCGCCACCCCGTAAGCGAGCGCGCCAGTGCCGCCTGCATTTGCCGATAAGTTTCCGCCGATTTGGCAGGTGCCTTGGCTGGCGAGGGACAATGGAAAAAGCCGGCCAACGCTTATCGGCTGCTGTTTGAATATTCTGCAAGATACAGCCCGCGTCGACCGTTATCGTATTGCCGGCAATATCTATGTTGCGAATGTTATTGAGCCGTGCGGTCGATAGTATGACGGCGTTACCGCTCATATCGGGCATGCCGCCACCGACCAGCCCCGTATGGCCGCCTTGTGGCACGATGGGCGTTTTTGTACTGGTTGCCAGTGCCAAGATTTGGCTGACTTCGGCCGTCGAGCTTGGCTTTAATACAAGTGAAGACTTACCTGTGAATTGATCGCGCCATTCGCGCAAATAGGGTGCAATGTCAGATGCTTGCGTAACAGCGTTGTTTGCACCAACAAGAGCGATAAACTGATCTCTTATATTTTGCTTCATAGAAGCTCTCTAGGTGCCGCAGCGCGGGCAAGTCGGTCATTGATGGCAATACCAATACCTTCCATGGGAATGGGCGCAACCGCGATGGACAACGCGCCCGATTGATCAAGCTTGCTCATCATAGAAAATAGATTGGCCGCCGCTTCGATCAAGTCGCCGCTCGCCGATAGATTTTCAATCACCAAAGCGTTTTTCGAAACTTCCGGATCAATCGGCCCAAATGCCAGAAATGCTTCGTCTGTCATGACGCTACTTACATCTAGGCGCATTATTGCATTTGGCGCATAATGGGATGCAAGCATACCAGGCGCTTGAATAGTTGCATCTTTTTGGACACTTGACACATTCATCTGTGCGACTTTTTCAATTTCAGCGAGCGTGACGCTGCCCGGTCTTAGTAAAATAAGTCTGTCACCATCGACTTTTACAATTGTGCTTTCAAGCCCAACCGCACAAGCGCCACCATCCAGAATGAGGTCTACTTTATCCCCCAAACTATCGAGGACCGCTTTTGCAGTCGTAGGACTAATCTTGCCTGATGCATTTGCACTTGGGGCTGCAAGCGGCTTGCCAAATGCGGCAATTAAATTTGCCATCGGTCCACGCGGAAAGCGTACCGCGACAGTGTTCAACCCGGCGGTAACAAGCGGATGAATGGCAGAATTTTCCTTTAGCGGTAAAACAAGCGTCAATGGTCCCGGCCAAAATGCGCCTGCAAGCGCGCAAGCGTTATCATTGAACTGCGCAAACGCTTGCGCCATGTCTAAGCTACTGACATGACATATCAGCGGGTTAAATTGCGGCCTGCCTTTCGCTTCAAATATGCGTGCAACCGCTTTTCCATTTGTCGCGTCGGCGGCCAAGCCGTAGACGGTTTCCGTGGGCACCCCAACAAAGCAACCCGCCTCAAGAAGCGCTTGCGCCTTTTGAAGTGAACTCAAATCAACTGATAAAATTTGGCGGGTTAGATTAGTGCACATAACGCTCTCTATCCTGCAAATGTAAGAGCATCAACGCCGAACTATTTGCCTTTCGTTAACCACTCTTCCAAACGCAACACTAACCTGACTTGGATAGATTTAGCGAAACAATTTAAAAGGTAGGGATAAACCATGAAGCTTCATATCAAATCACTTTTCGCCGCCGGATTGCTTTCTTTGGCAGCTATGGTTCCGGCATCGGCCGATTATACTATCCTCCAAGATAGCTCCATGCCGTCTGTACTCTATGTCGAATTTACCGATATAGCACCTAAAGTTATTATTGCGCCGAGCTCAAAAGAAATTGTCGATAATAGCGTAGCACT
>JAXHNY010000037.1:0-13162 GCA_034519905.1 Ahrensia sp.
CACTCACTACCCGACCATCTAACCCACTGACAAACAATACCAAATCCAACTCCCATCCATCATCCACAGTGCTTCAAAAAAGTGATCGAGCAGCTGTTCCAATCTTCCATTCAAGCGCGTTTTGGCATTGTTCCGGACGTTTCATGCGTTTGCCATTCGACATTCCCCATATCACCAGTGCGCATGCTGGTTTCTAATTGTCATCTGAAATGTGCATTTGTACTTTTTAGGCTCAAAGGCCATGCCGCGAATTATACCGATAATCTCAAGCAAAGCACTGTGTGAGTTCAATTGAATTGCCCAATATTAACAATGATTCCCAACACGTTTTTTTCCGTTACGTATTGACCCGCCGTGCATGATTCTAAAGGTAAGATGAAAGCTGGCACTTCAACCAGCCGATTGCGGCAACACAAATAGAGTGCTTTTTGGCGCAAAGCCGAACCTTAGCGGACAATCATAAACTTGGCTGAGCATCCGGTCGTTGAGCACATCACTTGGTGCTCCGCTGGCGAAAATCTGTCCCTCGTGTATCGCGTAAATTTTATCCGCAAACATCGATGTAAGATTTAAATCGTGCATGATAGCGATTACACCGCCGCCGCGTTTGGCATAATCGGCACCTATGTTCATAATCAGTAATTGATGTTTGATGTCGAGGCTCGAGACTGGTTCATCGAGAAAAAGCCACCGTGGTGTGCCCTCACTGACCGGTTCCCATATTTGACAAAGCACCCGCGCCAGTTGAACGCGTTGGCGCTCCCCACCGGATAATTCTTGATAAAATCGGCCAGAGAAGCCGCGCAAATCTACTTTTTCGAGTGCGGCCTCAATCCGGTTCTTTGTTTCACTTTTGGCAAACAGCCCCTCTTTGGAAACACTCATGCCAAGGCGCACGATTTCGGCGACAGTAAAGGGAAACGACAAAAGTGTCTCCTGCGCCAAAATTGCCCTCTGCATGGCCATTTGCGCGGGTTTTGTTTTGGCTATATTGCTCCCATTGACGGTTATGGTGCCGCGATAAGGCAAATCACCGGACAGTGTGCGCAGCAATGTCGTTTTACCGGACCCGTTGGGGCCGATGATAATGGTCATTTTTCCGGCTTGCGCATCAAACTGCATTTGACCAAGAGCTTGTTTGGCACCGTACGAAACAGAAATAATGTCGGCTTCAACTTTCATAACGTACCTACATGTCCATCATGTCGCGACGACGCAGCAATATCCATAAGAAGAACGGTGCGCCGATGGTTGCCGTCACAATGCCTATGGGCAGTTCAGCCGGCGCTACGATAATACGACTAACACAATCTGCTAAAACGATAAAAACAGCGCCGAAAAGCGCTGATGCGGGCAATAGATATCGATGGTCTGGCCCGATCGCTAAGCGCAAAATATGAGGCACAACGATGCCAACAAATCCAATGCCTCCAGAAACAGCCACCGCAGCCCCAGTCGAAGCTGAAACCATTATTATGGCAATATTTTTCATCCGCTGAACGGGTATTCCTACATGCATGGCTGCATTTTCTCCCAGTGCCAGCGCGTTAAGGCTTTTTGCCAAAAATGGCGATGCAAACAACACCACCAGAATAATGGGGCCAGCGGTGAAAATTTTCATCCATGTGGCTCCTGCGAGCGAGCCAAGCCCCCAAAAGGTCAATTCCCGAAGTTGCAGATCATCGGCCATAAAGGTAAAAATGCCGATTAATGCACCGGAAAATGCACCAATCGCAATGCCCGCAAGGAGCATGGTTGCTACTGAAGTTCGGCCATGGCGCGTTGCCACCGCATACAAAACGCTTGTCACAAAAAGCGCGCCGAAAAATGCCGCTACGGGCAAGGCAAATGCCCCGACGGTTTCGGTAAAATCTGCCAGCAATGTGCCGCCAATAACGATAATAGAGACCGCACCGAGCGCAGCACCAGCTGACACCCCGACAATACCGGGGTCAGCAAGCGGATTGCGAAATAAGCCCTGCATGACGGCGCCCGATACGGCCAATCCTGCGCCGATAAACATGCCAAGAATAATCCTTGGAATGCGAATATTCTCAACGATAACGATATCTGCGACTTTCAAGAGTGATCGATCCAAAAACCCGAGGCGAGCCAGCAGAACGTCCAAAACCGCAGCTTCGGAAGCGCCCACAAACAGAGCGCCAATGGCTGTGAAAAACATCAGGAAAGCCAGGACTGCGATTACAACAACTGCAAGGCCAGAGCGGTCGCCGTCCATGCGTTGCGATACGGAACGTATTTGACCGAAACTGCTCCCAAATGCTTGTGCCATCAGTTCGCTTTCACGGATAGATCGCTGTACATTTCCGCTGAGAGTTCCGTCGCAGCTTCTGCTGTGCGCGGTCCAAACCCTAAGATATAAAGACCGTTCATGCGGATGATCTTGCCGTTTTTCGTCGCTGGCGTTTGAGAGAGAGCAGGATGCTTGATGATTTCATCATTATTGGCCGCGTGATCGCCGCGCCGATCCATCATCAAGATAATATCCGGCGCAGCTTCAATTACTGCTTCATTTGAAACAGGCTTATAGCCACTGATGCTTTTTACCGCGTTTTGCCCCCCGGCAAGCTGTATGATGCCATCTGCATGGGTGTCACTGCCACCTGCCATTATGCGCCCGTCTTGAAGGGATAAAATAAAGAGGACTTTCTTGCGCTCGCTGATATTTTCGGTCTTGCGGGCCAACTCATCAAACTGGAGAGAAACATTTTTCGCCAAAGTGTCAGCTTTTTTCAACGGCGCCCACAGCTTTTGCCTACATCGTTGATTTTGGCGACAACCGCGTCAGCATCATATCCATCCGGAATACCCGGCCAATTTAACGCCCGCGGCTTCGATTACGGCTTTTGCTTCCGGCGGGCCGAAACCATCCAACGCGATAATCAAATCTGGATTGACCGACAAAACGCCTTCCGGTGACAGGGCGCGTATGTAGCCAATATCAGGGATGGCATTAACTGCTTGCGGATAGCTGCTGGTGGTGTCCCGTCCTACAATTTTATCCTGCATATCGAGCGCATAGAGAATTTCGGTGACGGATCCACCGATTGAGACAATACGATTTGCCATTGTCTCTTCAGCCGATACCGGTGAAGAAACTTGAGCGACTGCCGCAATTATTGAAGCAATCAGCAGAAGTGGCCGAACGGGCGCAAAACTCAATTTAAAATTTATCATCAGACAGCCTCTTTTGATCTGACTCTCGGCAGATTCTCGATGATCATGCGCCAACCTTGGCGCTCATCTTGGCCTTCAATTCGCTTACCAAAAAATTGAATGATGAGTTCACCTTTGGCACAGTAGACCTCAATCGACGTGACATGGCCTTTATCCGTCGGCTTTCGTACAGCCCAAACTTGCGCAATCTTATCAGCGCGCAAATGGAGGTGAAAAGTCGGATCCATAATATTAACCCACGGGCCCATCGTGTTGATGGTCTCAAGGGGGCCAGAATGAATTTGGATGCAACCGTCATTTCCCACAAAGCACATGATCGGCAGCTTTTCAGATGCGGACAGGCGCATCATCGCTTCTACAGCGCTTGCATCGACCCTCCATGCAAAATCCTCTCCTACATGCGAAACGGCTGCCAGCCGCTCGATGTTGAGTTTGCGCAAGATATTCACAAATTGGTGCGTGTCTGTCATCGCCGTCCAGCGTCTGCGCAATTCATCAACCGGCACCGGATCATATAATTTGTGATCAGGCTGTTTTTCTTTAAATACCGGCAATTCTGCAGTTTCGTCCAAAGCAAGCGCTTCAACCAACTTGCCCCAAGCATACATGTTCGTTGTGGGGCGCGTGTGAATTTTATGTATTGCCTCTCCATGTTTGTCGAAAAACTGCAGGGAATGTTTGACAGTTTCACCGCTCTTGTCTTTCACGGCGAAACCACAAGCCCATTGAGATGGAAACATCCGTGTGTCGATATTTGCGCCTAGCATCATCGCGGCATGCTTGCCGGCAATATATTTGTCATAAATCCCGATTTTCTCATGCACCGCATATTCATTGCGCGTTAGCGCCATCACTTCGCCCACATCGGCGAGGCCTGGAAATATTTTATCAAAGTCGGTGGTAATTTGCTGAACGCCGTCACCTAGCCATGCGGCCACATACTGCGCTTCGGAAATGCCAAGTTGTTTTGCCAGATCACGCGGGCGCATCTTCGCATGGTCTTCCTTTGCTTGCCGGATTTGCTCTGGCGCGATTGATATAGTCATCGAGACTCCCTCCTATTTTGTTAGTATGAGTTTTCCCTGCCGGGTAATGCGGAGCCGATACAGGTCTGTGCCATGCTTGATCGTGATTTCGCTGTTGCCGGAAAACAAGCTGCCGCTCGAATAAACGGGATTGCTGGAAGTATGGTTATTGTTAGTTAGCGCCATGCCGTCCTTCTTTATAGACGGTGCTTCGCCCGCCTGATTTGGGCTTCCCATAAAAAACTCATTTGGTTTTGCATCGGGCTGGCAGTTGGCTGGCTGGCTGCGATTATATTTGATTGATACTTGACTCTATTACTCACATTAAATAGCAGATGCAATAGTGGAGTGTTAATGTCAAGTTAACAAATCTCCAAAAACCGCCAGCCAGCTTTCCGCCAGCCAGCCCTCCATAAATTAATGAGCAGGAGAGCACCCAATGGGGCTAATGAATATGAGACGCGGAGTGATGCTGGCTGGAGTCAGCGCAATTTCAATACTGTTTTCGAGTGCAGCAATCTCACAAGAAGCGGCAACTGCAGGAAGTGGGCAGCCAACATTCTTACAAAGGCTTATTTTAGGCTTCGGAAAGGCTAAATTGCGACAGATACGCCTGCAGCTGTGACGGTTTTGGAGCAAGATGATATAGACGAGCAGATTCCTGATTCCGCGGCAGCTCTTGCTTCAAAAATACCTGGTCTCAACGCGGCCGGCAATGCATCCAATCCAATTGGACAGAATTTCAATATTCGCGGCTTCGGCCCAGAGTCTGTGGGATCGAGCCAAGAAGGTCGCGTGCAAGTCAATGTTGATGGAGCGACTAAGTATTACGAGTCTTACCGCATGGGTGGGTTCCTTTCGGATTTGGATCTCTACAAACGCGTAGAAGTATTGCGTGGACCAGCGGCAGGTACGCTTTATGGCTCTGGTGTTCTGGGTGGTGTAATTAATTTCACAACAAAAGACGCGTCGGATTTCCTTGAAGACGGAGACACTGGTGCGCTTAAGATAAAAATGACCGGTGATAGCAACCAAAAAGGCTACAAAGCATCGGCCATACTTGCGCTACGCATGGGTGACAGCGCCGAGTTTCTTGCTAGCGCGAATTATACCGATTTCAAAAACATCATCACCAGTGACGGTCGGGAGCGACTAGGTACCTCGATTACTGCACCATCATTTCTCGCGAAAGGTACGTTTTATCTTAACCCAGAAAAAGAAAGAATAGTTCGGATCGCTTACAGCCAAACTACCTCTGATGGACTGAGTACCAACACACCCGGCGGCGCACCGACTGACACTAATCCATTCAACCCGAAATTAATACCTCGTCAAACATTCGATAAGACCGCAACGATTTCATATGAAGATAAAGCAAGCGACAATCCTTGGTTGGATTTGAAAGCTAATTTTTCGTGGTCGCAGACTAGAAATGTACAAACCGATCCAGGCTTCATTTCTGCGGATTTTTCTTATGATTATTATGATGGAAAATTAGAAAATACCTTTGAAACCATCGGCGATAATTACAAGAATTTCCTAACCATCGGCGCTTCCGGTCGATATCATGAGCGTAGGCGCGATAACTTCCTGTCAGGACGTGCCTCTTCAAACCACGCTGAATATGATCAGCGGGCATTTGGCATCTATGCTCAAAATGAATTCACATGGAATGAAAAGCTATCGGTAATTGGCGGTGTGCGGGTTGACTGGCAAGAATTGTCTCCTTCTGGTACGCTGACAACTGCTCAACCAGCTTACTCTGGTGTTTCAGATGTAGCTTTTGCGCCAAAACTTGCAGTGCTCTATGATATAACCGACGATTTCTTCGTCTTTGGTTCTTATGCTTACACCGAGCGTATGCCGTCAGGGGACGAAGAATTTGACCATTTTGGTCCTATAATTGCAGACGGGCAAAACTTTCTCGATAAAGAGCGCGCAAACTCGTTTGAAATGTGGCTTTGGGCAAGATATCGACGGCATTTTCCTTTCGGACGACAAACTCTCGTATAAGGTTACTGGTTTTTACAACGAAGTCACCAACCTAATCGCTCGCGGTACTAATAATGATTTTATGAATGTCGGTGCAGCTAAACTCTACGGCGTGGAGCTTGAGGGAAATTACGATTCCGAACGGTTCTTTACAAGTGTTGCGGCATCGCTCATTCGTGGAGAAAACGCTCAAACTGGCGCTTGGCTGCCAAATATTGCGCCAGATGAGGTTTCTTTGACAATAGGTGGGAAGCTACCTGAACAATATCTTCGATTTGGGTGGGACGCTCGTTTTGCCGCAGCACAGACCCGTGTGCCCGTGGGCACTACTACAAGCGGGCTTCGTTATCAAGGATTTAACAAACACGACGTTTTTGTGTCTTGGAAGCCCCAGGAGGGGATGCTTAAAGGGCTTGAAGCGACTGCCCGCGTAGAAAACCTTTTCAATCAGCAATACCAAGAGTATCTCGATGCTACTGGACCGGCAAAAGGCCGGACTTTCAAGGCATCGTTGGGCTATACGATAAAGTTCTAAGGGGATCTAATGACCAAGCAAAGTGCTTGCAACCTGATGCGGAGCCTGCCAAAAAAACTGCGACTTCCTCTCGCAGGTCTAACTCTAGCGGTCTGTAGTTGGTCCACTACCGAAGCGCAGGCGCAGACCACTGGCAGTGCTCCGCAACTTTACTTAGAACTCAACCGGCTTGAACAAGTGGAAAGCGCTTGCCGCGCCAGTTTTGTAGCCCAAAACACCATCGGCAGCGACCTGTCAGGTATCGGCTTTGAGTTCGTCCTTTTCAATAAGGAAGGTCTTATCGAGCAGATGAGTTCGTTTGATTTCGGCGCTCTAAACAATGGTAAAACCATTGTGCGCCGTTTCGACCTCAAGGCCGATCAGTGCCTTAACATTTCGCGAATTTTGGTCAACCGGATTTCAAAATGCGCGACAGCGCAGCCTTCTGAAGTTGCGGCCAATTGTGAGCTTGTCCTCAAAATCGGCAACAAGACCAACATCCAATTCGGAAATTAAATTAGCGCGTTGCAAAAAATAGAAAGAGTTGACCGATAATGAGCTTCTTTGACAACACAATTGAATTGATCCGCTCATTTCTCACTCTTGGTGGGCCCGTTGTTGCTATTTTGTTTGCGGTTTCAATCATCGCTTTGGCAGTGATTCTGGCCAAGGTTTTCCAGTTTTGGCAGCGCGGCATCGGCACAAAAGCGCTCGCGCGAAAGGCCGTTGAATGTTGGCGTGACGGCAGGCCGCGCGAAGCCATTGAAATCGCACGGCGCGGGAAAAGTCCATCCGCGCGCGCTATTGCCAGTGCGCTTATGTTGTCGATGGAAAATCGGCTGTCGAAAAACGAGATCGAGGAAGCGCTTTCACGAGACGTCAATGCCGATCTGCATGGCCTGCAATCGGGTTTTCGTTTCTTGGATGCTGTGGCCCAAATGGCACCTCTGCTTGGTCTTTTTGGAACGGTGCTTGGTATGATTGATGCGTTTCGAAGCCTGCAAGAGGCGGGCAGTGTGGTTGATCCGTCTATTCTTGCTGGCGGCATATGGGTAGCACTTCTGACGACGGCCGCCGGGCTAGCAGTTGCCATGCCCGTATCGATCGTTTTGACATGGCTTGAGACGCGTGTTGAAAACGAACGGATGGCGGTTGAAACCGTCGTCGCTGATATTTTGTCGCCGCGCACAACATTTATGCCGGCGAAATTAGCGGGCGCGTTTGGCTCAGGAGAAATGGCGATTGCTGAATAGTGCGCCCATCAAGCGTAGACGCAAGCTTGCCCTCACGCCGCTCATCGACGTGATATTTCTTTTGCTGTTATTTTTTATGCTGTCGTCCACTTTTTCGCGTTTTTCTGAAGTCAGCATTGGGGGCGGGGGTGCAGGTGCGAACGCTAATAAAGGCCAACCCGATGCCATCATCACTTTTAGCGGCGCAAACGTGCTTTTCAACGGAGAAGCTGTTTCTGTTAGCGCCAACGAAATAGAGGATCGCGTCACCGCGTTGCAAGAAAATGGCGGCAAAGCTGTTATGGTGATCGTGAATAGTGAAATTGTGGCACAGGACCTTGTTCCCGTATTGCAGTCGCTTAACGCGACCGGCATTGGGGTTGTCGTGGCGAGGCAAGGCCAATGATGCAGGTAAAGCGCCCCAAGGCTCGGTCACATCCGGAAAATACCATCGCGCTGATTAATGTGGTGTTTTTGATGTTGATATTTTTTCTCATCGCGGGGACGTTGGCGCCATCGCCTGACCGCGAAGTTGAACTCGTCAACGTCACAAACGCAGTACGTACGCCGCCGCCCGATATGCTGTTTCTTCGCCAAGACGGCACGCCAACGTGGAGCGGAGAACCCATTGCATTGGGCGATGCTGTGTTGCGGTGGCGTGAGCGCGGCGGTGATTTAGAAACACCTTTCCGTCTGGCGATAGATAAAAATCTTGCCGGTTTAAAATTAATCGAGACGGTGAATGACCTTAGAACCAATGGTGTTGGCGAAATCCGGCTCATTACCTTGGCGGATGTGGCCCAATGAGTTTTCGGTATGCCGGATACGGACTAGCGCTGTTTGCCTCTATGGGCATTCACTTGGCCGCGTCGTCATTTCTAGGACTACCGGAAGAAGTAATACAAATCAAAGGCGAAGAATTATCCGGTATCGTGTTTGAAGGTGAAGCTTTCGATAATGCTGTCCTTGCTGGCGAGCAAGTAGACGAGATTGAACCAGTGCCCGAAGAAGCTGTGCAAGAAGCGCTCGAAGAATCAATTGAAGAGGCATCAATCGATACGGTCGCGCCGGTGGAGCAAAAAGTCATCGAAGCCGCCGAGCAAGTGGAAGCTGAAACGGCGGTGGAGGAAGTGGCGCAGGAGCCACTACCGGCCGTCACTGAGACGACGGAAACTGCAATCTCCGAAGTACAATCGGCTGATGTCTCAAGTACGGTCGCTGCCCTTGCAGTCACTTCGGCTGATCCGATCATTTCCACTAGTGAGACGGTTGAACCGTTGCCCATACCTGAACTGCGACCGCAAAAACCAGTTGTCGTTAAAAAAGCTGAAAAACCGGAAACCAGACCCAAGCCTAAGCCTGAGCCTGAGCCCAAAGCGAAGCCCAAACCAAAGCCGAAGCCCGAACGTAAGAAACCTGAGGAGTTAAAGCCAAAACCTGATCCTAAAAAGCAGGAGAAAAAGGGTCCAGCTAAAACCGCAAGCAAGACCAGTAAGAAGACAGCTTCCGGCAACCAAGGTAACCAGCAGGCCAACGCAACCAAGAAATCCGGGGGCGAGGGTAGAGCGGAAAACAAACCCGCCGGCAATGCAGCCGTGTCAAGCTATCCTGGTAAGGTACGCAGTAAAATATCGCGCACCCGCCAAGCCCGTATTGGAGGCAGCGGGACAGCTCAAGTCAAATTTACAGTCTCTGAAAACGGCGGACTTGCGTCAGTTCAATTGGCTGGAAGTTCCGGCAATTCGGCTGTCGATAGCGCTGCACTGTCTCATATCCGTCGTTCCGCGCCATTCCCCAAACCGCCATCGGGGGCGCAGCGCACATTCCAAATACCTATCACGTTTAGGAGGTAGTTTGTGATGACCAGGTCAGCAACATACGACAGAATCGAGGATGAAAAAGAGTTGGAAGCCAGACATTTAGAAGCACGCCAGCTCATATGCGAATTGATCGGGTGCGCGTGTTGCGATGCCTATTCAGCTGCAGATCATTACGTCGCAGCCGAACTAGAATTTCAAAAATTAAACCATAAAAATGAAAATGGGGAGTAAAATATGTCAGATCAATGCCGCGATGGAGCACCAAAAAATCCAATTCCGAACGCTCGATTTTCAAATATTGCACGCCAACATTTCAACGCGCTGACCATTATGCGCTGTTATTTCGCGTCCCATGCCCAGTGCGCGTCATTCGCATGGGAAGCGGGAATGGACGTGGCTATAGCTGCATTTGGAAAAAGCGATGGCCCTAGCGTTGCATGGGCTTGCATGGACACCGTGCGCGCCATGCGACTATGCCGAACAAATGTGTTTCAATTCAAAAACCCCTTTTGCCCCTGCTGTCAGCAACAATTGACCCAGCACGAAGGATATATGCTGGATTGCCTTGAAGCGGCAGAAGCAGCCAATAAGTCGAAACTGCGAATTGCAGCCATGCTTCTGTGCGAAGGCAACAACGATGACCCATTCGTGCAGTCAGTTTTTGATCTCGATGGCACATTATTCCATCGCTCCCCCGACAAACACGCTGTTGGACAAGTAAAACTAGCGTCTATCTGAAACTAAACAAAATGCTTGGTCATCAGCGTGTCCATTTTAGAGCAATTCTAAACTATACTATTTGACACAAGTATTTGTATAGTTTACCGATGCTGTCAACTTTAGGAGCCGCACCCGTGCGATTTGAAGATCAGGACAATAACCTGCAAAATGTCGCCACCCGTTATTTGGCGCGCGACCCTGAAAGCCTCGTTTTGAGCGGTTATCGAGGATGGTTGGCATTTGCAGCAGACCGCGACATCTCAAAACTTGAGGCGATCTGGAATGAGTTCAGCAAAAAGCTAGATCATAAATGCGCGTTAATGGCGATGAGCGGGCTCGAAAATCTTATCCGTAAGATGGGCGTTTGCGCCCAATGTCCGCTGCGATTTCACTGCCAAGGCACAAAAAATCTATGCCGCGACGAATGTCTGATGCTCGCTCTTATATCCAGCCTGCAAAACGGTGATGAGGAAAGCGCCTATTTAAGTGCAAGCACCTTGACGTCGACCACCTCTGCCAAAGGCGCAATTGAGGTTCTTGCATCGGCAACCGAGTTTGCGATGGCGTTAAAATTGGGCGGCAAGCAATTGCTGCCGATAGAAGCCGGCGCAGTGCGGTGGATCATTGAAAAAAGTCCAAATCCTGAAAGCGCAACTGTTCACTAAACGATGGAAAATAACATGAATAATTCGATCAAGAAAAATCTACTCTTAGCCGCGACAGCGCTGTCACTGACAATAACCGTAGCAGGCTCAGCCTTCGCTGATGTGACGCCCGAAGCAGTTATTTCACATTATGCTGATATCGCGGAGGCGAAATATGCGGATGCGCTTAGCGCCGCCAAAATGATGGATGAGGCGATCAAGGCGTTCCTTGCGGCGCCTTCAGATGCTACATTGCTTGCGGCAAAGAATGCTTACTTTGCGTCACGTCCGTCGTACATGCAAACCGAAGTCTATCGTTTTGGTAACGCCATCGTGGATGATTGGGAAGGTCGCGTAAACGCTTGGCCCCTCGACGAAGGTTTAATCGACTACGTTGATGCTGGCTATTACGGCGCTGAAAGCGACGAAAATGCCTTGTTTACGGCCAATGTGATCGCCAACCCCATGATTATGATCAATGGTGAAAAGGTGGACGCAGCGAATATCACGCCAACACTCATTTCGCAAACACTGCATGAAGCAGGCGGCATTGAAGCGAATGTTGCCACCGGTTACCACGCAATCGAGTTTCTACTCTGGGGGCAAGATTTGAATGGCAATGGCAAAGGTGCAGGCTCAAGACCAGCGACCGACTTCAGTCTGACAGATTGTTCAAATGGCAATTGTGACCGTCGCCGCGACTATCTTCTGGCAGCCTCCGAGCTTTTGGTTGCTGACCTTGAAGAAATGTCAGCAAACTGGAAGGCAGGCGGTGCGGCACGTGTGGAGCTAAACGCAAAAGGCGTTGCAGGCGGCCTGACGACAATTCTTACAGGCATGGGCTCGCTGTCTTATGGCGAACTTGCCGGTGAGCGCATGAAACTCGGTCTTTTGCTCGGCGATCCGGAAGAAGAGCACGACTGTTTTTCGGATAACACACACAATTCCCATCTTTATGACGCCGTTGGAATTCGCAACGTTTACAATGGCACTTACAAGCGCATAGACGGGACAGTGTTATCTGGTCCGTCATTGTCGGCGCTTGTTGCAGCAAAAGACGCAGGCGTAGACGGGGAATTAAAAGCGAATTTGGATGCTACGGTAGCGGCTATGGAAGCCATGGCAACACGTGCTGAGACAACTGAAGCATATGATCAAATGATCGCAACAGGCAATTCCGAAGGCAACAACACTGTTCAAGCGGCGATTGATGGTTTGGTGGCTCAGACACGGTCTATCGAACGGGTGATAGCGGCTTTAGATTTGGGTACGATTGAGCTTGAGGGTTCAGATTCTCTCGATAACCCGAACGCCGTATTCCAATAGAGGGTGCGCGCCTACTATGATCGTCTGCCATTGTAACATCATTACGAAATCTGACATCGAGGGGGTCGTGCACGACTTTCTCGACGTGGACGCTTGGCAGCTCATCACGGTCGGCATGGTTTATCACGCTATGGAAAAGCGCGGCAAATGTTGCCGGTGTTTCCCCAATGCTATTGCCATCATTGTCGATTGCGTTGAAGCATGGCACCGGAAAAATGATACACCCGAAGCTGAAGTACTTATCTTTGTTGCTAAAACACGCGACACCCTGTGCCAGTTGGACGCACAGCGCATCCAACAAAGACTGATTGCCTCGCAGAGCAAAGCGGCTTAATACACGCAGAGTGGCAAAATCTAGTTTGCGAAGGTGTGAGGCATGAAGGGTAAGGCAGAAGTTATCGAGCGTTTGAATGAGGCGCTATTTTTAGAACTGGGCGCGATCAATCAATATTGGGTTCATTACCGGCTGCTAGAAGACTGGGGCTATGCCAAGCTAGCCAAAAAAGAGCGCGCAGAATCGATTGAAGAAATGCAGCACGCAGATAAAATTATGGCGCGTATTATATTTTTGGAAGGTCATCCAAACGCGCAGGATGTAGCACCCTTACGTATTGGTCAGACGGTAAAAGAAGTGCTGGAAGCTGATCTTGCCGGTGAACATGAGGCTTGGGCAAGCAGCAATACGTAACTA
>JAXHNY010000043.1:0-15223 GCA_034519905.1 Ahrensia sp.
ATCCGCTGCTCTACCCCTGAGCTACTCGGGCACGAAAGGCAATCTGCCAGTTGGGTGGGCGGGTTATAACACTAAATTTTCGCGTGTCCAGCCGCAACTGGTGCTAAAAACAAGCCATATTCACTTGATTAAAACTTTTCTGTTATGCTTATCAAAGCCGAGTGAAGCAAAGACCAGCTAGACAGCGTTGCTTGGTACTTAGGCATCCAATTTGGAACCTGATGCTCCTCGGCTAGGATCGGTGTCCAACTCTTTGGCGATACCCATAAAGCGGCGCATGAATTTTTCCATATAGCTGAGACCGCGCTCAAACTCTTCTTCGCTTGGTAGGGCGTTTTTATCGGTTGCGACAATTCCCGCACCGCCATCTATTTTAGCCTCCAGCGCTGCAATTCTGTCTTCCAGTGCGGCGATATCTGCATCAAAGGCGCTGCGTTCATCGGCGGCCATTTTGCATACAATTTGGCCATTAGCGGTTTCGCATATCGACATCGTTCCCGACTGTGTGTCCATCCGCACATAGCCATTTTCCGTTTTTTCCATTACGAACCGACCGCTTTGTGCGCTAGCTGCCGAGTTACCGCCTGCGAGCATAACTGCGCTTAAAAACACGCCGAGGGCAATTTTGTTAAAATTCATAGAACCAGTCCTTATCAATTTAGTTATTTTGTCTTCATAGATGTCTAATGCGTTCGTTTTTTGACTAAAACAACAAATATTGACTTTTCATTTTTCGTGGAAACTTTACGAGACAGCCATGACTTCAAAACTAATCTACAAAATCGCCACGCGTGAGCAATGGGCTGTGGCGGAAAAAACCGGTAAATTTATGGGTGCGCCAATAGATTTGGCCGACGGTTATATCCATTTCTCTACCGCTGAAACAGCGCGAGAAACGGCCGCTAAACACTTTGCGGGCCAACGCGATTTGCTGCTAATTGCGGTCGATGAAACTCATCTTGGCGATGCGCTGATTTATGAGGTATCGCGCGGTGGCGCACTGTTCCCGCATCTTTATGCGGCACTTGATCTTGCCCATGTGGAATGGGTGCGCGAACTTCCATTAAGTGAAACCCAGATGCATATTTTTCCCGCCGACTTTGATGTTTGAGGTCGCCCGATGAATAAACCTTTTTCGATGTGGAATTTGGTCGGTCGTAATTTAAGTTTTACGCTCGATGCGGAAACCGCCCATGGTCTGGCAATTAAAGCACTGAAACTCGGTGCAGTGCGCACAAGGTCGGTTCACAGCGATCCCCGTCTTCACCGGAAGGTTGCCGGACTGGACTTCGCCAATCCCATCGGTGTTGCCGCTGGGTTTGATAAAAACGCTGAAGTGCCGGACGAACTTCTTGCCACCGGTTTTGGCTTTACCGAAGTGGGAACGATTACGCCGCTTGCTCAAACTGGCAACCCAAAGCCGCGCATCTTCCGGCTTCCAGCCGACGAAGCGGTCATCAATCGGTTGGGTTTTAATAATGCAGGCCACGCCGCAGCGATTGAACGCCTTAAGGCTCG
Source organism: Ahrensia sp. (assembly GCA_034519905.1). Taxonomy (GTDB): domain Bacteria; phylum Pseudomonadota; class Alphaproteobacteria; order Rhizobiales; family Rhizobiaceae; genus Ahrensia. The sequence goes on from JAXHNY010000043.1 coordinate 1,519, forward strand.
CCGCCGTAAAAATGGTATCATTGGAAGCATCGGCATCAATATCGGCGCGAACAAAGATAGCGCCGACCGCGCAGATGATTATGTACGCGGCATCAAAGCGTTTTATCCGTTTGCCGATTATTTTACCGTCAACATCTCATCGCCCAACACGCCGGGCCTGCGCGATCTGCAAGCGCGCGATCAGTTGAGCAATCTGATGCAGTTGATCGTGGATGCGCGCGGCGCGATGACCACGCAAAAGCAGCCGTCAATCCCGATTTTTTTGAAAATCGCACCAGATCTAACCGACACTGAACTCGACGATATCATCGCCGTTGTTTTGGATAAGAAGATCGACGGGATGATCGTCTCAAACACGACCATCGATCGCTCTATGCTTTCGCGCCCCTCCCAAGAAGCGGGTGGCCTTTCCGGCAAGCCGCTGTTTGAGCGCTCTACCATAATGCTCGCCAAAACACGGCAGCGGGCAGGCAAAGACCTTGCCCTTATCGGCGTTGGCGGTGTCGATAGCGCTGAAACGGCTCTCACAAAAATTCAGGCAGGCGCAGATTTGGTGCAGGTCTACACGGGCATGATCTACCGCGGACCAACAATTGCCAATGACATCAATCGCGGGCTTTCCAAGTTGCTTGATAGCCAAGGTGCATCGCATATCGGCGATTTGCGTGATAATGCCGTCGATGAATGGGCAAACAAAGGGCGCTAGCGACCTTCAATAGCGAAAGGGCAACGCATCAAACGCAGGCGATTGCATTTTTGACCGCGCAAACTATCTCTTGTTACATGCCGCTGCCCATCGTTCACTCTCCCGCCTATGATGCAGAATTTCCCGTTGGGCACCGGTTTCCCATGAGCAAGTATCGCCTCTTGGCCGATGTCTTGTTGCGCGATGGTTTGGCCAGCCGCGACAGCTTCCATGTTCCTGCACCGGCACCGATCAATTGGGTAAAGCTGGCGCACGCATCCACCTATGTTGATCAGGTCTACGCCTTTGATGTGCCGCAACCGATCCAAAGGCTCGTCGGATTTGAGATGACCGATAAGGCGATTATTCGCGCGCAATGTGCAACCACCGGCACCGTGATGGCCGCGCAATTGGCGCTGGAAAACGGCATCGCCTGCAACACCGCCGGGGGCAGTCACCATGCGGGCAAAAATCATGGGCAAGGCTTTTGCACGTTTAACGATGTTGCCGTTGCGGCGCTGGTGTTGCTGGCCGACCGCGCGGTGAACACCATATTAGTCGTCGATCTTGATGTGCATCAGGGCGATGGCACGGCAGAAATTTTTGAAGGCGATCCGCGTGTTTTCACCATGTCCATGCATGCGGAAAAAAACTATCCGCACCAAAAGCATGCCTCGGATATGGATATCGGACTGGCCGACGGCGTCGAAGATTTCGCTTACCTCAAAACACTGGCGCTTGCCCTTGAAGAGCTGCGTATGCGCGTTGCGCCCGATTTAGTGTTTTATAATGCGGGCGTTGATGTGCATAAAGATGACCGCCTCGGCCGTCTGTCGCTCACAGATTACGGCATCGAACAGCGCGAACGCATGGTGATCTCGCATTTTCGCGCGCGCGGCATTCCCGTTTGCGGCGTAATTGGCGGTGGCTATTCACACGATGTGGCGGCTCTTGCCGAGCGCCACGCGATCCTCCACCGCGTTGCGGCAGAATTCGCACGCTAAAAGGTTTTGCTTTAAACCGAAAGAATAAGCGTCCAGTAGGGCGTGTTGCCGGAATTGGCATTTCGCGCCACCGCCAGCCCGGTTCTATTATAAGCGCCGAGCAGGTTTTTGCGGTGATCGCGCGATTTTTCCCAATCGCTTAAAACTTTGGCGATGGTTTGTTGGCCAGCGGCGACATTTTCTGCAGATGGCGTCACGATTTGGGCGTTGGCCAAACGCGTTTTAAAATTCTTGTGAGACAGCTCGCCGAGCAGCGCCATCTCGACGCTATGTTCTAAGGCCGCGCGCTCCGCCCGTGGGTCTATGATCAGCGGTTCTAGCCCATTTTTACCGCGAAACTGATTTATACGATCAAGCGCCTGCACCGTTACAACGGCGCTTGAGCGCCGTGTATCCGCATGAGCTGGCGTACCAATCGCAGCAAATGGTAGGATAAGTGATGCTTGTATAAGCGCTCGACGCGTAAACATTTCAAATCTATCCGCGCCTGTAGTTCAAAACGCGCAAAATCAAAAACACGGGAATGACCACGCTTGCGCCCAAAATCAGCCAGTCGCCAAAACGCCCAAGGGCAGCAAAACCGCTTTCCCAGAGTCGAACAAAAAAGTCGCGCACGGCGTAAACCACATCAAATGGCGCAATATCAAACACGCTCATGGTCATGCCGACGAGTATCGATATCACCAGCAATTTTACGATGGTTCGTCCGACCGTGTCGCCCAAAAAGTGTTGTGTTTGCATCATACATCCTCAGCTAACGATGAAGATAGACATTAAATATGGCAGAGCAATGAAAAATATAGATCTAATCCAACATTGTTTCGAGCGTCGATAACCAATCTGCCTCGCGCGCTGGCTTATCCCACCGCAACCGCGCTATGCGCGGAAAGCGCATGGCAACGCCCGATTTGTGCCTTGGCGATCTGTTGAGGCCCTCAAAGGCGATCTCTAACACCAAGCCATGGTCAGGTTCGGCGCGCACAGAGCGCACGGGGCCGAAGCGCTCAATCGTATTATCGCGCACATATTTATCGATTTGTTTGAGCTCATCATCGGTAAATCCAAAATAGGCTTTGCCCACGGGCACGATCTGCGGATTGTCCGCATCGCCGGACCAAACCCCGAACGTGTAGTCAGAATAAAAACTCGACCGCTTGCCGTGCCCGCGCTGCGCATACATCAGCACGGCGTCGATCAGCATCGGATTGCGCTTCCATTTAAACCACGGTCCTTTAGGCCTGCCGGGCACATAGGCGGCGTCTTTGCGTTTAAGCATCACGCCTTCGATGATCGGATCGGGCGGCGACATACGCATCGCGGCGATTTGATCCCATGTTTCAAATTCAAGCATAGGCGATAAATCAAACCGCGACGGATCGAGCTGCGCCACAAAATCTTGCAGCCGCAAACGCCGCTCCATCAAAGCCAGTTTGCGTAAATCTTTCCTGCCATCTTGCAACACATCATAGGCGCGCACAAAGACCGGATATTGCGCTTGCATTTTAGCCGAAACAGTTTTGCGGTTTAGGCGCTGTTGAAGATCGGAAAATGTGCCAACTTTGATATGTTTATTTTCGCTGCGCCCAACCAACAACTCGCCATCGAGCGAACCTTCAAAATCCATCGCACCCAGCAAATCAGGAAACGATTGAGAAATATCATCGCCTGTGCGCGAATAGATGCGGCGCACGCTATTTTCACACGTCACTTGAACGCGGATGCCGTCCCATTTCCATTCGGCAATATAATCGGCGGGATCGTATTTCGCCAGTTCTTCGGCGTCGGTAGGGGTGGCGAGCATCACGGGGCGAAACGGCGATGCCGCAAAATTAACCGGCTTAGCAGATTTGCCGTCCAGCCATGCAAACAGTTCGGGATAGGGCGGTTTTAAGCCGTGCCAAAGCTCTTCAATTTCGGTCACATCTTTGTTGCCAAAATCCGCAAGCGCCTGTTTGATGAGCCGCGATGAAACGCCGATGCGCATGCCGCCAGTGATGAGCTTTAAGAGCGCGTAGCGGCCATTAGCATCCAGCTTATCCAGCCATGCTTCCACCATTTTCGGCCCCTCGGCGCGGGTCGCGTTTTGCAGGGTTGTGACGATGGTAGAGAGCGAGATACTGGCCGCCTGTTTCCCCTCTTGCGGAGGAAATGTTCCTACAGCAGATAAAGTCGGCTGCGCTGGCCAAATCAGGCTGACGGTTTCGGCCATATCGCCCACAAAATCGTAGGAGTACCCAAACAAAACCGGGTCGATGCGCGTTTCCACCAACGCGCGGATCATCGCCGGTTTAACGGATGGGATTTCAAGATCGCGCGTAATCGCCGCGATGGCATAGCCACGGTCTGGGTCTGGCGTGGTGCGGCAATAATCAACCAGCAGGCGCAGCTTGGCATTGCGCGACGGCGTTATAAATCCAGGCGGTCGAGAGGTTCAGCAAAGGGCTTCATAAAAATCCGCCTCGTCCTCATAGCCGACCAAATTCAGCGGTTTGGCGCGGATCTGGTTGAGCGCGCACCAGCGCACCAGCGCTTCCTCGCGCCCGTGGGTCACCCAGACCTCGCGCGCGCCTGTTTCTTTGATCGTTGTGGTCAGTTCATCCCAGTCCGAATGGTCTGACAATATCAGCGGCAATTCCACCCCGCGCTGCTTGGTGCGCGCTCACACGCATCCAGCCGGAGGCAAAACACGTCACCGGATCGGGAAATCGCCGCGCCCATTTGTCGGCAAAAGCTGACGGCGGGCCGACAATAATTTTGCCGGCAAATTTTTCGCGGTCCGCCCGGTCGATTGTGGCGCTTTCCAGCGGCCCCAAATCAATGCCTTGGCTCACGTAATAATCGCAGAGTTTTTGCATCGCGCCATGGATATAAATCGGCTCATCATATCCCGCCGCGCGAATGAGCGCGATCACCCGCTGCGCTTTGCCCAGCGCATAGGCACCCACCAGATGCGCGCGCTCGGGAAATTGCGCCACGCTTTTGAGCAGTTTTGCAATTTCATCACCATCATCGGGATGGCGAAAAACGGGCAGGCCAAAGGTCGCCTCGGTGATAAAAATATCGCATTTGACCAGCTCAAAATTTTCGCACGTCAAATCATGGCGGCGCTTATAATCGCCCGATGCGACGATCTTTAGCCCGTCTTTTTCCACGGCAATCTGCGCCGAACCCAGCACATGGCCAGCGGGATGCCACGAGACTTTTACGCCGCCCACATCCATCACTTGGCCAAATTCAGCGCTTTGCGTTGTTTCAGCAAAATTTGCGCCATAGCGAATCGCCATGATGTCGAGCGTTTGCTTGGTGGCGATAACATGTTTGTTGCCCGCGCGCGCATGGTCTGCGTGGCCGTGGGTGACAAGCGCGCGATCGACGGCACGCACCGGATCAATATAAAAATCGCCCGGCGGGCAATAAAGGCCTTTCGGCGTTGGGCGGAGCAAATCTTCAGGGCGCATAGGGCTAACTTAAACCGAACCGTGAACAATTCAACTTGGCGAACGGTGATTTGCGCCTTATCTTTCGCGCGATGAACTTGGCCAACACCACCACGCTTGAAAGCGCTGCAGCATTTCACCTGCCACCGCAATTTATGGGCTGGTTTTCGGCCAAAGGCTGGCAGCCCCGCGCGCACCAGTTGGAGTTGCTGGCCAATGCGGAAGCTGGGAAATCCACGCTGCTGATTGCGCCGACGGGCGCGGGCAAAACGCTCGCCGGATTTCTGCCCGCACTTGTTGATATCGTGCGCCGCGACAAGCCAAAGCCGGGCGAGATTAAGCGCGGCATTCACACGCTTTATATTTCGCCGCTGAAAGCGCTTGCCGTCGATATCGAGCGCAATCTCGGCACGCCCATCATGGAAATGAATTTGCCAGTGCGGGTAGAAACGCGCACCGGTGATACGCCCGCCTCAAAACGTCAGCGCCAAAAAATTGACCCGCCCGACATTTTGCTCACCACGCCAGAGCAATTGTCCTTGCTTCTCTCACACAAGGATGCAGACCGGTTTTTCGGCGATCTGCGCTATGTGATATTTGACGAATTGCACTCGCTCGTCACGTCAAAACGTGGGCATCTTCTGTCCCTTGCATTGACGCGGCTGTGGGCACTGCGACCATCCATACAGACGATTGGTCTGTCCGCAACGGTGGCTGATCCGGATGATTTGCGCCGCTGGCTTGTGCCGCAAAAAATAGATGAAGATCAGCGCTCAGAACTGGTGATGGTCGACGGCGGCGCCAAACCCAACATCACCATTCTAACATCGGAAAACCGCATCCCGTGGTCGGGCCATTCGGCGCGCTATGCGATGGAAGATGTGCTGGCCGCGATCAAGCAGCACAAAACCGCGCTGATATTTGTCAACACGCGCAGTCAGGCGGAACTGATTTTCCGCGAGCTTTGGACGATTAACGAAGACAGCCTGCCAATTGCGCTGCACCATGGGTCGCTGGATGTCAGCCAGCGTCGCCGCGTGGAAGAAGCGATGCAGAAGAATGCGCTTCGCGCCGTCGTTGCGACGTCGACGCTTGATCTGGGTATTGACTGGGGCGATGTGGACTTGGTGCTGCACATCGGTTCGCCCAAGGGCGCAAGCAGGCTGGCGCAGCGCATTGGCCGCGCCAATCACCGGATGGATGAGGCCTCGCGCGCTATTCTCGTGCCTGCCAACCGTTTTGAAGTGATGGAGTGCCAAGCGGCGCTCGATGCCAATTATTTGGGCGCGCAAGATACGCCGCCCGTGGGCAATGGCGCGCTGGATGTGCTGTGCCAGCATATATTGGGGGCGGCTTGCGCGGGTCCGTTTTTTGACGATGCGCTCTATGGGGAGATTATTTCCGCCGCGCCCTACGCCTATTTACCGCGCGAGACATTTGATGAATGCCTGCAATTTGTCGCCAATGGTGGTTATGCGCTGCGCGCTTATGAGCGCTATGCGCGCATCCGCCAGACGGCGGACGGCAGTTGGCGGATCACCCATCCGTCGGTCGCGCAGCAATACCGTCTCAACGCCGGTACGATTATTGAAGCGCCCATGCTGAACATCCGCATGACGCGGGCAAAAACTGGCAGCGGCAATTCTGGTAAACCCGGACAACCGGGAAAACCAGGACAACCCGCCAGCAACGCGATGCGCGGCGGGCCAACGCTTGGCAAAATTGAAGAGCTGTTTTTAGAAACGCTGATGCCCGGCGATACGTTTTTATTTGCCGGCAAAGTACTTCGTTTTGAGGGCATCCGCGAAAACGAATGTTATGTGTCCAACGCGCAAAGTCTGGACGCCAAAATTCCCTATTATGCGGGCGGAAAATTTCCAACAACCACCTATCTGTCAGAGCAAGTGCGAAACATGCTTGAAAAGCCCGAAACATGGGACAAGCTGCCCACCCAAGTGTCGCAGTGGCTTGGCTATCAAAAGCATTTCTCGGTCATTCCAAAGGCGGGCGAAATGCTGGTAGAAACCTTCCCGCGCGGTGATCGCTTTTATATGGTCGCCTATGCGTTTGAAGGACGCCTCGCGCACCAAACGCTGTGCATGTTGCTGACCCGGCGCATGGAACGCGCCGGTGCCCGCCCCATCGGGTTTGTTGCGTCAGACTATTGCGTGGCGATTTGGGGACTGCGGGACTTTGGTGCGATGATCAATAATGCCACCATGCGGCTTGGAGACTTGTTTAATGAAGACATGCTCGGCGATGATCTGGAAGAATGGCTAGACGAGAGTTTCATCTTCAAACGCACATTTCGCCAATGTGCCATGATTGCAGGGCTCATTGAAAAGCGACATCCCGGCAAGGAAAAATCCGGGCGCCAGATGACGGTGTCTGCCGATTTGATTTATGATGTGCTGCGCAGCCATGAGCCAAATCATATTTTGATGCAGGCAACGCGCAGTGACGCCCGCGCTGGATTTTTGGATGTGGCACGGGTTGGCGCGCTGCTGGCGCGTATCAAAGGCAAAATCATCCACAAGAACTTGGAACAGATTTCGCCCTTAGCGGTTCCTGTTATGCTGGAAGTGGGTAAGGAAAGCATCGCATCAGAAGAGACAAGCGACGCATTGATGGCCGAAGCAGCGATGAGCGCCGAGGCGCTGGTGATGGAAGCCATGGGACAATTTTTCTAAAGGATAAACTTGCGTGCGACCGGCGTTAAAATCCATCAGTGACACACACAGTGGCAAGGCATTTGCTTTGAGATTTGGCGGTCAGAATATGCTGCTGGATCCAGCTGGGGTTTTATTCCTCCAAGATTTTAACGCACTTATTGTGTCCGATATGCATTTGGAAAAAGGCTCTTCCTTCGCGCGGCGCGGGCAGTTTTTGCCTCCCTACGATACGGCGGCAACCTTGGATAGGCTGGGTGCGCTGATCGAGAAATATGCTCCCGATATCATCATCAGTCTCGGGGATAGTTTTCATGATGACCAAGGCAGTCATCGTCTTGCGGACAGCGCAATAAACCAAATCAACGAGCTGGCAAAAAACCGGCGTTTTATTTGGGTAACTGGCAACCATGACCCCTCCCCGCCAGAGCATTTGCCCGGTGAGTGCGCGAACGAATTGTCATTGGCTGGCATTGTTCTGCGCCACATCGCCAATCCTCAAGAAAAGGCGGCGGAAATCTCGGGCCATTATCACCCATGTGCGACGATCAGTGTGCGCAGCAAAAATGTGCGCCGCCCATGCTTTGCTTGCGATGGTCAGCGCCTCATCATGCCCGCGTTTGGTGTCATGACGGGCGGGCTTAATTTAGCTGACCGCGCCTATCATGGATTATTTAATCGCAGTGCACTGCGCGCTTATATGCAAGGTAGGGACCAGATTTATGCCATTGAGGCCAAAAATATCAGCGGTTGCTAAATACTAGCCTGCCCAAAGTCCGGCAACACCAAGCGTGGCGCTGACAAGCACCGTCAACAAAATACGCAGCTTTTTAAACCAGCGCGGCGCACGGCCCGACTGGGTAAGTCTGTAGTCCCATATCCCTTGGACGATAAAACAGGCCGATAGAAAATATAATGCCTCCGCACGCGGCATGAACACCGCCGCCCACCCCAAAAGCGATGGCATGACGCTTAAAACAAGCTCGGTCTGGCGCATCTTCTGAGCACCGTGACCAACCATGGCAACGCCCCAACGGATACCGCCGAGAAATGACAGGATCACGGCACCATAAACCGTCAACACATGGGCAAAAAACCAAAAGGGCAACGAAAACTGGCTTGCCCAGCCTGCCAATATACCGTTGAGAGGGCCCACCGCGAGGGTCAGCGCCAGGAATGGTACATAGCCGAACAGTGCCAAAGACAGCGCGAGCTTATCGGACAAAAGCTGGGAATTTTGAGCGTTGGTTGGCATAGGTTTATACTCCGCCTTTTTCATGCAAAGGCGAAGATAGGTCTAATAGCTACCGCTTCAAAAAACAAAGCCTAACTTGATTTGGCTTTGTTTACCTCAAGCAGTTTTTGCACAAGCGCTTGGTTCACGTCGGCATTTGGCTCCATGCCATTGGCTTTTTTGAAAGCGATGATCGCATTGCGGGTTTTTTCCCCCATCACACCATCCGCTACGCCAGCATTATAGCCATTGTTGTTCAAGATACCTTGAATGTTGCGAACGGCCTTCTTCATGTCGGCGGGGCTGATAGCTGGTTGCGTTGCGGCAGTTTGAGACTTGTCCATTTGCCAAGCCTCGGGAACGGTGACCATATTTACTTCTTCGATCAGTTCTTTTGGCTTCCAGAGGTCTGTCGCACCGCGTGCCTTTTCGAGTTGGTCTGGGCGTAGCGCATTTGCAACCTCATCGCGCTTAGCCTCAGCATCTTTATCGCCGGCCTTTGCAGCAAGAGCGAACCATTTGTAGGACTCAGCCAAATCTTGTGCGATACCTTCGCCCTTAGCCGAAAGGATACCAAGGTTGAATTGGCTGTCTTTCACGCCCAATTCCGCTGCATCCAAAAACCACCGTGTTGCAGAATTAAAGTCCGGAGTTCCATCTGCACCGCTGGCAAACAAGACAGCAAGATTGTGCATGGCAGCAGCATTTCCTTGCTCGGCAGCCAATTGATACCATGTTTTTGCGGTGGCAATATCGCGTGATGTGCCAAGACCTTTTTCATAAAAATTGCCAGTACGGTATTGCGCTGGCGCATACCCGAGTTCTGCTGAACGCTCATACCATTGAAGCGCTTTGCCAAGATCGTTTTCTGACTGGCTTGGAACACCGCCTGTGTAGTAATCGCCGACGATATAAAGGGCGATTGGGTCGCCATTTACAGCGGCCTCTCGTAAAGCAATAGTGCCCGCTTTTTCTGGTATATCGTTGATGGTGAATGCTGCCACCGGAGCAATATCGACGTTTTCGTTTGATGAAGCACTATCGGTTGAAGCCGCATCGTCTTGGGATATCGGCCGTTCAAAACCGAAGCCGCTGGCGGTATTCGTGGTGATCGTGTTATCTTCAATAACGCGAACCGCCTCTTCTCCAGTACTATCGGTGGTAGGAGTATTTTCTAAGGAACTTGCTACTTCTTGTGTTTGGTCGTTGCCAGAATCGTCGCTCGACAGATAACCCGAAATCAGCGGCAGCGATAAAAGTGCGAGAAGAATTGCGCCTGCACCCATTAAAATTGGCTTGCGGCGCTGTGCCAGCATAGAACCGAGTGAAGCGTTACTGCCTTTTGACTTACCGCTTGCGTTTGGACGACTGATTACGGTGGCATCGGCTGCCGCTGCTTTGGCGGCACGGCGCGCTGCAGCAATAAAGTCCGACTTGTCATTTTCCAAGGCACCATGTTCCAAGCCACCTTGGTTTTGCGAAATTGCTTTTTCAAGCGAAGCCCCTGCCCTGTCTTCGCGGACTCGGCGCATAATAGCGCTTAAATCTGCACCGCCACTGCCGGGTTCAATTGGCTCATCGGATACGAATGTTTCGCCTATTGCGCCGCTCTTTGCCTCGGCAAAATCCGTTGCTTTTGGTTCCTTTTTTACCTTCGCTTTTGACCCACTGCGCATTAACTTCTGCGCAACACCCTTTAGTAGAGACTTTGTTTCCTGCTCTTCTGACCGAACATTAGCAAACGAGGGTGTAAAATCGTCCTCATCATTTGGATCAGCTTCAACAAGGCGGCGCGCGCCGCAGCTGCTGCAGCTTGTGATGGGTTTAATTTTGGACGTTGTTCGATAGGCTGATAGTCAGCTGGATCGGCATAGGAGGCATCATACCTTTTGTCGAATTCTTCATGCGGTGCGACGTGCGGAGCTTCCGGTACTACCAGGCGGGTTTTTTCAGGCGCACTAACCATAGCCGCGCGTACAGGCGAAACGCGGATTGTTTCTTCCAATCCCGCAAGATGATCAACAACCTTTAGGAGTGTATCATGGATGGCGGAAAATGTTCTTCCATTGCGATCATCGCTATCGCGCGCTAATTCTTCAAGTGCTCTTAAATCACCAGCTAAGTTGTTCAGTTCTTGCGGTGCTGGGCTGCTTGAGCTTCCACTATAACGTAAGATAGCTTCGTCGGCGCGCAATCCGAGCAGCGCTTAACAGGCTTTTCTTCATCGATACCTGTTGTTGAACCGTTTAACGAATTTGTAAGAGCCATTACTTGCGCTTCGAGGGAAGACATTTGGTCATTTGGCGATGTCTGTGCGGTGAGGCCACCAGAGCTTAAAATCTGCGCTATTTCGTCTAAACGCATTTCCAACGTGTCTATGGATGGAACAGTGGCTGCATTGCGTTCGTTTTCATCAATCCGCTTTGCGATTTCATCCATTTTCTGATCGAATGACGCGACCATTAATTTGGCCGTCTTTTCTGCAGCCGCTTCAGTATTATTCAGCTGATCAATAATATAGATCAAACGCTCGTTCATATCGGCGGCTGTTTGCGTGTCGATCGAAGGCACCGCGTTCGAACTTTGTGCAACAAGATATTCAGATATATCGTCTATCCGGCTTGACAGATCGGCCAATGCATCTGCAGAGCTCGATTGGCGAGCCTCTTCACGCAACTGGTTTAAACCGGCGGTAAGTTCGGTTAACTGATCTTCCAGTCCATGTGTCAGGGGTGTGGCAACCCGCGCGTCAAGCTGATTTGATAACGTCGCAATGCGCGCTTCGATACGATCAAAAGCATTTGGATCTATTGCTGACTGGCTTGGCAAAGCGGCAACGGCGCGCGACAATTCGTCAAAGCGCATGTCGATACTCTCCAACGGATAATTGACGACGTCGCTATTCTGCGCGAGCCGTTCAACGGCAATAGCCAGCGCGCGCACCTGTTGTTCGATGTCAGAAAGATTATTCGATTGCGGTAAAATCGCTATCGCGTTTTGCACATGGTCTAGGCGCTCAACCATTGCAAAAAGATCATCGCGTGAGCCTACTTTTTCAGGAAGCTGGGCGATTTCTCGTTCCAAAACGCCCCAGCGCTCTAACATATCTTGAAGCGTATCTTCGCGGGCTAATTTTGCGACGTCATCTTTCAGCGCTGCAATATCTTGCCGCAGCTCAAGCGTCGCTGCAGACACAAAAGAAGGCGCTGGCGTTGGTGCCTGCATTTGAGCGCGCATTTCATTGCGGATGTTTTGAAAGCCCGTGTTTACAGTGCCAGAGAGTTGCTGTTCCATCTGACTGCGGAGTGCATTTAATTCTTCCCGCAGCAAGTTCGCGCTTAGGTTTGAGCCGGATAAGTCGCGGAATTGTTGCGGTGTTGGCATGGATGACCGTGCGGGCTGCGCCAACGCATTTTGGCGTGCACGGATTGCCGATAGAGCGTTAACATCGCCGTTATTGGCGCGCTCATTGGTTCTGGCTGGGTTGTTAACCGGGCGATTGGCAATGCCTATCCGATTTTCAAGGCTGCTCAACGCATCGTTTAGCCGCTCTAAAGTTCCGCTCGCTATATCCTGCCGATCACGCATCTACCGTTCGCTTCCCACTTTGCTCAGCAATTTGCCGAGGTTCAATTCATTTTGTTATCGTAACCAAAACGCTGCCGCTGATTCGCAAATCGCGCGCACTGGAAACAAGTCACCGCGGTGCTATTGTTTTACAAACGTGGTAAACAACGCGTTAACTATGATGAACAAAATGCTGATCAGCGACGATTTCCCATAAACTGAAAAAAATAGCACTCATTATCTTACGTAGACTTGTGTTTGGTATAGATTTATAAGTACGACCAAGGTGGGGGATTAGCAGCCGCATTTTGCGCCACCGAATAACAAATGCATATGGCAAATTCGGCATTTTAGAATACTCACAGCTTTAGTAACATCTCAGAAGAAGGTCTAACACGCGCAGTTTTAGTGCGGTAAAACACACTTGGAGAAAACGATGACTGGTCAGACACGTCTTCAGCAAACATCTGAGCTTGAAGAAACATTCCGTATTGGTCAATTGGCGGGTGAATTTGATATAACGTTGCGAGCCTTGCGTTTCTATGAAGATAAAGGGCTTATCTCACCAAAACGTGTGGGTACGACGCGGCTCTATTCGCGCGGCGATAGAGCGCGTTTAAAGATAATTCTTCTCGGCAAACGCCTCGGATTTTCGCTAGTCGATATTGCTGAAATCCTTGCTCTCTACGATCCGTCGACGAATAATTTGCGCCAAATAACGGTATCTATCGAAAAAGGCCAAGAGCAGTTGCAAAAGCTGAACGATGAGCGCAAGCGGCTGGATCAATCAATCCAAGAATTAACCGAAACGATTGCAGATCTCGAGCGAATGGTTGTTGACACAAAAAAATGATCGCGTTTCCAAAGCGCTTTGAACGGCGAAGTGCTTTTTGATCTTAAATCCGAACTAGCCATGTTTAAATAGTGCTTTTGCTTCCGCCAGCTCTCGGAAATTTTGTAAACTTTGACGTTTCGCAAACGTCAAAGTTTGCTAAGGTTTTGACAAGAGAGATTTAGCTACAGTGATCTCAAAACTTTTGATTTTTCGGAGAAACTAAATGCCAAGCTATCGCGCACCTGTTGATGACACCCTTTTTATTCTCAATGAT
>JAXHNY010000045.1:0-10285 GCA_034519905.1 Ahrensia sp.
AACGGCAAAGTCGCGCTTCAACTGTGTTAATGGCAACAAAAATCGGTTGCTACTAGTATATTTTAATTAAACTGATTTGGCGAATTCACATGCGTTTACATTTTTTCTTGCAAACATCTTGCGACATGCAAACGTGGGGCAATTTGTGGGGCATAATTGATCCGCTTCTGTTAAGTAATTGGAATATAATTAAAATTTTTAAAAAATGGCAGAGAGGGGGGGATTCGAACCCCCGATACGGTCGCCCGTATGCCGCATTTCGAGTGCGGTGCATTCGACCACTCTGCCACCTCTCCGCAGCGATCAGACGTCTAGCGTTTGGATTTGTGAAAGACAAGCCTTTGATTTGTAGCTTCGCATGGCTGCACCCTAACTTTTGTCATGGCTTCAGCGGAACTTCGATAAAATGACTTTCAGTAAAAGCAAACAAAAATTGGCTTGAACAGTTTTAAAATTTCGACATAATTTTTGTGGGGCTTAAAGTTTGAGGGTGTGTATATGAAATTAATTTCAGGACTAACGGCTGTTGGGGCGGCGCTATTTATTGCAGGGTGTCAAAGTGCAACTGTAGGTGACTCAGCAACGGTTGGCGCAAGTAAATCAACTACGGTCAGCGGTAGTGCGGCTGAGATTGCTTCGGTTGCACCGACCGTGCAAGCTTCAGCACCTGCAGCCTTCGCAGCTAAACCTGCTGCCGCGTCGGTTTGCACCAATCCGCTTGCCGGTGGGCCACCGCCAGCACCGGACAAGGGTTCCGACTTTGCAAAGAACGCTATAGGCAAAAACCTTGCGCGAAATGTCGGGCGTAATTTACTCGGTTCTGTTGTCGGCGGCGGTGCCGCACGGTGCTGCTGTCGTCCCAAATTATTGCGCACGGAACAGGATGTAGGGGGCAAGTGGCAAGTCACCGATGGTTCACCAAATTGTGGCTGCGAAATTCAGGTGCGCACAGGATCTGGATTTACCAGAGTAGGCGTTATTCGTGATAATTATACAATTAAACCAGCAAATACGGGAAGCATGACGGCGCTTGGCTGCACAAATTCTCAGTTGGCTGCAGTCGCTCGCTTCGGTCTTGGGCATTCGTTTACTGGTTACGGTGCTGAACTGGAAATCAAGGAGGCTGGTGGCGCAACGGTCGCCAAACTTACTCGTAATGGTATAAATCATTTTTCAGGCGCACTTGCCGATGGAACACCAGTAACGCTTTGGCGCAGGGCTGGTTGATTTATACCGTCTTATCGTAAAATCGAAATGGCGGTCACATCGCATGGCCCTATTTCGTTTTGGCCCATCAAAATTGTCTGCGCCCCGATGAGTGCCGTGCAATCGATTTCATCTGGTCCATAATTAAAAATAAAGCGCACGGCACCGTTGTCGCGCACGCGTATATCGCGCGGTAATTTATGTGCAGCTATGCCTGCCTTTTCGGAGGGCATGCGCGACGGTTTTTTCCGCCAGCGCTTTGTTAGGACGTCCGGCGAGATAGATCGCGCGTGCATTTTCGAACATGCCAAAGTGCCCATCGGCTGACTTGTGCGATGCCGCTACACCATCTTGATCTTGCGCCACCACAAACTCACGCCAGCCCTCAAACGCAAGGCCGTCGCCAAGATCCACGGGGGCAATGGGCGGACGACTTTCGACCCGCGTGATCTTTATATCGATAAGCGCGCGCAATGCACCCGGCGGCAGTCCTTCGACAATTTGAAAATCAGCGCTTTTCGAGCCCGTTCTAGGCCCCGCCAAAACCACAGCCGATGAGTTTTGCAGGGCTTCAACGAAATCATTTTTGACCGTAAATAATCCCGGTACGACGACTAACTTTCGATTTTCAATCGCCTGCGGCGTCGGCGCGATAACATCCACCGAGATGCCATGGGCGCGCAGCGCGCGGTAGTAGCGCATGACCAAATCAAGGTGCGAGAAATCTTGGCCCTGCGGTTGTACTTGCCAAGCCCATTGGCTTTCATAATCAAAAACCAGTGCGACGTCTGCGGGCGATGACGATGCGACGGCACTAAGCGCCGCCAATTCTTGGCTCACCTGGCAGCAAACGCCGTAAGCTTCGTTGGGTTCGCCATTGGGCAACAAAAGCGCTTCGTGCATTTGCTCTTGCGCAAAAGAGGGTTGCCGCCACCTAAAATAGCTCACGAGTTCAGCGCCCGCGGCGAAGGCCTCATACGCCCAGAGCCGCACTGCGCCTTTGAACGGCGCGGGGTTATAAGGCGCCCAATTGACCGGACCTGGCTGTTGTTCCATCACCCACCAGCGACCGTCAACTGAGCCGTTGCGGGCTTGGCCGCAGGCACGATAAAGATCATGGTGGAACGCCTGCAAATCAGGATCACCAACGCCGAGATAGCGCACTTTAGTCTGTTCGTCTGATGTATCGCGATCCAAAAATCCGATGGGGTATGAGTCCCATGTCGCAATATCCAGATCCTTACTCACCGCGTAATG
Organism: Ahrensia sp.; assembly: GCA_034519905.1. GTDB lineage: Bacteria > Pseudomonadota > Alphaproteobacteria > Rhizobiales > Rhizobiaceae > Ahrensia. The sequence goes on from JAXHNY010000045.1 coordinate 2,464, forward strand.
ATCAAAATCGGTGTAAGACCCCATAAAATTGTGGCCGATGGGCGCTGACGAATGATTGCGGATGATGTCGGTTTGAAGCCGGTTAAAAGCCACAACTTGATCCGATGAATAGCGCCTAAAATCCATCGCATGGGAGGGGTTTGGCTCGGTCACGGTAAGATTTGGCAACTCAACCTCATCAAAGCTGCCATATTCCATTGACCAGAAAACATTGCCCCACGCGCGATTGAGCGCTTCTGGCGACTGATATTTTTGGCTGAGCCAATCGCGGAATCCTGTGCGTGCTGCGCTTGAATAGCTCAGCACCGTATCGTGGCAGCCATATTCATTGTCGGTTTGCCAAGCGATAAGGGCTGGATGTTTGCCATAGCGTTTGGCAAGTTCGGTCACAATGCGCGCGCATTGTTTACGGTAGCCGAGATGCGAAAAACAATAGTGGCGGCGCGACCCGAAGCCGCGCGGATTGCCGTTCACATCAACGCCAAGCATATCCGGCATTTGATCGACCAGCCATTTGGGCGGTGTCGCCGTGGGTGTGCCTAAAACGATTTTTAAGCCCGCATCGTGCAACACAGAAAAAGCATCATCCAGCCAATCAAAGGCATATTTGCCAGCTTGCGGCTCTAATTTGCTCCACGCAAATTCGCCAATGCGCACATGGGTGATGCCCGCTGCAACCATCAGACGCGCATCTTCGCGCCAACGCTCCTGCGGCCAATGTTCTGGATAATAGCACACACCCAAAGTCTGCTTTGACAGAAGTGTCACCGTGGACTTTCCATTTGGTTTAGATGACCAGTGGCTCAAATTTGGGCGACACATTGAGATCGATCGAAGCGTTTTACCCGCATTTGTATCAGCAGATTTTTGCTGCGGTATTCATGCCTCGCCGAGCTGATGTGACGACAATTTTATTTTTGCCCACAAAGGCTGAACAGGTTGGCTGCGTAACAGGAACTCTGATGGTGTTTATTAAAGTTCCATTCGGCGCATAGTGGTTCAACTGGCCAGCGCCCCATAAGGCGATGAGGATATTGCCGTCCGTATCAACGATTGCGCCGTCAAGCCCGCCCTTTTGGCCCGAATGATCGACCAGAACGCGCGGCTCGCCCGTTGGCAAACCAGTGTCCGGATCCGCATCGACTGTCATCAGCTTTTGGGTAACATTGTCGGTATAATACGCTGTGGCCCCATCGGGCGCAAAGCAAATGGAATTGGGAATTGTGACGTCTGAAAATAGTTTTGTCAGCTTGCCCCGCCGGAAATGATAGATGGCTCCGGCATTTGGCTCTGCGTTTTTGCCCATAGTGCTGACCCAGAACGCACCACTTGAATGAACACGCGCATCATTGGAGCGGGTAGTCTCATCATCTGCCTCAATACTCGCTACAGGCGCAAAAGCACCTGTGGCCACGCTTAGAGACCAAAGACCACTTTCGGTTAAAATCAGGTCTGTGCGATCATCAATGACTGCCATCGCGCTTGCCATTTCTGGCAATAGAAGCACGGATTTGGTATCGGTTGAAAAATCATAGGCGTGGCGTTTTTTGGCCAGAATATCAAACCAAAATACCGTGTCGCGACGCGAGCAATAAAACGGCCCTTCGCCAAGCTCGCACTGTTGTTCGCACAAAATATCAATCGCACTCTGCTGCATGGTTTATACAAACACGGCATCATAGGCGGCAACGATTTTACGCGCGCGCGTTGCAACTTCTTGAGCGGACATGCCGGGGCTATAAATCGATGAGCCAAGGCCAAAAACCGATATGCCATTTTTGCCATAGTCGGCAAAATCAGCTTCCGAAACGCCGCCAACCGCACCAATCGGAATGTCTTTTGGCAGCACTGCCATCATCGCCTTTATGCCCGACGCGCCGATGACGCTGGCTGGAAAAAACTTCAGGCCCGAAGCACCAAGCTCAATGGCTTTAAACGCTTCGGTAGGCGAAAACACGCCTGGCATAGTGACCATTTTGTGGTGCGCCGCGCGCTTCATCACACGTTCATCGATATTCGGCGAGACCAACAATTTGCCGCCAACATTGTTAAGGCTATCGACATCAACAGCGGTAAGCACCGTCCCTGCCCCAATCAGACAATGGTCGCCATGGGCTTTTGCGGCGATCTCAATGGATTTGAAAGGCTGCGGCGAGTTCAGCGGAATTTCCAGCGATCCGAAACCTGCACTGACCAAAGCATCGGCAATGTCGCGGATTTCGCTTGGTTTTACACCGCGCAAAATCGCTACCAATCCGCGCTTTAAATTTGGCCAAGGCGCTGTTTTTATAGAGGCCATTTCAGCGTTCCATGCCTTTGAAATTAGTGCGATTATCAAAACGACTTGGCCACATCAATCGCGCGGCGTGGCATAGCCCGCCGAGAGCAAGTTCGTCGCCATCATAGAGTTGGGCTTTTAAACCCGCAATTTCCAATGCCGAGGCATAAAGCGTACCTAAATGCCCGCTACCGACAAGCGCGACCGAGTGCATCGGCGAAAAACGCGCCATCGCACCCGCAATATCTTGTCCGATAATTGTGCCTGATATGTGCGCGGCGGCATCATCGTTTGATAAATCATGAAGAAGACTGTTCGGCCTCGCTGAAAAAAGACGCGTCAAAATTGTTGCCGGTTCTGCAAGGCTAGCGCGTACCGCTCTCACAAAGGCCCCGCTCTGCGCATCTACTTTTTGATCACCTGATGCGAGCGCATGTTTCAACACCGATGATGAACCCAGTGCTGCATAAAGCTCTCCGGTCAAACTTGTGGCAAAATCAATCACAACGCCTTTTTCAATGCGCACCCATTTTGCGTGGCTGCCCGGCATGCACACATGACCGCGTAGATCATCGCCGAGCAATTTGTGCAGGCCCAGCAATTGTGTTTCTTCCGAGCGCATGACATCGGGCGTTTGCGTTGAGCGGTTGGCAAGGCCCGGCAAAATGCGAATATCGCGCGCAACATTGGGCACGGCAACAGCACCCTCGATAATATCAGAGAGGCGGCAAGGCATGTCAACATAGGGAACCTCACACCAACCTTGGCGCGACCCGACCATGCCGCACATGATAACCGGGACGGAGTGCTCAATCTCCAGTGATGTTAGATGCTGTTCTAATAAGCTCGCGAAGCCTGATGGGCTGACATTGCGCATGCCCTCACCGGACTTGTAAGTCGCCGCAACATTGCCATCACGATCGAGCGGCCATATGCGCAGCTGCGATGTACCCCAGTCCACCGCCACAACTGAAATCGGTGTTGCGCCATCACTCATTACAGGAGGCCACCATCGGCGATGATCGTCTGTGCGGTGATTGCGCTGGCCGCGTTGGATGCCAAAAACAGGCAGGGCCCCGCCATTTCCAAAGGCTGCAACTCATGCTTCAAGCATTGGTCAGCGGTGTTGGCGGCAACAGCTTCGGGTGTTGCCCAATATTGCTTTTGGCGCTCTGTCATCACCCAGCCCGGCGCTATGGCGTTGACGCGTATTTTGTGCGGCCCCAACGTTCCGGCGAGGCCTTTTGTCAGACCGACGATGCCAGCCTTTGCGGTTGTATAGACTGGCATTTGACCCTGATTGAGCATGTAGGACGTTGACGTGAAATTGACGATCGCGCCGCCGCCAGCCGCCTTCATACCTTCGACGACAGCCTGGATGGTGAAAAACTGATGGCGCAAATTGATCGCCATGTTTTTATCCCAATAGGCCGCGTCCACATCGGCAATAGAATGGCGATCATCCCATGCGGCATTGTTGACCAAAACCGTGACATCGCCGTTAGCTGCGACCGCTTTTGCAACGGCCGACTGAATGGCAATCTCGTCGCTCAGGTTTGCTTTGATGTAAAGTGGGCGGTTTTGATAGGCTGCCTCAAGCGCATCGCACAGCGCTATGCTTGCACGCTATCAGCGATATCAATAAACGCTACTTTTGAGCCTTGCGCGATAAACCCTTCGGTCAACGCTGCGCCAATGCCAGACCCTCCGCCGGTTATCAGCACCGAGGCATTTTTGAGATCTGGAAAGATTGGGAACATATTCGTCATTCGAATTTCCTTTGAGTCGCCCGCGTTCACAGGGCGACACCTTCAAATACATGCATCGTCAGCGGAAATGCATTAGATGTTTGCAACGCGCCCGACATAAGTGCTGCACCCGATAGACACAGGGGCATCATGCCATTCATTTCCACCATGCGATTCTGGTTTACCGTATAGACGACATCGTTCGGATTGACCATTTTGATTTCATACATGCAATCGGCTTTTAGTCCGGTGAGCTTCAAGGGCCGAGCTGCAATTTGTGCGGACGCACCCATTTGACCTCTAAACAGAATGAACCGGCTTTGGTCCTCTGTCACAAACATCTCGGCCAAAACTTCCGCGTCATTGGTGTCTAGCCGCAACAATTTACTTGCAAACATTTGATTTCTGTTTTGCTTATACCAATCGATCACCGCTTTAAGCTGCGTCGTTTCTTGCGGCGTGAGTTCACGCGGGTCCATCTCCATGCCCATATGGCGACTGGCAGCGACCCACGCCCTGAATGGCATCGGGATTATCCTGCCGGAGGAATGGCAGGTGCGCGGGCCCACGTGGGAGCCTTGAATTTCCGGCGGTATCCAGCGGCTCGCCTCATGCTGGATGCGCAACCGCTCAAGGGCATCGTTTGAATCAGACAGCCATACGCGCGTGGTGCGCTCTAAAATGCCGTAGTCGATGCGTCCACCGCCCGACGAGCAACTTTCAATTTCGACATTGGGAAATGCCGCATTGAGGCGGTCAATAAGCGCATAAAGCGCAGGCGTCTGTTGCGGCGCATGACCGCTCAAAATTCGGTTGTGATCCCACTTAATATAGTTGGCAGGATATTTTTGAAGTATGCTTGCAATGCACTTAAACAAATAATCGGTAACTTCGCTCTTCGAGAGATCAAGCACGAACTGTCCGCGCCCCGATGGCTGGTTTTGTGGCCCCAAAACCCAATCGGGATGGGCGCGATAAAGATCGCTGTCGATGTTCACCATCTCTGGTTCAAACCAAATGCCAAACTGCATGCCGCATTGATGAATGTGGTCGATCAGCGGCATCAAGCCCTGGGGGTATTTTGTGGCATCGACCGTCCAATCACCCAGCGACGTCGTTGCATCGTTGCGTCCTTTAAACCAACCATCGTCGAGTACGAACCGCTCAGCACCGACGCTGGCGGCAAGTGATGCGATCTGCTTAAGCTCCTCGACCGAATGGCGAAAGTACACCGCCTCCCAGCAATTGTAGTGCACGGGTCGCTTTACGTTACGGGTCGCCAATTTACCACGCGAGAATTCACGCGGCACACTGTACATCGTGTTTGAAAGGCCGTTTAAACCGTTGCCTGACCATGCGATTTTTACCTCGCGCTTACAGCTCATGGTATTCGCATCGAACCCCACTTGCACTTGGCGGCGACCGTCGGGAATTTCTTCTGCAATAATTTTATGGCCGCCAGACCATGGCAAGGTGATGCCCATGCATTCGCCGGTATTTTCATCACACGCGTCACTGGCAAAAATCATGCCTGGAAAATTAGCGTGACCCGTGCGCCCCTCGCGGCTTTCGCGCACATGCATGCCAACGGTGAACAGCCGTTCTTGGCGCTGAAACTCGCCGGTCCAGCGACCTCCGTGGTCGATAATTCGCGGCATATACTCAGGGATCGGAATAGCGCCGTTGCAAAGCCATTGAAGCCGCAGATCGCCGTAATTTTCAAATTCGACTTGGACCGATAATATGCCGTGGTCGGCAAGATTGGCAGCGAATGTAAGCGCACACGCAGGCATCAAGTCCGATGATTGAAGCGTCCACTGCATTTTGTTTTGGCTATGCACATCGGCGCTGCACGCGTTCCAAGATGGGAGCACCTCAACACTATACTTGTCCGTCATGATAATGCCCGGATGACCTTGCCAACCATCCATCGCGGTCGGCATCAACGTCAATGGCACCATTGGATCGAGTTGACCACCCGACACGTTGGGCACCGATAACTTAGCAAGCGTAACTAGGTTTTCTGATAGAGGCAATTTCGCACCAAAATGCACCAATGCGGGAACGCCGCCGTCAAATGATGCAAAAACAGCTGTGCGCGTAAGCGTATCAAGCCGCCATGCGGCAACATTAATATCCTCGCCGCGCTTTGACGTTTTCAGCACTTTGAAATTATCCTTTTGTCGCGCCGAGGGTTAGACCCGCGATGAAATGTTTTTGCATCAAAAAGAACATGAGCACTGGCGGTAAAGCCGCAATAATCGAGCCTGCCGACACCAATTGCCATTGCGCAATCCACTGGCCATTCAGCGAAAATAGCCCTGCCGTTACGGGCTGCACGTCGGCGCCCTGCGTCAACACTGTTGCCCAAAAATACTCATTCCAGATGAATGTAAAAATCAAAACGCTGAGCGCTGCAATCGCCGGACGCATGAGCGGCAACACCACATGCCAAAAAATCTGAATTTCAGACACGCCTTCAACGCGTGCCGCCTCGATCAATTCGAACGGCAAACCCTTGATAAAATTGCGCATAAACAACGTGCAAAAGCCCGTTTGAAAGGCGATGTGAAACATGATCAAGCCGGAATAGGTGTTATACAACCCGGTCTCGACCGTAAGGTCGCGCACGGGCACCATCAAAATCTGAAACGGTACAAAATTACCTGCGACAAAAATAAAAAAGATCAACAGGTTTGATCTGAACTTATAGATCGCCAGCGCAAACCCAGTCATGCAGGACAACGCAACTGCGCCCACCATCGTTGGAATCGTAACAAAAAAAGAGTTGCGCATATATTTTAGCATCGGCGTGTTGGTAAAAATATCGCTATAATTGGTCCACGCAATAAAAGACGGCATGCCAAAATAATTGCCTTGCGCCAAGTCGCTGCCCGGACGCAGCGATGTGATGGCAATGCCAAACATCGGTATCAACCAAATGATCAACGCAATCGGTAAGCGCTGAGCTTATACAACAGGCGGGTGGTTGGAGACGTTTTTTCAATGGCAATCGGAAACATCGTTACACACCCCTCTCATCACGAACCATCTTCCAAATAAAGCCGGTGATGAAAAGCATCATAATGAGAAAAAGAATAACGGCGATGGCTGCGCCGTATCCCATCCGGTAGCCATATTCCGACAAGGCTTGCTCATACATATAATAAGATAAAACCCGCGATGAGCCAAAAGGTCCGCCGTCGGTCATGATCGATACAATATCAAATGAGCGAAGCGCGCCGATGACCGTCACAACCATGGCGATGAAAGTGGCAGGCCTCAATTGCGGCAGGATAACATACCAGAGCATCTTCCAACCTTTTGCGCCATCCAGCCGGGCTGCTTCGACTTGATCGGGCGACACGTTGTTAAGGCCGGTCAAATACAAGATCATGCAATAGGCAATCTGTGGCCATAGGCCTGCTGCAACCAGCGCATAAGTCACTTTGTCGGGGTCAGCCAGCAACGCAATCTTTGAACCCGTTAGCCATTCAATGAATTGATACAACAGCCCGAAGTTTGGCGCATAGAACCAAGAAAACATGAGGCCAACAACGACTTGCGAAATAACAAAAGGGAAGAAAAACATCGATTTATAAAACCGAATGCCCGTGACCGTTTGATTGAGGAAAATCGCCAGCAATAATCCAATCGGGATCGCCAGCATAAAAAACACAAGCCAAATAACGTTGTTCCAAAGGGACTGGTAGAAATTCGCGTCGCTGAACAGCTCAACATAATTTTCGAGGCCGATCCAAGTGGCGGTTTTCAGATTGGTAGCAATACGTAACTG
>JAXHNY010000003.1:0-4084 GCA_034519905.1 Ahrensia sp.
TGAAATCGGCGGCGGTCAGTTCCAACCAAAGCGCGTATTTAATTTGTAGCACCGCCGGTGTGATCGGGTCGCCAGCCTGCAGATGGTTTCACAGATGTCCAAACCTTTATTGGTTTATCAGGCTGAGAATCCAATAGAACGACATATGCCCTTCCTATGCGTTTCGATAATTGAATTTAACTTATCGAACGCTGCCAAAATGCAGTCATATTGGCGTGATGAAACCACGAACGCAATTGGCTGGCAGAATTGAGACTGCGCGAAAGGCACTGTTGGGCGTCCTCGCCTTTTGTCTTTTGGCATGCCTATTGCTCCGTCACAGTCATCGGCAGGGCAGGCCGCCGCGGCGGATATTTCTTTGGCTGGCTACGATTGTTTTAAAAGCTGAACTAGCAACGTGCTATCTTTATATGGCGGTATCGCCAAAGCCGAGCGACCTGGTGACGGAGCAAAAAATAGCAGATCTTTACGGTCAGCTTTCGTGCCTCGATACAAAATGCAGCTATTCTGTCGATCAACTTTTGTTGCGCATAAAATCCACGCAAAAGCGTCTGCGCGCGTTGCCAAATTTCAGATCAGACCAAGTCAAGCCATTGTTTGTTGGCTTTATGCAGTATTGCAAAACCAGCACGATGTGGAGCAGGTCTTTTAAGTCAGTGAGCAATCAAGTCGCTGCTGGGTTTTCTCTGGGTAAACCGCCTTTGCCCCTGCCGCCATAAACATAGAGCAGTCAGAACTTTGCGCCTTTTAAACAGCCTTCACACAAAGCGCGGTAACGCATCGGCATTTTTTTATGCAGCTTTGGCTGTTTTGTTGTCTTCTACATCCTGCAGTTTGGAATTCATGGCAAATTGCAACACGCACCGATTGAACGCCTCCGCTTGATCCATAAAAGGGGCGTGACCCGCGTGTCTGATAAGCTCAAATTGCCCCCGATAGTCCACAGAGCGCGCAAAATTTGATATATAGGCCGTGTGCACCAACGGGTCCGCATCGCCATGCACAATCAGCAAAGGCTTTTTGGTGGTCGTTGCCAGCACGTATTGATCGCGGTTCACGCCGTTGAGCACGCTTTTTGCGATGCTGGCGCGCATGGCCGGATCAACATTCATCAAATCAGAAACATGACCGCCGTCGGCCGCCTGCCCAAGGCATAATTTTTCAAATCGTTCTGCATCATTTTGAGTAAACTGACGTTTCGAAGCAAGCAACATGTCCCGCGTAAAATGATAGGCTCGAAGGGAGGGCAAAGGTCCGCGATGCATCGGCGGCGCACCGCAGATGATAGCGCGATCAATGCGTGGTGATCGATCCAGCATGTCGAGCGCTATATGCCCGCCAAGCGACCAGCCGACCAAAGTAATGTTGACAAGGCTCAGCGCATCAAAGGCCTTTAGCAACGCAGTACCCATGGTCTCAAAATTGTAGGGTGTGTTAGCGTCAAAAGCATCTGAAGCGCCATGTCCCGGCAGGTCAAATGCCAACACGCGGTGGTCTGCAAATTCAGCGCTGGTCAACTGCGCTTTAAATACACGCGAGGAGAATCCATTGCCGTGAAGGAATACAAAGGTTGTAGCGTCAATAGCTCTTTGGCCCAAGTTCTCTCGGTAAAAAAGAGCTGGTGAATTTTGCACTTTGTTTTTAACGCAGTTCCACATGTGCGAAATGGTAACAGACTGAGATCAATTTTTGCTTTCGTATTTCCGTAGCATTTTATACAATCATCTGAACGGACAATTATGGGGGTGCTTACTTTGCTAGATTATGTTGTGATCGCCATCGCACTGGCAACGCTTGGTTCATATATTTGGTCTGTAAAAAGTCATTTTGAAACCAGCGCTCGCCAAGCGGGCACACGGCTCATTGATGTTATGGTTTTCACCAGCGCTGTGCTCTACACACTGCTGACGCTGTATCTGGCGCAGCACCCATTTGTTCAAGGCGTTGGTATCGCTGTTATGCTGGGCGCATTGGCGTTATTTTGGCTTACCATCCGCGAAACCCGTCATGCAAACCTACTGGCAGCATTCTCTGATAAAAACCCCGGCAGTTTGGTGACCACTGGACCCTACGCGTTGGTGCGCCATCCCTTTTATGCGTCCTATGTTTTATTCTGGTTCGGGTTCGCGATTTCGACGGCCAACATTTTTGCTGTGGGTCTTTCGATGGTTATGGTCTTTGTTTACCTTCGCGCGGCTAAACAAGAAGAAGAGAAATTTGCGCGCACGCCGATGGCCGAAGAATATGCCGCCTTTGCCAAGGGGCGAAAGCGCTTCATTCCATTTGTTCTGTAATTTTAAAATCCATCGTCCTTTTGCCTTTCGGTGCTATAGTCGGTGTTGTCTACCAGCGTCGCTCAAGCGCTGATGCGGAGAATGTATAATGATCGAAAAACGTCAATTCTATATCGATGGCCAATGGGTAGACCCTGCTAAGTCTCATGACTTTGAAGTCATTGATCCTGCCACTGAAGAACCCTGCGCTGTCATCTCGCTCGGGTCAAAGGCTGATGTTGATAAGGCAGTTGCCGCTGCCAAACGTGCTTTTACCAGCTGGGCTGCCACATCGATTGAAGAGCGCAAGGCTCTACTTCTTAAGCTCGGGCAAATCATGGCAGCCCGCAACGCCGAAATGGGCGAAGCGATATCACTGGAAATGGGCGCACCGATTGATCTGGCAGCAGGTAGTCAGGCAGAAAGCGGGCCTTGGCACCTGAAGGGATTTTTAAAAGCGCTCGACCATTTTGAGTGGGAAAGGGATTTTACGCCATCGCAAAAAATCATCCGCGAACCCATCGGCGTTTGCGGGCTTATCACACCGTGGAACTGGCCGATCAACCAGATCGCGCTGAAAGTTATTCCGGCCGTTGCAACGGGCTGCACATGCGTCTTGAAGCCGTCGGAAATCGCGCCTTTGTCGGCGATCCTATTTGCCGAATTTATGCATGAGGCGGGCTTTCCGAAAGGCGTGTTCAACCTCGTCAATGGCGATGGCATCAATGTTGGCTCTCAGATGTCGCGTCACCCAGATATCGACATGATGAGCTTTACCGGCTCGACCCGTGCGGCGCGCTGATCACCAAAGATGCGGCCGACACCGTTAAGCGCGTGACATTAGAGCTTGGCGGCAAATCGCCGAACATTATTTTTGCCGATGCGGATCTGGAAAAAATGGTCACGAACGGCGTCAACCATTGCATGGAAAATACCGGGCAATCGTGCAATGCGCCGAGCCGCATGCTTGTCGAAAAGAGTGTTTATGAACAGGCAGTCGCGATCGCGCAAATTGCCGCTGAAAACGTTGCCGTCGGCAACCCGCGCGAAAAGGGTGATCACATCGGGCCCCTTGTGAGCCAAATGCAGTATGACAAAGTGCAGGGCCTGATTGAAACGGGCATCAAGAGAAGGTGCCCGTCTGGTGATCGGCGGGCATGGGTCGTCCCGAAGGGTTCAACCGCGGATATTTTGTGCGTCCGACCGTTTTTGCTGATGTGACGCCGCAGATGACGTTGTGGCGCGAAGAGGTGTTTGGCCCGGTGCTGACAATTACGCCGTTTGATGGCTCGGAAGATGAGGCCGTGCGCTTAGGCAATGATACCAACTACGGCCTAGCCGCTTATTTGAGCACAAGTGATAAAGCTAAAGGCGACCGCGTGGGTAGGCGTTTGCGCGCCGGAATGGTACGCCTTAATGGTAAGGGCCTTGGCGTTGGGCACCCATTTGGCGGCTACAAACAATCGGGCAATGGCCGCGAAGGCGGGGTCTGGGGTCTTGAAGATTTTACCGAAGTTAAAATTCTGAGCCAATGAGAAACTGATAAAATGTCAGAAATTACGATTAAAATAGATGATCTATTGGGCCCAGAGATTGCGACCTTGCTGCAGCGGCACCTCGATCATATGTATGCGGTTACGCCCGCGGAAAGTGTCTACGCGCTGGACATGAACGGTCTTCGGGTACCGGAGATCAGTTTTTGGTCAGCCTATTTAGATAGTCAACTTGTGGGCTGTGTTGCGCTGAAGGATCATGGTGATGGTTTAGGCGAGATCAAATCGATGTACACGCTGTAAGCGAAATGCGCGGAC
>JAXHNY010000036.1:0-129741 GCA_034519905.1 Ahrensia sp.
TGAACAAAGTCGCTGCCAAAGATTTTATCTATGAAGTGTCAACCGCTAACGGCAAAACCAAAGCTGCGCGGGTTGTCATCGACACGGTGACGATCGGCTCAATTCGGGTTAATGATGTCGAAGCAATGGTGCTCAGCGATAAAGCATTGAATACAGTGCTGATCGGCATGAGTTTTCTGAACAGGCTGCGCGGCTTTGAATACAAATCGAGCAGGTTGATGCTTAAGCGCTAACGCTTTAATCTATGCGCTCGGCGATGACGGGTCTTGTTTGCGGCGTCACATCGCTGAGTATATAGGCTGAAAGAAGTGCGCCTGCTGCTCTATCCGCCATCGCTTGGTCAAGCGCATGAACCGTGCCAAGGCGCTGACCTATTGTAACTTTGGATCCAATTGGCAGCAGACCTGTAAAGCCCACACGGTGATCAATCGTGTCTGTGCTTGACTGTCTGCCTCCCCCCATTTCTACCACTGCAACGCCGATGGCGCGTGTGTCGACAGCGCTAATATAACCGCCAACCTTGGAAACAACATCACGCTGAACCGGTGCGATGGGCAGATAGGATTTATAGTGCTGCATGAAGTCCGCCGGACCGCCAAGTGCCGACACCATGGCACCAAATTTTCGCGCCGCTGAACCGTCGTCAAGACGCGCGCGTACTTCTCGCATTACGCCGTCATGATCATTTGTGCCGCGCGCTGAGCAAACCATTTGCGTCACGAGGCTCAAAGTGACATCAAGCAGCCGTTTATCGCGGTGCGTGCCATTGAGAAACTCGACCGCGTTTGTAACCTCAACGGCGTTGCCCACAGCGCTTGCCAGCGGCTCATTCATATCGGTCAGAAGCGCGACGGTTTTTGTGCCTGCACCATTGGCAACACTCACAAGGCTTTGCGCCAGTGCGCGTGCCTTGTCTAAATCATCCATAAAAGCGCCGTTGCCGAATTTGACATCAAGGACCAACCAGCCAAGACCGGCGGCAAGTTTTTTGGACAGGATAGATGCGGTGATCAGTGAAAGATTTTCCACCGTCGCCGTGACATCGCGGACCGCATAAAAGCGTTTGTCGGCTGGTGCAAGGTTTGCCGTTTGTCCGATGATGGCGCAGCCAATATCTTTGGTGACCTTTAAAAATAGATCATTGTTTGGCTGGCTGGTATAGCCGGGGATTGAATCCATCTTATCGAGGGTGCCGCCTGTGTGCCCCAGTCCGCGCCCGGAAATCATAGGCACATTAAGGCCGCAGGCCGCAGCCATGGGCGCAAGCATCAGCGAGACATTATCGCCAACACCGCCCGTTGAATGCTTATCCACAACTGGGTTTTGCAAGTCCGGCCACGCCATAACATCGCCGCTATCACGCATGGCCATGGTCAAAGCGACGGTCTCTTCTTTGTTTAGTCCTTTAAAATAGACCGCCATGGCGAAGGCTGCGATATGCGCATCGGTGGCCGCGCCCGATGTTATACCCTCAACAAATTGGGTAATTTCTTGTGTTGAAAGCACGGCGCCATCGCGTTTTTTGCGAATGATCTCCTGAAACAGAACTGCCAAATCAATACCCTTCTGGAGCGGAGATTGGCTGGGTCTCCTGCTTCAGTGCGGCCAGTACATCGTCCAATACACCGGAGGCACCAAAGCGAAACGTCGAAGGCTTTGCCCATGTCTCGCCTAAAATACCGTCGGCGAGGGACAGATATGCGCCGCAGTCTTCAACCGTTTTGATACCGCCTGCAGGTTTGAACCCCTTCGATAAGTCGCCAAACTCCTTAATGGCACCGAGCATAATTTTGGCGCTCTCCAGTGTGGCATTGACAGCCACTTTGCCGGTCGATGTTTTGATAAAATCCGCCCCTTCTTCTAGTGCCAACATGGACGCGGCATAGATCAAATCTGGCTCTGCAAGTTCGCCGGTCTCTAAGATAACTTTAAGCTTGGCCTGACCGTGTGTCACCGCACGAATGGTCGAGATCATATCCGCGGCGTGTGCGCGTTCACCACTTTTAAAAGCACCGTAAGGCATAACGAGATCGATCTCGTCCGCACCATCGCCAACTGCCGTTTTTGTTTCCCGCATAACCGCCTTTATATCGATGCCACCATGGGGAAAATTAACGACAGTCGCGGTGACAATCGAGGTCTCCGCAAGCAGCTGTTTTGCTTGAGCCACAAAGTGCGGCCAGATGCAAACAGCCGCGGTATTGCCGAATGGCGTTTGCGCGCGCGCGCAGAGCGCCTCTATATCGCCTCGCGAACAATCGCCGTTTAAATTGGTCAGATCAATCAGACCCACGGCCCGCTTTGCTATATTTTCGCGTTCCATAATATCTTATCCGATCTGCGTAATGGTTCGGGCCAGAATTTTTGCGAGGCGTTCACCGCCCAAGGGTGCCATGAGTTTTGTCTCATCGTGCGATAATTCCGCGCCCGTCATGCCTGCACCGAAGTTTGTGATGACAGAGCAGGCGGCACATTTCAGACCGAAGAAACGCCCTAGAATAACTTCGGGAACAGTCGACATGCCCACGGCGTCAGCACCAAGAATACGTGCCATCCGGATTTCGGCCGGTGTTTCAAAACTTGGACCAGAAAACCACATATAGACACCTTCGCCCATCGGGATATTGATCTCAAGTGCCGCGCGTCTCATCGTATCACTGAGGTGAGCGTCATAGGCCGATGTCATACCAACAAAACGCTCGTCAGTTTCTTCGCCGATAAGGGGATTGGTGCCAGAAAAATTGATGTGGTCGGTAATCATCATCACTGAACCAGGGGGCAAATCGGCGCGCAGTGACCCGGCAGAGTTTGTCAGAATAAGGTTTTCGATGCCAAGACCCTGCAAAATTCTTAATCACAGGTCGCATAACCGCCGCATCACCATTTTCATAATAGTGCGAGCGCCCTGAAAGCATGATCACCGGTTTGCCTGAAAGCATACCCGCAACCATTTTCCCCGCATGTCCCGTTACACCGCTTTTGGGAAATCCCTCTAATTCAGCATAGGAAAGTTGTATCGGATTTTCGATTGCGTCCACAAGGCTGCCCAGGCCGGAGCCCAAAACAAAGGCGGTTCGAGGGGCAAGCCCTTCGAGTTTTTCGATGATATGATCAATGGTAGATTTCACGGTTTGCCGCCCAACACTTCTGCCTCAAAACCCCGCGGAAAAATATCGGCAACAGTCATGGTTTCAGCGATCCCGTCCATGCGGCAAAGGTGCAATTTAGCATGAGGCGGTGCAAATTCAGCCAAACGCTGGCGGCAACCACCGCAGGGCGTGCAAAGGTCTTTTTTCTCCGCGATGACGCAAATGTCTGTTATCTCACCGCCGCCCGCCATGACATAATGGGACAGCGCCGTTGTTTCAGCGCACCAGCCTTCGGGATAGGATATGACTTCGATATTGGCACCCGTAAATATGCGCCCATCGACAGTTCGTATCGCCGCCCCCACGGGGAAATTTGAGTAGGTAGCGCGCGCTCTACCCATCGCGGTTTTGGCAGCTTGGAACAGAGCATCCAATTCCGTCATATCAGCGCTCCTTCACATAAGGTTGCCCGCCCGCTTTTGGTGGAATGGCTTTACCGATAAAACCAGCCAGCAAAATAACGGTTAGGACATAAGGCAACGCCTGCATGAATTGCGCAGGCACTTCAAAGAGCCCAGGAATTTTTATACCTGAAAAACGAATAGCAACCGCATCAAGAAAGCCGAACAGCAGACAGGCATACATTGCATTAAGCGGCTTCCACTTCGCAAAGATGAGCGCAGCCAGCGCGATGAAGCCCTTGCCAGCTGTCATGTCTTTCACAAAGCCTGCATTTTGCGCAACCGATAGATAAGCCCCTGCCAGTCCGCATAAAATACCGCAGCAAATGACCGCGCGATACCGCAGCCACACCACCGAAATGCCTGCCGTATCTACTGCGGCAGGGTTTTCGCCAACCGCACGCAGACGAAGTCCAAACCGCGTTCGGAACAAGACCCACCACGTCAGCGGTACCAGCGCAAAAGCCATATAGACCAGTATTGAGTGGCCAGACAAAAGCTCGGCATAAACAGGCCCAAGGAGCGGCACATCTTTGAGCACATCGGCAAAAGGCAATTCGATCGGGTTAAATCGGTTTTCATTGGTGAGCGACGGCGTGCGGCCGCCTTGAGCAAACCACGCTTGGCCTAAAATAATGGTGGACCCAGCTGCAATAAAATTGATCGCAACACCGGCAACAATTTGATTGCCGCGGTGAGTGATTGAGGCAAAGCCATGCACGATGGATAGCGCCACAGATATCATGATCGCAGCCAATAGCCCAATCCAAGCAGAACCATAGACGGCAGCTGCCGCCCCGCCCGCAAAGGCGGCGGCCAGCATCTTGCCTTCAAGGCCGATATCAAAAACGCCGGCCCGCTCTGAATAGAGCCCTGCCAAGCAACCCAGCAAAAGCGGAACAGAAAGGCGAATAGTTGAATCCAAAACTTGGATGATGGTTGTGAAAATATCCATGTTAATTTCCACCCGCCACAACCGGTTCATCGCGTATCGTGCGCATAAATAGGTTTGATATGTAAGGGCGGAACATATGTTCTAATGCACCAGCAAACAGGATCACCAGACCCTGAATAATGACGATCATATCGCGGGTTATGGCAGGCATTTCAAAGGCAATTTCAGCGCCGCCTTGATAAAGCATACCAAACAAGATCGCCGCTGGTATTATTCCTGCTGGATGCGAACGGCCCATAAGCGCAACGGCGATGCCCACAAAACCTGCACCGGTCACAAAGTCCAGTTGCAAGCGTTCTTGCGCCCCCATAACGGGATTGAGTGCCATCATGCCCGCCAATGCGCCCGATACCATCATGGTGATAATGATGATTTTTGTTTGATTGATGCCCGCATATTGTGCCGCTTTTTGGCTGTGGCCCATCGTGCGAATTTCATAGCCAAGGCGTGTGCGCCAAATCAAAACCCAAACGAGAAACGCACTGAAAAGCGCCATTAAAAATGTAATGTTCAATGGCGCACGTCTTATTTTATAACCGAACGCTTCGACCATCCAATCAAGGCGTGGCAAGGTGGCACCGTCGGCAAAGGGACGCGTTTCAACGGCCATTTGCCCTGCCGGTTTCAGCACACCGATCAGAAGATAGACCATCAGCGAGGCGGCGATAAAGTTAAACATGATGGTGGTGATCACGATATGACTGCCCCGCCGTGCTTGTAGCCATGCGGGGATGAGCGCCCAAAGCGCGCCAGCGAGTGCGCATAAAATCGTGGCGATCGGTAAATTGATCCACCAGGGAAAAACACTATCAAATGACAGGCAGGCAATGGCTACGCCGAGGCCGCCAATATAAGCCTGACCTTCGCCGCCGATATTAAACAGGCCGCAATGAAACGCGACCGCCACGCAAAGGCCGGTAAAAATGAAATTCGTCGCGTAATAAAGCGTGTAACCAATGCCATCGCCTGAGCCAAAAGCCCCATCGACCATCAGCACTGCCGCGCGCCATGGGTTTTCGCCAACAGCGACAACAACAAGTCCGGCAACGGCAAAAGCCACTGTAAGATTGATCAGCGGAATGAGCCCAAAATCCACCCAGCGCGGCAGCTTTGCATAGGGTTGAGACATAATCTATGCGTCCTCTTTCGTGATACCTGCCATCAACAGGCCGAGCTCGCCCTCGGTTGCAGCAGGTCCACATTCGCCAACAATTTTACCGTCAAACATCACCAAAATTCTATCCGCGAGCGCGCGGATTTCGTCAAGCTCAACGGACACCAGCAAGACGGCCTTTCCAGCATCGCGCATTTCGATGATCCGCTTGTGGATAAATTCAATAGCACCGACATCGACCCCGCGGGTGGGCTGTCCAATGATGAGCACTTTTGGATCGGTTTCCATCTCGCGCGCCAGGACAATTTTCTGCTGATTGCCACCTGAAAAATTGGCCGTCTTTAGCCTGAGATTGGGCGGGCGGATATCATACTTTTCTATTTTTGATGCAGCATCAGCCCGAATGCCATCCATATTCATCATGGGTCCAGACGTGTATTTCGCATTTGTGTGATATCCCAGAATAGAATTCTCAGACTCTTCAAAGGCGAGAACGAGCCCCATGTGATGGCGGTCCTCGGGCACATGGGCAAGGCCGCGTTTGCGCAATAATGCGGGGTCTGCGCCGCCCGTCACGCCGATAGGTTCGCCGTCTAAAATGACACGCCCAGCGCGTGCAGCGCGTATCCCCGTGATGGCCTCAATAAGTTGGCTTTGGCCGTTACCGGCAACGCCGGCAATACCGACAATTTCTCCAGCGCGCACTTCAAGCGAGACATTTTTGACCATGTCGACGCCGCGCCCATCGCGCACGGTCAGGCCTTCGACGCTTAACTTCACATCGCCGGGACGCGGTGCACCCTTTTCTACTCTTAAGAGAACACTGCGCCCGACCATCAGCTCGGCAAGCTCTTCGACCGATGTTTCCGATGTTTTACGCGTTGCAACGATTGTACCTTGTCGCATCACGGAAACATCATCGGTGATAGCCATGATTTCCCGCAGTTTATGCGTGATGAGCACAACAGTTTTACCTTGATCTTTCAGCTGTCGCAAAATGCGAAACAAATGATCGGCTTCTGCAGGTGTCAAGACACCGGTTGGCTCATCTAAAATGAGTATTTCTGCGCCGCGATAAAGCGCCTTTAAAATCTCCACCCGTTGCTGAATACCAACGGGCAGTTCATCAATGATAGCGTCGGCGTCAACGTGCAGCTCATACTCTTTTTCCAGCCGGATCAGTTCGCCGCGTGCCTTTGAAATACTGCCAGACAAAAAATGTGTTTCTTCAGCGCCAAGAATTATGTTTTCAAGAACGGAGAAGTTTTCGACCAACATAAAATGTTGGTGAACCATACCGATGCCCAGCGCGATTGCATGGTTTGGCGTGGCTATCGTAACAGATGTTCCATTGATTTTTATTTCACCAGTATCGGCTTGATAAAATCCGTAAAGGATTGACATCAGCGTCGACTTGCCCGCACCGTTTTCGCCAATAATGCCGTGGATGGTGCCTTTTTGAATGCGCAAATTGATGTCGCGGTTGGCCCGCACGGGGCCGAAGCTCTTATTGATTCCGATCAATTCAATGGCTTGAGAGATCATAGGTGCACACGGGTTATTTATACAGCTTTTGACCCTAGCACCGTTTATGGGTGAATCCAGCCCTGTATTTGTAGCACTATCACGAAACGCTTTAAACAATTCAGAAGAAGCATATTCGTGACTTTCGCATTGAACCAAAACTGTTAGTCTCTGCTCAACAGTCAGGAGGTGAACCATGTCAGATCATAAATCAGAACTTGCCCGATTGGATGATTTGGAAATTCTAGCGGCTCATCAAGCGCGGACGCTGGAAGATCTCAATCAGGTTCTGATCGAACAAGGCAGAGTGATTGCCGAGCTTCGCCGTAAGGTCGACATGCTAACGGGACGCCTCGAGGAATATGAATCTGGCGCAAATGATGCAAATCCAACCCAAAAGCCACCCCATTGGTAGCACTGGTTTGAAGAAAATATGATTGATCTAGTTCAATACGCTCCATGGATTGCAGCCTTTGTTATCATCGCGCTGTTTGCAGGATTTGCGCTCGAGTGGCGCTCCCCTGAGGTCACTGCGGGTCTTGGCGTTTCAATTCTACTTTTCAGCGGCATATTGAGTGTCGATGACGTACTTTTAATGCTCTCGTCGACGGCATTGGCAACAATTGCTGCGATGTTTGTCATATCCGCGGCGTTGGTGCGCACGGGGGCAGTCGACCGCGTTGCTGATGTCGCCGTAAAATATGCGCAAAAAAACGTTTCACTGACCTTCCTTGCGCTTTTATTTGCCGCAGCTGCCATGTCGGCATTTATGAACAACACACCGCTCGTCATGTTGATGATACCGGTGGCCGCAAAATTAGCGCGTGAAACAGGTTTGTCGCAATCCAAACTGCTTATACCGCTGTCTTACGCGGCAATATTAGGCGGTACCTGCACGTTAATAGGAACATCAACCAATTTGCTGGTGGACTCTGTTGCGCGGGATAATGGTCTTGAACCATTTCATATTTTCGAGATGGCGCCGCTCGGCATCACCGCGACTATTGTGGGCATCATCGTAATGTTTTTGCTGCGCGGACTTTTGCCAGAGCGCACAACGGCAAATTCGATTGCCCATTTACAGTCGGGAAAGAAATTCATCGTTCAGGCTGTGATTGAGGATGGATCGCCCCATATCGGAAAGCAAATCTCTGAAGTCACGGCCTTTGCCCATACGGATAGACGCGTGATGGATGTGTTGCGCGGTGACGTATCGCTTCGCCGAGAGCTTGCTAGCGTGGTTCTTCAAGCGGGCGATACGGTGGTGCTGCGCACATCGGTGGCCGAAGTACTATCGCTGAAAGAAGAAGGAGAGCTGTCGCTTGCCGATGATGGACGGTTCCAACAGATCGATTCGCGTTCCTCCAGTATTATCGAAATTCTGCTCGGACCAGCCTCGCGGATCAATGGCCGAACACTTCGGCACCTGCGGCTGCGCCGACGCTACGGCATTTATCCCATCGCCTTGCATCGCGGCGGCATGAACATGGCTGACCGATTTGAAACAACACCCTTGGCCGTTGGAGATACACTTCTGATCGAAGGTGGCGCTGATGACCTTGCTCGGTTTGCGGAGGAAAACAGCCTTGTTAATATTTCGGAGCCAAGCGCGCGGGGTTATCGGCGTGCGAAGGCGGGGATCGCTGTAGGCATCACACTAGCAGTTGTTATCGGTGCGGCGTTAAACATCATGCCAATTGCAGGCTTGGCGTTGATCGGCGCGGTGATTGTTTTAGCAACAGGCTGCGTTGAAACGGATGAAGCTGTAGAAGCGGTTGATTGGCGGATTTTAGGGCTTATTTTCGCCATGCTATCGGTTGGCCTTGCGATGCAGAAAACCGGCCTTGCGCAAATGATTGTCGGCGTTGCCACGCCTTATTTGGGTGTCCTGCCCCCGCTCGCAGCGCTCGCAGCCATCTATTTAATTACCACAGTTTTGACAGAACTTGTGACCAACAACGCCGTTGCCGTTGTTGTCACGCCAGTTGCCATCGCGCTTGCCGCGAGCCTTGGCTTAGACCCGCGCCCATTTGTGGTGGCGGTCATGCTGGCCGCCAGCGCCAGCTTTATTACGCCTATTGGCTATCAGACAAATACGCTGGTCTATAATGCGGGCGGCTATAAGTTTACCGACTTTTTGCGTTTGGGTATTGTTATCGATATTACCACATTTGCCGTGGCAATGATTATTATCCCGCGGATTTGGCCGTTGGTTCCAGCCTAAAACGCTTTAGTTTGGAATAGCAAACGTCGAATTTGCCCACAGTGTTTCCCAGACTGCGCCGATATTTTGTGCCTTTGGCGATAAATCTTCGCGCAAGACAACCGCATCAATTTGGTAAGTAAAACCTGGCTTAACATCGATTGTCGCGATGCCTTGCTGGTTGGTGCGGGTCGTAAACACTTTCACCTCTGCCGCAGTATTTGGCTCAGTCGATTTTTCAAAGATCTCCACTTGCACATCGGCGCGCGGCATATCGCGGTAGACGACCTTAACATCGAGGCCGTCGGCGATATTGTCGGTGTAAGGGTTTTCCAGCGCGATGATCTCGGTTTCCAAACCATAGGCGCGGTCTTGCCCCTGACTATTGCCCACGCCGATCAGACTCTTTGCGTAACGCGAATAGGCTTCCCGAAATTTCTCCCTTGGCAGGCCGCGTGCGTCATGGCGTTCCTCTGCGCCTTTGAAGTCCTTGTGTTTGATAAAATTGCCAAACTTTTCCCACTCGGCATAATAAACATCAAGCGTCGTCGATTGATGGATCAGCACGTTAAGTCCTTCACCTATGGGGTCTATATTGACCGCAGGGGCGTCGCCTAAGCGGCCTGTTACAGGGATAACGGTGTCGCCAAGCGCAACATCAAACCGGATATGCGAATTGGGAATAAAGGAAAATGTGCTGCCAGAAAAATTTTGC
Source organism: Ahrensia sp. (assembly GCA_034519905.1). Taxonomy (GTDB): domain Bacteria; phylum Pseudomonadota; class Alphaproteobacteria; order Rhizobiales; family Rhizobiaceae; genus Ahrensia. The sequence continues at coordinate 10,062 of JAXHNY010000036.1, forward strand.
CCGACCTTGATATCGGCGACGATCTTGGTATTTGGTTCAATACGGTATTGCTTTGCGTCGAGCCAGAGTTCATGGGCATTCACACTTAAAGGCGTAAAAACACTTATAGCAATAAGTGTACGAAAGGCGATTTTTAACATGCGTTTTTTCCAAAAAGTTTCCATGTTTAGTGCCTTGCTAAATCTTATGAAGTCAAGCGCGACCTTTATAACGCTCTTTTTTGCTCTCATGATGGCGGGCGCGCACGCCCACGAAACGCGACCTTCCATCGCCGATGTTACCGTTACGCAAAGTGATGTGACGCTGGATATTCAAGTCAATTTGGAAGCCTTTGTTGCCGGTGTGGACTTGAGCGAGGTTGCTGACACAAACGCATCGGCGCAAGCCCAAGATTATGATAGTCTCAGAGCGCTGTCGCCATCGGCCATGGAAGCAGAGTTCCGCAAATTTTGGCCGCAGATGCAATCGGGTTTTGCGATCAAGGCAGGCGATGCAATCATTTCCCCAAGTCTGATTTCCGTTGAGATCAAAGACCAACCAGACCTAGAATTGCTGCGCGACTCTACATTGAAAATCCGCGCGGAGCTGCCTGCTGACAATTCTGAAGTAACGGTGGGCTGGGACAAAAAGTTTGGGCCCCTTGTTATGCGCCAAACGGGCGGCGGTCAAAACGCTTACACCGCATTTTTGCGCAATGGCGAGGCATCTGCTGGCCTGCCGCGCATAGGCGTCGTCAATGAAAGTTTTGGAGCCGTGTTCCTGCGCTATATCGTGGCTGGCTTTGAACATATTCTGCCGCTCGGCCTTGATCATATTTTGTTTGTGCTTGGTCTTTTCTTTTTATCGCCAAAATTTCGCCCACTCATTTATCAAGTTTCAACTTTCACGTTAGCGCATACCGTGACACTGGCATCGGGCGCGTTGGGTTTGATTACGATTGTCCCAGAAATCGTGGAGCCCTTGATTGCCGCCTCTATAGTTTATGTGGCGATTGAGAACATCATGACAAGCGAAATGAAACCTTGGCGGTTGGTCGTGGTATTTTTATTCGGTCTGCTGCATGGCCTTGGTTTTGCATCGGTTTTGGGCGATTTTGGATTGGATGGCAGTCGCTTTATTGCAAGTCTGATTGCGTTCAATATTGGCGTCGAATTCGGTCAGCTTACTGTTATTGCGATTGCGTTCTTAGCGGTAGGAATCTGGTTCCGCCACAAATCTTGGTATCGTAGCTTTATCTCCATACCGGCATCGCTGTTAATAGGTCTGGTTGGGGCCTATTGGTTTGTTGAGCGGGTATTTTTGTGAGATTTAGACTTGATCTGAAACCGCTTGGCGTATGACTTGGGAAATCTCGATAAGTTGCGTGGCCAAGGGTGAGGATTTGCGCCAAACCATGCCTATAGTGCGCGATGGCTTTGGATTTGGAAAATGCCCAATGCTTACATTGGCGGCGCGGGTTTCCACATCAACGGCCATTTGCGGTATGAGGGTAACGCCGATGCCCGCACCCACCATTTGCACGAGTGTCGAAAGGGAACTGCCATCTAAGCCATCACGCGGGACGCCGGGGCGCATATTGCAAAATGAAAGTGCCTGATCTCGGAAACAGTGCCCCTCTTCCAATAAAAGCAGTCGCATTTTTTGTAGTTTCTCACCATCGGGTATCGGCTTTTCTTTGTCGTTGGCATGGCGAATGAGCACAAAATCCTCTTTAAATAGGGTCACTTCGGTTGCCCAAGTCTCTGATATTGGCAAAGCTAAAATGGCGGTATCCAGTTTTCCGTCGTTTAATTCTTGGATGAGGTTTGGCGTAAGCGTTTCGCGCACATGGATATCAATCCCGCTATAGGCATTTGTCAAAGTTTCAATGATGGATGGCAGCATGTAAGGGGCAATTGTGGGAATGATGCCAATCCGCAATTTCCCCGTAATACTATTTTTGGCTGCCCTAGCCATATCGCTGATTTCATCGATGGAGCGGGCGATTTCTTGTGTGCGCCCAAGCAGAGACTTTCCAAATTCTGTGAGTTGAAGCTGCTTTGCATGTCGCTCGAATAAGATTTGGCCAAGCGTTTCTTCAAGTTCTTTTATTTGCATGGATAAGGCAGGTTGCGAAATTGAACATGCCAGTGCAGCCCGGCCAAAATGTTGGTGCTCCGCCAAAGCGTTAAAATAGCGCAGCTGTCTTAGAGTTATATTATTCATCAGAAATACTTATCGTAATCATCAGAAAATACAAGTTTTACTAATCGCCAATTCTAATCTGCATGTTCACTGTATGGGAGGATCGCTACAGGATCCCATGCCGAAAGATTGTCTCCCTAATCTGAAACCAGACACACGCTTGAAAAAGCGTCCGCATACTACTTCGGAAGGAAAACTAAGATGAATGATATGAGCAACGCGCCAAGATGCCCAGTGATGCACAATGCGAACAAGGTGTTGGCTTCTGGCACATCGGCCATCCAGCACTGGTGGCCTAACCAGCTTAATTTGAAAATACTCAGCCAGAATTCCGCGCTGATGGACCCCATGGGCGAGGGCTTCAACTATGCCGAAGAGTTCAAAAAGTTAGACCTAAAAGCGCTCAAGAAAGACCTCACGGATTTAATGACCGACAGCCAAGATTGGTGGCCTGCGGACTATGGCCACTATGGCGGCTTTATGGTTCGCATGGCCTGGCATTCGGCTGGCACTTACCGCACCTATGATGGTCGCGGCGGCTCGTCGTCGGGTTCGCAGCGTTTTGCCCCGCTTAACTCTTGGCCAGATAATGGCAATTTGGACAAGGCTCGGCGTTTGTTGTGGCCGATCAAACAAAAATATGGTCGGCAGATTTCTTGGGCTGACTTGATGATTCTTGCGGGTAACGTGGCCATGGAATCGATGGGTCTCAAAATGTATGGCTTCGGCGGCGGTCGTGTCGATATTTGGGAGCCCGAAGAAGATATTTATTGGGGCCCAGAGACGAAATGGCTCGATGACCAGCGCTACACTGGCGAGCGCGAATTATTAAACCCGCTTGGCGCGGTGCAGATGGGCTTAATTTATGTGAACCCCGAAGGCCCGAACGCCAATCCTGATCCTTTGCTTTCCGCATACGACATTCGCGAAACTTTTGCGCGCATGGCGATGAACGATTATGAGACCGTTGCGCTGGTTGCGGGCGGCCATACTTTTGGCAAAGGCCATGGAGCGGGCCCCGAAGACGCCGTAGGTCTTGAGCCTGAAGGCGAAAGCATGGCAGCACAGGGTTTTGGTTGGATCCACCAGGCCAGTGGCTCTGGTTTAGGTGGTGACAACAACTGCGGGTTTTGAGGGCGCGTGGACGCCAAACCCGACGCAGTGGGACATGGGGTATTTTGATGTCTTGCTTGGGTATGAGTGGGAAAAAGTAAAAAGCCCGTCCGGCCACATCCAGTGGCGACCCGTCGAAGGCTCTGGCGCGCCCCAAGCGCCCGCTGCCCATGATGCATCGCGTACAGAGCCATTGATGATGACCACCGCCGACATGGCCATGAAAATGGATCCGGTTTATGCTAAAATTTCAAAGCACTTCCATGAAAATCCCGATGAATTTGCCGATGCCTATGCCAAAGCTTGGTATAAGCTGACCCACCGCGACATGGGTCCTCTCGTGCGCTATCTAGGCGAAGATGTGCCGGCAGAAGAATTGATTTGGCAAGATCCAGTGCCGAAACATGAAGGACCACTGATCAACGAGAGCCAAATTGCAGCGCTCAAAGAAAAAATCTTGAATGCTGGCCTTACTGTTGAGCAGCTGGTGACAACCGCTTGGTCATCGGCTTCCACCTATCGCGGTACGGATCGCCGCGGCGGTGCCAACGGCGCACGCATACGCCTTGCACCACAAAAAGATTGGGACGCAAACAATCCCGCGCAGCTTGCCCATGTTTTAAGTGTGCTTGAGGGTATCAAAAGCGACTTCGATGGAAATGTCTCGTTAGCAGATTTGATCGTACTTGGCGGTTGTGCTGCTATCGAAAAAGCAGCTGATCACAAAATTGCTGTGCCATTTACACCGGGGCGCACGGACACAACCGATGAGCTAACCGATGCTGCTTCATTCGACGTGCTTGAGCCAAAGTTTGATGGTTTCCGCAACTACAAAAAGACCAAAGACCCACGCCCGACCGAAGCGCTGCTTGTGGATAAAGCGCATTTACTGGGCCTAACAGCACCGGAAATGACGGTGCTCGTCGGCGGCTTGCGCGCGCTGAACGCTAATGCATTTGGCGCAAAGCACGGCGTGTTCACCGACACACCGGGCAAATTGACCAATGATTTCTTTGTCAATTTGTTGGACATGGGGACGCAGTGGAAAGCAACCGATGCGACTGAGGAAATGTTTGAAGGTCGTGACCGTAAAACCGGCGCGCTTAAATGGACAGGAACCCGCGTCGATCTCGTCTTTGGTTCAAACTCTTTGTTGCGGGCACAGGCCGAAGCCTATGCAACGGATGATGCCAAGGATAAGTTTTTGGCAGACTTCGTCGCCGCTTGGGACAAAGTGATGATGGCAGATCGTTTCGACGTAAAATAGGCTGCCGAAAATAAGCTCAAGACGCCCTGAGAAATCATGGCGTCTTTTGTTTATGTCACAGCATTTCTAGTCTTGTATTTGTCATCGCGCCAAATCTGATCGACCATGATCGTTTCTAAAATATCGACTGCCGCTAAGACATCGCTGCGGTCAATATAAAGTGGCGTAAAGCCAAAGCGCATCATGTTTGGCGCGCGAAAATCACCAATCACACCGCGCTCGATAAGCGCCTGAATAACCGCATAGCCATCGCTAAACCCAAATGAAACTTGACTGCCACGCTGATTTGGATTGCGCGGGCTAACGAGTTTAAGCATCGGGCAACGGCGCTCGACCTCGGCGATAAACAGCTCACAAAGTGCAATGCTTGCTTCTCGAACATCGGCCATATCAACACCGTCCCAGACGGTCAAAGCTGCTTCTAAGGCCGCCATTTGCAAAACCGGCGGCGTACCGATACGCATACGTTCAATGGAAGGAGCAGGGCGATAATTTTGCTCAAAAGCAAAAGGCGCATCATGACCAAGCCATCCAGCTAGAGAGGGTTCAATCGTGTTAATCAAGTCCGGACGCACATAAATAAAGGCCGGTGCGCCCGGCCCTCCATTGAGATATTTATACGTGCAGCCGACGGCAAAATCTGTATTCGAGCCCGTCAGATCAATCGGCAAAGCCCCCGCACTATGAGCCAAATCCCAGATCATTACGGAACCGGAATTATGTGCAGCTTTTGTTATCGCTGCCATATCGTGCGTGGCGCCTGTGCGATAATCAACGTGCGTCAGCATGACGGCACAAACAGTGTCATCAATCGCATTGATGACCTCTTCGGGCGCGACGGTTTTAAGTGCATAGCCATTGCCAATCGTTTTGATCAGCCCTTCAGCCATATAAAGATCGGTCGGAAAATTGCCCGTATCCGATAGAATAACTTTGCGGCCGGTCTCATTTTAAGCGCCGCAGACAGTGCCTGATAGACCTTTATCGATAGTGTGTCGCCGACCACCACTGAGCCTGCCGCCGCACCGATGAGGCGGGCAATTTGATTGCCGACGCGCGCAGGCTGATCCATCCATCCTGCCTTGTTCCAGCCAGTGATGAGCATATCACCCCACTGCGCATTGACAGCGGTCGAGACGCCAGCGCTGACACATTTGGGCAAGGGCCCGAGCGAGTTTCCGTCAAGATAAATCATCCCCTCAGGCAGATGAAAAAGCTCTTTTCTAGGCAGCGATTTCTTCAACAGTTTCCCCATCAGAATAAAAGTTCAGCAAGAAGCGGGCTTTGCGAGTGTTCAAGCCCGTCAATCACATTGAAATGGTGCTTGCCCGTGTCATACACCGCGTTAACAGGCACGCCTTTCCGCTGCCATTTCTCGGTAATCAGCCGCGTTTGGCGCAAAAATTCCGGCCGCTCATCGGCACCAACCCAAAAGCATGTGTCGAGATTTGTCGAAGGCTCCAGCATAGCTGGGCTTTCGGAAGCGGCCTCATCGGCGTTAAGGCGCAGAATGGCGTTCATCTTAGTTTGGCATAGCGGGCGCAGATCATAGACGCCGCTCACAGACACGATTTTTTTGAGTCTCGCTTGTGTACTAACTTTCAACAACGCAGAACCGCAGATCATGCGCGTGACCAAATGACCGCCAGCCGAATGGCCAATCAGATAGATTGGACCATCAACCAGCGATGCGCTGTGGTCAACCGCGCGCGCGATAGAGCGGGTGATTTGAGCGATACGTACCTCTGGCGCAAGCGGATAAGACACGATAGCGACCGTATATCCGGCTGTGACCGGGCCGCGCGCAAGGTGTGAAAAATAGGATTTGTCCAAGCGCTGCCAGTAGCCGCCATGGATGAAAATTACGAGACCTTTTGGTTCGTCATCAGGGCTGAAGAGATCAAATTTCTCTCGCGGATGCGCGCCATATATGACGTCAATCTCGCCGATTAAGTCAGCGCGCGCTGCTTTTGATTTTTGCGCCCAAATATCAAAATAGGCATCAGCACCGTCAATGTAGCCGGAATTATCAAAGGCATCATCCCAGTCGATCAAATCGATCAAGTCCATCACATAAATGCTTGAAGGCCGGTCTGGGCGCGGCCTAAGATAAGCGCATGAATATCGTGTGTGCCCTCATAGGTGTTGACCGCCTCCAAATTCATCACATGGCGGATAACGCCGTATTCATCCGAGATACCATTGCCGCCGTGCATGTCGCGCGCCATGCGGGCAATATCGAGCGCCTTGCCACAATTGTTGCGTTTCATCATCGAGATAAGTTCAGCAGGCGCTTCATGGCGATCGAACAGTCGTCCCAGCTGAAGGGCGCCGAGCAAGCCTAATGAGATCTCGGTTTGCATATCGGCGAGCTTTTTCTGAATAAGCTGCGTTTGTGCAAGCGGTTTGCCAAATTGTTGCGACTATCCGTGGCAGCTGCGCCGCATGCCCAACGAGCTTCCCGCCGCGCCGATTGTGCCCCATGAAATGCCATAACGAGCGCGGTTGAGACAGCCAAATGGCCCCGCTAGTCCTTCTACTTCTGGCAAAATATTTTCTTCTGGCACAAATATCTCGTCCATATGGATCATGCCAGTCACAGAAGCGCGCAGCGAAAATTTGCCATCGATTTTAGGTGCGCTAAGGCCTTCCATGCCTTTGTCGAGAATAAAGCCCTTTATTTTTCCGCCATGGGCATCAGACTTGCCCCAGACGATAAACACGTCAGCAATCGGTGAGTTGGTAATCCAGTTTTTTGCTCCCGACAGCAAGTATCCGCCATCAACAGGCTTTGCGCGGGTCAACATACCATTGGGGTCAGAGCCATGATCAGGCTCGGTTAGCCCAAAGCAACCGACGATTTCACCGGTCGCAAGCCTTGGCAGATATTTCTGTTTTTGTGCCTCGCTGCCAAAGGCAAAAATCGGGTGCATCACAAGGCTTGATTGCACCGACATGGCCGAACGGTAGCCGCTATCCACGCGTTCCACTTCGCGTGCGACAAGGCCGTAAGATACATAGCTTGCGCCAACGCCGCCATAGGTTTCCGGAATGGTGACGCCCAACAGCCCCAATTCCCCCATTTCAGACATGATTTCACGGTGAAAAATCTCGTGGCGATTGGCTTCAACAACCCGCGATGCCAGCTTATCTTGGGCATAGGCACGCGCGCTATCGCGGATCATGCGCTCCTCTTGGCTCAGTTCATTTTCAATCAAAAAGGGATCTTCCCAAACCAGTTGGGGCATTTTTGCGCGCGCCGCCACGGCCTTGTTTTCGTGAAATCCCATTTTCCTTGACCTCTTCGCGCAGTTCCAAAGCGAATATTGTTAAACATCTAACATAATGCCGCTTATACGGCACTATGTGAATAAGTTTCAAACAAATTGGAATTGCGACAAAAGTGCCGTAACTTGATTAGTTATGAATAAACTGAAATCAAAAGACAAAAAGCAAACCCAAATAATGGAACATCAAGGCCAAAAAATACGCGCAGCCGATCATCTGATTGATCAGCTTGTTGCTCAAGGTACGCGCCATATATTTGGTGTGCCGGGCGAAAGTTATTTGCCCATTCTTGACGCGCTGCATGGCCGCCAAGATAAGATCGAATTTGTGACCTGTCGCCAAGAAGGCGGCGCAGCGATGGCCGCTGAAGCCTATGGCAAAATTACCGGACGACCTGGCATCTGCATGGTCACGCGCGGGCCGGGAGCAACCAATGCCAGCGCTGGTATCCATGTCGCTTTTCAAGATTCTACGCCGATGATCGTGTTTATCGGCCAAGTGGCGCGCGGCATGGCAGAGCGTGAAGCCTTTCAAGAAATTGATTATCGGCGCATGTTTGCCCCAATGACCAAATGGGTCGCGCAAATCGACGATACGTCGCGGATCCAAGAATATATCACGCGCGCCTACCGCACAGCCATGTCGGGCCGCATGGGGCCTGTGGTTTTAGCGCTGCCAGAAGACATGCTCTATGATGAGTTTGTTGCCCCGCCCGCGCCGCGCATAATCGACACGCCTCGATATTTGCCATCACCAGATACAATGAAGGCATTGCAACAACGCATTGCGGACGCACAAAACCCGCTTATCATCGTAGGCGGTAGCGGATGGACGCAGCGTGCAACATCAGCACTTCAAACTTTTGCAGAAACACAAGGGCTTTCTGTTTCTGCATCATTTCGCTGTCAGGCGCTGTTTGATAACAGTCACCCGAATTATGTTGGGCATTTTAATGTTGCTACCCCGCCATTTTTAGCTGAGGCGCTACGGCAAAATGACCTTTTGATTTGCATCGGCCCTCGGTTAGGGGAAATGACGACGGGCGGTTATAGCCTCATCGGTAGTCCGGTCCCGAGGCAAAACTTGATCCATGTCTATCCAGCGCCCGAAGAGCCGGGCCGCGTGTTTGAACCCGAACTAACACTGATCTCTGATGTCCAAAGTTTTTGCGAAGCGGCAGCCAGTTGGCCGCCAATCGCGGCGCATAGATTTGGCGCAAACACCGCAGAGCTGCGTTCGTCTTATGAGACATTCAGCAGTCCGGCCAGCGTCCCCGGAGACCCACTCGCGCCGTGCTTTGCACACATGGCTGAAGTGTTGCCGGCAGATGCAATCATCTGCAACGGTGCTGGCAATTATGCGGGCTGGTTGCACCGCTTTTATCAATACCGCGCGCGTGGCTCACAGCTCGCGCCGACGTCGGGTTCAATGGGCTACGGCCTTCCGGCGGCCATTGCCGCTGCAACTTTAGAGCCCAGCCGCGAGATCTTTGCGATCGCAGGCGATGGCTGTTTCATGATGACCTGTCAGGAAATGGCGACCGCTGCGCACCATAATTTGCAGCTTACGATCATCATCATCAACAATAGTCGTTATGGCACCATCCGTGCCCATCAGGAGCGTGAGTTTCCTGATAGGATATCGGGAACGGGTCTGACCAATCCAGACTTTTGTGCATTTGGTGCATCTTTTGGGGCAAAGACCACCAAGGCCGAGACATTTGACGCGTTTAAAGACGCTCTTGCCAAGGCGCGCAAAAGTGGTGGGTTAAATCTGATTGAAGTAACGATTGGCCACAACTATCTCGCACCGGGCAAAATGCTGGTTTGAAAGACTACACCGATTGCCTAATAGCGGATCGTATAAAACCAGCCTAAGGTGGTTATGGGAAAACCACAGACCGAACGGGAGTGTCAAATGGCGATGAATTATGCGCAAACCTATCAAGCGTGGCAGTCAGACCCCGAAGCGTTTTGGCGCGATGCGGCCACACAGATAGATTGGATCAAGGCGCCGACGACGATTTTCAATCCTGAAAGCGGTGCCTATGGACGCTGGTTTGAAGGCGCGACCTGCAATACGTGCTACAACTGTATTGATCGCCACGTGATCGCCGGACGGGGTGCGCAAAACGCGATTATCTATGACAGCCCCGTCACGGGCACTGCTAAAACCTACACTTATGACGAATTGCTCGCACAAGTCGGCGCTTTGGCAAGCGTTATGCAAGACCATGGGATCACAAAAGGCGACCGCGTGATTATTTATATGCCGATGGTGCCTGAGGCGGTGTTCGCGATGCTTGCCTGTGCGCGTCTCGGCGCAATCCATTCGGTTGTCTTCGGTGGTTTTGCGCCGCGCGAGCTTGCAACACGTATTGATGACGCCGCGCCAAAGATGATCATTTCAGGCTCCTGTGGTGTCGAGCCAAGCCGTGTGGTTGCCTATAAACCGCTTTTGGATGAGGCGATTGAGATCGCGGCTGCCAAGCCTGAAAAATGTTTGATCCTACAACGGGAAAAGTTGAAATGCGATCTCATAGACGGTCGCGATATCGACTATGAAAAAGCGGTAGGCAAAGCCTTGGCAGAAAAACGCATTGCGCCATGTGTTGAAGTTGCAGCAACCGATCCCCTCTATATTCTTTACACTTCTGGCACCACCGGCCAGCCAAAAGGCGTTGTGCGTGACAATGGCGGGCATATGGTGGCACTCAACTGGACCATGAAAAACCACTACGACATAAACCCGGGCGATGTGTTTTGGGCGGCGTCCGATGTGGGCTGGGTCGTTGGTCATTCTTACATCTGCTATGCGCCGCTGCTTTATGGTGCCACCACCCTTGTCTATGAAGGCAAGCCCGTAGGAACGCCGGACGCAGGCGCTTTTTGGCGCGTGATTGAACAATATGACGTGACAGCGTTGTTTACGGCACCGACCGCCTTTCGCGCGATCAAAAAGGAAGACCCCACTGGTGCGCTGATCAAAAAATATGATATTTCTAGCCTCAAGGCGCTTTTTCTTGCAGGTGAACGATCTGATCCGGCAACCATTGAGTGGGCACAAAATCATCTTGGCACACCTGTCATTGATCATTGGTGGCAAACCGAGACCAGCTGGGCGATTGCTGGCAATCCGCTTGGCATTGAGAAAATTCCAGTGAAACTCGGCTCTCCGGGAAAAGTGATGCCCGGCTATGATTTGCGGGTCTTGGACGATGAAGGCCGCGAAGTAGCGCCTGGCACGCTTGGCAATCTTGTTTGCAAACTACCCCTGCCGCCCTCTTGTTTTCCGACATTATGGAATGCGGAAGAGCGCTTCAAAAAGCCTATTTGACAGAGTTCCCAGGTTTTTATGCAACGTCTGATGCCGGTATTATTGATGAAGATGGCTACGTTTTTATCATGTCGCGCACGGATGATATTATCAATGTTGCAGGCCACCGCCTTTCAACGGGCGCGATGGAAGAGGTTCTGTTGAGCCACCCCAATATTGCCGAATGTGCGGTTGTCGGCCTTGCCGATGACCTAAAAGGCCAAACGCCGCTTGGGTTCTACGTGGTCAATGATGGCGCTGATCGCAATAGCGCCGAGCTAGAGGCCGAATTGGTCAAGCTTGTGCGCGAGAAAATTGGCCCTGTTGCTGCATTTAAATTGTCTGTACCCGTAAAACGGCTTCCAAAAACCAGATCAGGAAAAGTGCTGCGCGGCACGATGCAAAAAATTGCCGATGGTGTAGCTTTTTCTATGCCAGCTGCCATCGATGATCCGGCGATTTTAGAAGAAGTCTTGGCTGTGTTGATTGAACGCGGCATCACAAATGCGCCGACCTAGGTTGGCGTGATACGGTTCTTGTCAACGGGACTTCCCGAGCTTAAGAGGTTGCATCTTTTTAAATCGGAACAGACAGATGGCCAAAAATGATATTCGGGTCCACCATGGTGATATATCGGACGAAGCGCTGAAACATTATACGGGCGATGTGGCAATCGATACGGAAACACTCGGCCTGAACCCGCACCGCGACAGGCTTTGTGTGGTGCAACTATCGCCCGGTGATGGCAGTGCCGACGTTGTACAAATTGCCAAGGGCGCCAAAAAGCGCCCAACATTGTGAAGCTGCTCCGCGACCGCACCAAGACTAAGATTTTTCATTTTGGCCGTTTTGATATTGCAGTTTTGGAGCATGCCTTTGGTGCGCAGGCAAATCCCGTTTTTTGCACGAAAATAGCTTCCAAATTGACCCGTACTTACACGGACCGCCATGGCCTTAAAAATTTGACTGCTGAATTGATCGGCGTTGATCTCTCAAAGCTGCAACAATCTTCCGATTGGGCTGCAGAGGAACTCACACAAGCGCAGTTGGAATATGCGGCAAGTGATGTTTTATACCTCCATGAATTGATGCGGGTATTAAAATTTAGGCTTGAACGCGATGGCCGCGCTAAGGAAGCCGATGCGTGTTTTAAATTTTTGCCAACCCGCGCCAAACTGGATCTGATGGGGTGGCCTGAACACGATATTTTCTCGCACACTTAATACGCGGTGTTATGGTGAAAAACCCCAGTCTCATATTTGATTGCGATGGCGTTCTTATCGACAGCGAAGCCATATATTTGGATGAAGAATTTCGTTTTCTTGCCGCCAGAAATATCCAAGTTGATCGCCTTCAATATGTGACGGAATTTATGGCCTTGGCGCAGCCTTTGTGGCGGGAAAAATTTACAAATTTAATTCAGCAACACACAGGCCTTGCGCTCACGGACGACGAATATGAGGCAATGAAAAGAACCATTCGCGCGCGCGTACTAAATGAAGTGCAGACTATCTCGGGGATCGAGAATCTGCTTGACGCGGTCAAAGTACCGACCTGCGTTGCATCCTCCACATCGATGAAATTCTTGCCTGGAAAATTGGAACGGACGAATTTGGCCCGCTATTTTGGCGCTCATGTTTTTTCTGGTGATCAAGTGGAAAATGGCAAACCAGCGCCCGATTTATTTTTGCATGCGGCCTATAATATTAAGCAGCCATCCGATTGCATCGTCATTGAAGACAGCGCAAATGGTGTACGCGGCGGCAAGGCTGCAGGCATGTTCACCATCGGGTTTACCGGCGGTGGCCACTGTTTTGCTGGCCATGGCGATGCGTTGTATGAGGCAGGCGCCGACTTGGTTGTCGCGTCTCACGATGAGTTGCAAACGTGGCTGCGCACACACACCCTTGCTTTCAACGAACAATGAATTTCAACGAACAATGAATATGTCTACCAAAGCGCAGACTTAATGCGCTTCATCCCAATTGTCGGCAGCGGCAGCTTCGACGACCAGCGGCACTTTCATGTCGATGGCAGGCATGGCCGCACCTTCCATGATTTTTTTGATGACCGGTATGGTTGTAGCAATCTCATCTTCAGGCACTTCAAAAATAAGTTCATCGTGTACTTGCAGCAGCATTTTTGCCGATAACTTGGCTTCGTTTAAGCCGTGCTCCATACGGATCATCGCGCGGCGGATGACGTCGGCGGCAGAGCCTTGAATAGGCGCGTTGATTGCCGCGCGCTCGTTGAAGGCGCGCACTTGGGGGTTGGAGGAACGAATGTCGGGGTAATGAATACGGCGGCCAAAGATCGTCTCCACATAGCCTTGCGCTTTGGCATTGGCTTTTGTCTCGTCCATATAATCTTTGATGCCGGGAAAGCGTTCAAAATACATTTTGATGTAATCGCCCGCTTCACCGCGCGAAATTGATAATTGATTGGCGAGGCCAAACGCCGAAATACCATAGATGATGCCGAAATTGATGGCTTTGGCACGGCGCCGCACATCCGATGGCATACTTTCAACGGGAACGCCGAACATTTCAGACGCCGTCATCGCATGAATATCGATGCCATCGGAAAACGCCTTGGTCAGCTGCGGAATATTTGCCACATGCGCAAGCACCCTAAGCTCAATCTGGCTGTAGTCAGCACTCACAAGTTTATTGCCTTTTGTGGCAATAAATGCCGTACGAATGCGGCGACCTTCCGCCGTTCTGATCGGAATGTTTTGCAAATTTGGGTCAGACGAGGACAAACGCCCCGTTGTTGTCGCCGCCAGTGAATAGGACGTATGAACACGCTTGGTAGTCGGATTGATGAAGCCGGGCAAAGCATCCGTATAGGTCGATTTTAGCTTTGTAAGCTGGCGCCAATCGACAATTTTGCGTGGTAATTCATGGCCCTCTGCTGCAAGGTCTTCGAGCTGCTGTGCGCCGGTCGCCCACTGTCCGGTCTTGGTTTTTGTACCACCCGGCAGACCCATCTGATCAAACAATATTTCGCCTAATTGTTTGGGTGACCCGACATTAAACCGCGTTCCGGCAAGTTCGTAAATCTCGTCCTCAATTGCCGCCGCTTTTTGTGCAAATTCGCCCGACAGGCGGCTAAGGATTTGGCGATCAACCGATATGCCGCGGCTTTCCATGCGCGCAAGTACAGGCAAAAGCGGCCGCTCTAGCCGCTCATAGACCGAGGTTAAACCATCGGCGATCAGACGGGGCTTGAGTACTTGCCAAAGCCGAAGGGTTATGTCTGCATCTTCGGCGGCATATTTTGTTGCGGTCTCGATGTCTATTTTATCAAAGGTAATTTGCTTTTTACCCGTGCCAGCGATGTCTTTGAAGGCAATCGGCTGATGGCCGAGCCAGCGCTCGCTGAGCGCATCCATGCCATGAGTGCCACGTCCTGCATCGATGACATAGGACAGCAGCATCGTGTCATCGAGCGACGCGATTGTGACGCCATAGCGCTGCATGATCAGATAATCATATTTGATATTTTGTCCGACGACCAAAATTGCTGGATCTTCAAGTAATGGCTTGATGGCTGCCAGCGCGCTGGTCATATTCAACTGGTTTGCGCTGAGCCCACCTTCGCCCAAAAGATCGACGTCGCCGTCCATATGCGCCAGTGGGACATAGGCGGCCTCACCAGCTTTATGACACAAAGAAAAACCAACTAAGTTGGCCTGATTTGCATCGAGCGAATCTGTTTCCGTATCAAACGCGACGACTCCGGCTTCCCGTGCTTTAGCAATCCATCCATTCAGCGTTTCGAGATCGCGAATACAAACATATTTATCCGTATCGAACTTGGAGGTGGAAAGTTGGCGGGCGATTTTATCGGCAAGCGCTTGCGGCGTATCTTTAGTGCTGGTTGGCGCCTCGGGCTGCGCGAAGGTTGGCACTTTATTTGGTGCAGCGAGGTCCAAATCCGGCCCACGCGCACGGCCTGCCCGTTCTATGGGAACATTTACGGCTTCGACCAATGCCGCGTCAGCACCCGTTGCTTCCGCAACGCGGCGGGTCAGCGTATTGAGCTCCATCGCTTTTAAAAACGCAATCAACTTAGGTCCATCTTGTGGGTAAAGCTCAAAATCATCAAGCGATGCCTCAACGGGCGTATCTACCTTTAGGGTGACAAGCTGCCGTGATAACCGCGCTTGATCGGCAAACTCGATAAGGCTTTCACGGCGTTTGTTTTGCTTAATCTCGCCTGCGCGTGCTAACAGCGTGTCCAAATCGCCAAATTCTTCGAGCAATTGCGCGGCGGTCTTTGGCCCTATGCCAGGCACCCCCGGAATATTGTCCGTTGAATCGCCCGTCAGCGCTTGAAGGTCGATCATTTTATCGGGCTTAACGCCAAACTTTTCGATGACGTCTTCGATGCCGATCTGCTTATCTTTCATGCTGTCATACATGGTCACATTGCCGGTCACCAATTGCATCAGATCTTTGTCCGACGAAATGATGGTTACCTTGCCGCCTGCAGCTTCAGCTTGCGCTGCGTAGGCCGCGATAATATCATCGGCCTCATAGCCATCCATTTCGATGCACGGCAAATTGAACGCGCGCGTCGCCTCGCGGATCAAACCAAATTGTGGACGCAAATCTTCCGGCGGCTCTGACCTGTTGGCTTTGTAGTCTGCATAGAGTTCATTGCGGAACGTTTTGGACGAATAATCAAAGATCACGGCAAAGTGACTAGGGGTCACGCCAACAGATGTGTTGCGCGCATCCTGCAGCAATTTCCAAAGCATATTGCAGAAGCCAGATACCGCGCCAATCGGCGTACCATCGGACTTACGGGTAAGCGGCGGTAGGGCGTGAAACGCCCGAAATATATAGGCCGAGCCGTCAACGAGGAAGAGATGATCACCATTTTTCATGAGCCTATTGTTAGCCTTCGCAGCGCGCATCGTCCATGAAAAATCGAATTTTGACAGCGAATTATTTGCTTTAAATGGTCGCAAATATACGGCTTGGCGAGGCACGGAAAAAGCATGGTTAAATTATTCACCCTTCATACTCTTTATACAAAATCAAAATAAGGTTAGTTTAAATGCATGCTTTCTCAATTTGGGGCGAAAAATGTCAGTTTCTGCGATTTCAAAAATACTTCTAGCATCTGCGGTGATACTGACCGGTGCAAGTTTAGCAGCGCCAAATGTGGCCAGCGCGCAAGAGGTACAACTGCATGAGTTATTGTTTAATCGTGCCAAACGGAGAGAGATTTTTGAACAGCGGCGATTACAAAAGCAACAGAAACAAGTCGTAATTGATACAACGGACACGGCGAAAAAAAAGAAGCGCCGCGTAACCAACAAATCAAACAAATTACTGGCCCGCAATATTACACCTACAAAGCGCCAAAGATTACACCGTTTAGTTTCGCCAAACTGGTAGCGCCTTTAACGCAACCGGAAGAAACTTTCGGCTTACCCAATATGGATTTTGAAGCTCTTCGCTTTGCCGAAGCGGTAAAACTTGTCCCTGCTGGTACCCTAACAATCGAAGCTGATATCGCCGATGCGGTAAAAGCTCATTACAGCAAAAATCCAGCCTTCATGTGGTCGCAAGGCTCAAGTGTGACTGCGCAGGCCAAAGCGCTTGTGGCAGTTTTGGCCTCAGCGGGCGACCATGGTCTCAATCCTAATCATTACGCGGTAAAACTGCCAAGCGACAGTTTCTCATTCGATGAGCAAGCCAAACGCAGTGTGGAACTGCTCAGCTTTGAATTACAGCTTAGCGCTCATGCGGTTCGTTATGCCATGGACATGAAAGATGGTGCGATCGACCCGAATAAATTGTCTGGCTATCACGATTTTTCAAAAGACCGATTAAGCGCAGCGATGGCCATGGAAGGTCTAGCGCAAAATGCGAAAGCAGTATCGAAATATTTAACCGGTTTGACTCCTAAGCAGCCCCATTATGTTTCCCTGCAAAATGAGCTGAAACAGCTTCGGCTACGCTCAGAAGACAACATCACATTTCCCGCCAAGGTATTTATGAAGCCAGGCCGTAACGAAGAGTTGTTGCCGCTGTTGATGCGCGCGATCGACGCAAAAATGCGTGACGAAACGCGGCAAAAACATTTAGAGACAATCGCAGCCTATGATGGCTTTAACACTTTGTATGATGGCCCGATCGTCGAACTTGTGCGCGATGTACAGCGTGATCTTGGGCTTTCGCCCGATGGTATCGTTGGGGCGAAGACCATCGCGCTCCTCGGCGGTGAAAGCGTAGCATCAAAAATTGAACGCGTTGAATTGGCACTTGAACGGCTGCGCTGGCATCCAGAAAACTATGGCGAGCGGCAGGTTGTCATCAACCAACCAGAGTTTCGCGTGCGCTACATGGAAAACGATGTGACCAAGCTTGCCATGCGCGCCGTTGTTGGAAAACCGTCAAACCAGACCAATTTTTTCCATGAC
This sequence comes from Ahrensia sp., assembly GCA_034519905.1. GTDB lineage: Bacteria > Pseudomonadota > Alphaproteobacteria > Rhizobiales > Rhizobiaceae > Ahrensia. The sequence continues at coordinate 27,668 of JAXHNY010000036.1, forward strand.
GAAATAGAAACAGTTGTCTTCAATCCCTATTGGGGCGTACCGCAATCTATTATCGTCAATGAAATGCTGCCGCGGTTGCAGTCCGATCCGAGCTATCTGGATCGAAATGGATATCTTGTGTCGACCTATGGGGGCAAAGAAATTGCCTCGTCGGATGTCAATTGGTGGCAATATGCGGGACCTGTTCCTTATAATATTCGCCAAAAGCCAGGCCCTAAAAATGCGCTGGGCGAACTGAAGATACTGTTCCCCAACAAGCACGATATATACATGCATGACACACCGGCAAAAAATTTATTCTCGCGCGACAGCCGTGCCTATTCCCATGGATGCGTGCGCCTTGAAGACCCGCGTGCTATGGCCGCTGCTGTGTTGGGCAAGGATGTGAGCTACGTGCGCTCAAAGCTTGGCGGCCCTGAAAAAGGCGAGAAGGTGAGCGATAAAATTCCAGTTTATGTGGCGTATTTTACCGCCTGGCCAGACGATGACGGCAAGGTCGGATATTTTCCTGATATATACGAGCGGGATATGTATCTTTCACGCGCGATAGAAACAGTGAAGTCTGCTAGAGGCGAAGCAAGCTGAAAATCGTTTTTGCAAACCACTTAAAGTTTTGAAAAGCAGACCGGCGCGTGACCGCTTTTTATCATGCCGATTTTTACGGCCGCAGCTTTTGAGACATCAATAATACGTCCTTTAATAAACGGGCCGCGATCATTGATCCGTACGATCACAGATTTACCATTTTTCTTATTGGTAACTTTGACCCTTGTACCAAAAGGCAGCGTCTTATGGGCAGCTGTCATCGCCGAAGGGTTCATCATTTCGCCCGATGCCGTGCGTGACTTAAGCGCATACCAGGAAGCCCGCCCACACGAATTTGCAGCATCCGCGTTATTGATAGGCGCGACAATAGCCCAAATGCCCAACGCTAAGACAGTCATAGTGGTCAAAGATTTTTGCATATTTAGTTCATGGCTTTCTGGCTATTTCCAATTATTTTGCGCCCACATTTGATCAAATGCAGCGCGATAATTAGGATATTTAAATATATAGCCGGCTTGTTTGAGTTTAGTGTTTGAGACCCGTTTGTTCTCACCATAAAAACTACGCGCCATGGGCGATAATGTGGCTGTTTCAAAATCAATTGCTTCGGGACAATCAAGATTTGTTACAAAGGCGGCATATTCGACTACGTCTTGTGGCGGCGCTGGTAAATCGTCGGTGACGTTATAAATGCCATCAGCGCGCTGCGCTGATAATAGGTCGAGCGCACCTGCAATATCGGCATTATGAATACGGTTGAAAACTTGGCCCGGCTTAACGAGCCTGCGAGCGGTTCCATCGACCATATTTTTCAAGCCGTTTCGACCCGGCCCATAAATGCCCGAAAGGCGCAAAGTGGCAAGCGGAACATTTTTTTGGTTTGCAAAACTCTGCCAGTTTTGCTCCGCCTCGAGCCGCTCTTTCGAGCGGGCGGAAACCGGTAGGCATGTCGTGTTTTCGTCAACCCATGCGCCATCATGGTTACCGTAAACGCCAACGGTGGATAAGTAGGCAACCCATTCAAGGTTTGGCATATTAAGCAGTTGGTTTTTTGAAGCGTTTAAAACCGGGTCGCCGCCACCAGTCTCATCGGGTGCGATGGATATAATCAGATCAGTGATATCATTTAAGTGCAAAGCCAGTTCGGTGCTTAAGGTTTGGCCATCAAAAACGAGTGGCGAAATGCCGAGCTGCGCCAGCCTTCCCGATTTTTCTGCGCTGCGTGTCGTGCCAAAGATAGTCTCACCTTTGGCGGCCAAAATCGCACCATAGGCTTTTCCGGAAAATCCAGCGCCGAATATCAATGTTTTTCTATTGCCCACAATTCTATTTCTCATGGAGTGCTGCCTGCCATTCTTCACGCACAGTTGTATCTCGTTCATTCGCGTAGTGTTTTTGATGCACCGCGTAAAGCGCTGCTGGTGACAGCAGCTGCGAAAGTGCCCATACCGCTGCACCGCGCACAATTGGATCATCCTCCGTTAAATGTACTTGAACAGCCGGCAGCAACGTAGGGTCCGCGCTATTACCAGCGGCGACAAGGCAATTGCGCAAAAATCGATTTCGGCCAATACGTTTAATCGGCGAGCCAGAAAAATAGGCGCGAAACGACGCGTCATCGAGCGCCAATAGGTCAAGCAATAAGGGACTTTTGAATTCTTCGCGCGCGCGCAATTTTATCTCGCGCCCCATTTGCGCAAATTTATTCCAAGGGCATGCGGCCAAGCAATCATCGCAGCCATAAATACGGTTGCCAATTGCTTTGCGAAATTCTGGTGCAATAGGCCCCGCATGTTCAATCGTAAGGTAAGAAATGCACCGCCGAGCATCAAGCTGGTAAGGTGCTGGAAATGCATTCGTCGGGCAAATATCAAGGCAGGCGCGGCACGACCCACAATGATCGATTTCAGGTAAATCAATAGGCAGCTCATAGTCGGTGAAAATTGACCCTAAAAAAAACCAAGAGCCGAGATCGCGGCTGACTAAATTGGTGTGTTTGCCCTGCCAACCAATGCCCGCTTTCTGCGCCAGCGGTTTTTCCATGACGGGTGCGGTATCGACAAAGACCTTCACCTGCGCACCCGTTTTGGCAACAAATCGCCCTGCCGCCTGCTTGAGCTTGCCTTTTATAATATCGTGATAATCGCGGTTATGGGCGTAACAGGAAATCGTGCCGCGATTGGACTTATGCGTAAGTGCTTCGAACGGATCATAATCGCCTTCAGGCGCATAAGACATGGCAACCATGACGATCGTTTTAGCATCGGGCCACAACACTTTTGGATCGGCCCGCCGCACCGCCGTATCGCCGAGCCAACCCATAGAACCTTGGAAATTATTATCTAAGAATACCTGAAGCCGTGACCCATTGCCATCCGTATTCCCAGCATCCATGACCCGCGCTAACTCAAAACCTTCCCGCATCAAATCAGCGATAAGATCATGTTTGGCTTTATCGCGTGATATGGTTTGGTTCATGGCACGATGTGCAAATTGTCATGCCGATTTCAAAAATCGAGATCGGCGTAATGCGAGACGGGCGTTAGCGCGCGAACACGGTCCGTTAAAAGCGGGCGGAACGATGGACGCGATTTCATCCTTGTGTACCAGTCCCGTGCTTGCGGCACCTCTGCCCAATTTATTTCACCTAAGTAATCGAGAACGGAAACGCTCGCGGCAGCGGCCATATCCGCCATGGTGATTGTTTTGCCGCCAAGCCAATTGCGCGAACCTGCCAGCCAATTAAGATAGCGCAAATGCTGTTTTATGTTGGCACGGGCAGCGCGCATCGCCGCTGAATCCGGCGCGCCTCCACCTTGAGCTTGTGACATTTCAATTTTAAAAACGCGTTCACGCACCAATGGCCGCGTCACATCATTGTCCATTTTAACGACAAACCAATCGATCAAACGGCGTGCTTCAGCCCGATCAAGCGGATAGTCAGGCATTAAGCGCCGATCTCGCATCATCGCGCCGCGCGTCTCATCAAGATATTCCGATATGGCAAAAGAACTGACAATCGGCGTTCCCGCTTCGCCGATCAAAACCGGAAGCGTACCAGCAGGATTAAGGGCTAGGAACTCAGGCCGACGCTCCCACGTATTTTCCAAAATGAGATCGACATCGACGTCATATTCACCAATTATTAGGCGGATAAATCGCGCGTTGGCTACCATGGGATGATGATAAAGCTGCATATTTTGCTCTCTAAAACGCTGTCGTGATACGTAGAGATTTTATTCAGTGCGGAAAAAACGTCTACCTGCTTTAAAGCCTTCATAGAAGACCTTTGATCGCGTTGCAAATATCAAGAATTGCGAAACGCGTTGATCTCATCGAGGGTAGGCAGGTCAGCGCCGCGGCGCGTGCACGTGATTGCCGCCGCATGAATGGCAAAATCAACCATGTTCTTGAGGTTAACGGTTCTAGCCAGTCCCTTTTTTGCGAGCTTTTGGTGGCTCAAAAAATGCAAGCATGCCGCTTGGAAGGTGTCTCCCGCGCCCACAGTGTCAATCACATCAACTTTTTTGCCCGGGATGTCCACGCGCGCACCGTCAGCGCTTGCGGCGAGGGCGCCATCGGGCCCGCGTGTCACACAAACAACATCGACGCCAGCATCAAGCGCGCGGTCGATAAATGCTTCTAGGGGCTGGCCCGGATACATAAAGTTTAAATCTTCATCACTTGCCTTAACGAAGGTCGCGATGGGCAGCATTTCGTCCACCATCGCGTGCCATGGGGCAAGATCAGGGATCACGATAGGGCGGCAATTGGGATCGAACGATATCATGCGGCGCGCTGCCTCACGTTTTGCAAAGGCGCGCAAAACGCCGCCACTTGTTGGCAAGGCTGTGGCAAAAGAACCCAAATGGATGACCTGATCCCGCTCATCAACGACGTCAGGAATATCGCTGATTTCCATCGAGCAATCGGCGGTGCCTTTGGTGTAGAGCGAATATTGCGGATGCCCGTCAGCGCCCGTCAAAATCATGGCCAACGTTGTTTGTTGATCTGTGCTAACGCAATAATCGGCTCCAACATTCATCTCGTCCATAAAGGCGCGAATATTGCGGCCAAACATATCGGTTGAAAGGCGGGTGAAAAGTCCCGCGCGGTTGCCCATGCGCGAAAGACCCAGCGCGACGTTAAGCGGCGATCCGCCAATCACACCGTTAAACCCGATCCCATGGGGCGATTTGGTTGGCGAAGGCCCCGTCGCAAAAACATCAAATAAAGCTTCGCCGCAAGTGATAAACATGATGCCTCGGTGCAATTTAAATCTAAAAACTCTACTAAGCGCGATTTTTCAAATGCACAAGTTCACGGGTTCGAATTGATCGTTCGGCGGCATTGCCCATTTCAACCGCGATTGCTCCGTCACGCAGCGTGACATCGGGCACTCCTTTTTGGCGGCGCACAAGTTCGGCAAATTTTTTATGCTGGAAATAGGTGCTGCCATGATGGTCACCGGCCGCAAGCAGTTCTTGCGGCACATGCACTTCCTGCCGCGTCGGTGCTTTATCAAAGCGCGGCGAAATCACCACCTCTGATGCGCGCTCGATCCCGCCAGGCCAGAACCGCGATGGGCCTGGAACGAACGCTTCAACTTTACCCTGATTGCCAACGATAGAGACGTGTTCTTGCCAATAAGAACCATCGGCAAACATGCAAAGATCAAGCGATGCGCGCATACCGTTTTCAAAATCCACAATGACCAAGGCATTGTCTAAAATATCTGGCTTCATGCCATCGTAGCGTTCATCTTGATGGTTAAAATCGCAGCCACCGGAGCCGAAGACCCGTGTAGGCTCCGACGCCGTGATAAGCCGCATGAGGTCGAAAAAATGGCAACATTTTTCCACCATAGTACCGCCAGTGCGCGCGGAAAACCGGTTCCAATCGCCCACTTTTTGAAGGAATGGAAAACGGTGCTCGACAATGGAAATTATTTTTGCTTCGCCGACAGTACCATTTCGCACTTCTTCGATGATCCGCGCTACGGGTGGAATATATCGATATTCCATCGCCACCCAAATCGGCGCAGCGCGCCTTTGTGCTTGCGCAACAAGCGCCCATGCTTGATCAACATCGGTGGCCACGGGCTTTTCAAGCAAAATGGGCAGGTTTGTTTCGAGCAGTTTTTGCATCATGCCGAAATGCAAATCATTAGGGCTAGCAACCAAAAGCGCATCAATGGCGTTAATTTCATGTGCGTGTAATAGTTCTGCTATATCCTTCAACCGCTTGGGCGCTGGTAATCCATGCGTGACAGCCACGTTGGTTGCTAAAACCGCCATTTGATCATTAGGTTCAACGATGACGGCAACCGCCGTATCATCCAGAAGCGAAATATTGCGGATATGTTCTTGGCCCATCATGCCAGCGCCGATAACCGCATAGCGTAGTGTCATTTGATCATCCCAAATCATGCGCATGCACAGTTTGTAAGCGCCCGTAAATTCCTAGCGCGACTTAAAAAGACCCGCAATCAAAATGTAGTTGAATAGTGAATGAATTTGTAAAGGTTAAAGTGTTTCGCTTTAATCAATACTAAGGCCGCTTGGCACTTTGTCAGGCTTGCCCAACCTGCCTTTAATGGCTGCCTCATCGGTCAGGCTTCTCATAAAAGCGACTAGATTTGAGATTTCTGTATCAGAGAGCTGTATTGGTTTAATATCAATACGGTGCTTAAGCCTTGCCATTTCTCGGCTATCATCAAAGATCGCAAAATCAGTGGCTTCAAACCGCGCTAACTTGGGCATAACGACTTGCGATCTATCCCAGCTTTCAAGGGCAGTTACCGGGTCTAAATGGTGACGGATGATGCCTTCCAGCGTCGCATAGGTGCCATTATGTCCGTAGGGGCCAGTGCGCTCGACATTGCGCAGGGTTGGCGTGCGAAAGCGGTAGGCATCAGCCAGATCATCGGTTTCGCCCATACGGCCTACGTCGCGGGGCATGGGATCGAAAGCGCGAATGCGCCCTGGGCCTATCGGGGGTAGGGCAAGTGCGTAAAATTTTTGGTCAGTGAAAAGCGCACCACTGTGGCAGCTTGCACAATTGGCTCTACCGTAGAATAATTCCAAGCCCGCTTTTTGTCGTGGATCCAGGGCACTGGTGTTGCCGTTTATATACGCGTCAAACGGGCTTTGATCGGAACGGAACTCTGAATTGATAAAATCGCCAATCGCATTGGCAATATGGATCATCGTGATATCGCCCGCCTGGTTCACGTCGTTGTAAGCCGCTTTGAACTTCTCCACATAAGCATCGTTTGCCCAAATACGTTTGGCGATCACCGGCCATACGCGGTCGATGCGCTCGCGGCGCGCAGCAGCCACGTCATTTTCTTCAACACTTCCGCCCATTTCCACTTCTGACGTGATAGGAAACATGGCCTGTGCCGCAGCAACGCTCGTAAGTCCTTTCGGAAACCACTCTTCGGCAGGTGTGTTAAAACCATTACCATAGAGATTATCAACGGACAGGCGGCCATCATGAAACAGAACGCGAAAGTCCTTATGGCCAAGATTAAAAAGCGCATTGGCATTACGTGGCACACGTTTTTTCGGCATTTCGCTCAGATTTTCGCTGAAGTGGCGTTTTGGACCAAGTCCGACACCACCTTCGCCAATGCCAAGTGACAGCCCATCCGCGCTGGCATGGTCATGACTGTGGCGAGGTGTACCGCAAGAAATATTGCGGTTTCCAGACAGTATTTTGTCATAAAACAGCAATTGTCCCAGCGCGGCACGCTTTTCATCAAACGCTTGAAAGTCGGCTGGGTTTAATGGCGCTGGAAGGGTAATTGTGTCGGCAGCACTAACGTGCGATAGGGTGCTAGCAATAAAGGCTGTTGCTGCTACAACGGCGAATAGAGCCTTGCGAACGTACACTTTAAACTCTCCTTCCGTTAAATATTTAAAACACTGATTTTCATCAGACCCAACCATCTGCTAGATAACACCACTACCATCGCTCTCTACCATAGTCTGCACAAGGTGTGTCATGCGAAAAGATGTAAAACAATTCAACTCGGTTTATGTTACAATCATTCTTGCAATTTTTGTGACGACACCGGTATTCGCCAATTCATCTTTAGAAAAAGCGCGCGATTTGATGGAGGAAAACCGTTTCGAAGAAGCCCATCAGGCGTTGGCACCGTTAGCACGGTCAGGCAATGCCGATGCTGAAGAGCTGATCGGTATCATGTATGCGATGGGGCTTGGTGTTGAAAAAGACGATCGGCGCGCTTTCGAATGGTATCTGCGCGCGTCGATGAAAGGTCATCCCGGTGCGCAGTCTGGAGTCGGATGGTATTACGAAGTGGGTCGCGGACTGCCCGCGCCCGATTTTGTGCGCGCCTATATGTGGTACACCCTGTCGGCCATAGGCGGAGACCCCGATGCCGCCGTCAGCCAAGAGGAAATATCCAAACGGATGCAGCCCGAACAAATTGCAGAGGCGCTGATTTTGGTTGAGGATTACAAACGGTGGCTTTATCCATTTCGTTAGCGAAAGAATGTGTGAAAAATGAGCAATTTTACAGATAAGGTTGTGTTGATCACCGGTGCAGCACGAGGCATTGGGTATGCCGCCGCAAAGCGATTTCTCAGTGAAGGCTGGCAAGTGGCGTTACTCGACAATCGTGGTGATGCGCTTGATACCGCCACGCGCGCTCTTGAAACCAATCGTGCCTATGCATTTGTTGCCGATGTTTCTGATCCTCATGCGGTTAAAACGGCTGTCGCCGATGTAGTTTCACATTTCGGCCGGCTGGATGCACTGGTCAACAATGCTGGGATTGCCGACTTTGCTCCTGCTATGGACCATGATTACCAGCTTTGGCGCCGCGTAATGGCGACCAACCTTGATGGTCCGTTTTTGATGACGCAGGCCGTGGTGCCTCATTTGATCAACCAAGGCGGCGGTTCGATTGTGAACATCGCTTCCATATCGGCGCTTCGTGCATCAACGATGCGGGTTGCCTATGGCACCTCAAAAGCCGCAATCGCCCATTTAACAAAACAATATGCTGCCGAACTTGGTGAGCATAATATTCGTGTGAACGCGGTTGCGCCGGGCCCGGTAGAAACTGCCATGGCCACAAAAGTTCATACGCCAGCGGTGCGCCAAGCCTACTATGATGTTATGCCCATCCCGCGCCATGCCGATGAGCGCGAGATTGCCAATGCGATTTGGTTTCTGACCTCATCAGAGGCGAGTTTCATAACCGGTCATATTTTAGCGGTTGATGGTGGATTTGATGCCGTTGGTATTGGCATAAAACAATTGCGCGACTTGGACTGAATATGAACTGAAGTATTCTATGATACGATAAAAGGCCCGGCACGTTTAACGCCCCGGGCTCCAATACTTTTGAAAGCTACTCCAGATATTTACTTTATGTCCATCATATCTGCTGCAGCGACCTTTGCTTGAACGGCCGCAGATGCCCCTTGCAATGCGTCAAAGACAGCTGCGCCATCGCGGACATTTGTTTTAAACCAATCATAAACCGGAGCTGCCGCTGCCTGAAACGCTGCTTTTTCTTCGGCTGTTGGCACATAGACTTCGCCGCCAGCGGCAGCAAATTCTTTGTAGGCCTCAATTGATTTACGCTTTGGCGACGCAAACGTTGCCTGTTGCAAGGCGGTAAAACCGTCAACCACAACCTTGCGGGTTGCTTCGTCCATCCCCATAAACCGATCATTGTTCATGATCCAAAGCGCGCCCATGTAAGAGTGGCCATCAAGCGTCATATATTTCAAACCCGCATCAGGGAACTTCATGCTCATAACATCGGTGATGCCGTTTTGCGAACCCTCTACAACGCCCGTTTGTAGCGATGTGAAAAGCTCTGGCCATGGAATTGGAGTTGGCGAAGCGCCCATCGATTTGACGAGCTCTTGCGGCAAGTCCGCGACAACGGTGCGGATTTTTAAGCCAGCCATATCAGCTGGAGATTGAATGCGTTTTTTTGTGTTAACGAAATTGCGCCAACCGCCTGTGTTTCCGATGGTCATAAGACGGATTTTATTGCCGGAATCAGCGAGCATTTTATCGCGTAGAACGCGCGTAAATGTGCCTTCGGTCAGCACATCTTCTGCGACGCGGTCGCTTGTTAGCAAATACGGTAAATCCAAGACTTGAATATAGGGGAATGCACTTGCGATGCCGCCAGATGTCGAAATGTAAATGTCGATGGAGCCGTCGGCAACGCCCTGGGCACATTCATCGCCCTTTGAGCAAAGCTGTGTTCCGATGAAAAGTTCAACAGCGATTTTGCCGTTTGATGCTTTTTCCACGTAGTCTTTGAAAACGATCAGACCGTCATAATCCTCATCGTTTTCGTTCGAATTTGCCGTCGCGCGCAGTGTGATATCTGCGGCAAGTGCTGCCGATATACCGCTGAAAGCCAAGCTTACACCGAGCGCAGCTGCAGACAGTGTCTTTGTAAATTTTGATAGGATCATTCTGGTTCCTCCTAGTGAAAAGATAGCAAATGAATAAGCGATCACAGTGATTTCGCAAAAGACAAACTCATCGCAATAAACCTAACAGTGACTCATATCCAAACGCAACACATGATTACAAACATACCTGCAGGGTCATAAAATTTATGCAGTTCTGTTAAAAGGACTGGAATTCAAAGTCGCGGCTTTAAGTTCTAAGCGTCTGCGATGCAGCACAGGCTCCGTATAACCCGATGGTTGCACAGCACCTTCGAGCACCAATTCAAGGGCGGCTTGAAATGCAACAGATTTATCAAAATTGTCAGCCATTGGCCTGTAATTCGCATCGTCGGCATTTTGCTCATCAACGACAATCGCCATTTTCTTCATCGTATCTATAACTTGTTGCTTGGTGACAACACCATGATGCAGCCAATTGGCAATGTGCTGCGAAGAAATGCGGCATGTCGCGCGATCTTCCATCAAGCCCACATTGTTGATATCCGGTACTTTGGAGCATCCGATGCCCGCATCAATCCAGCGAACAACGTAGCCCAAAATGCCCTGCGCGTTATTTTCTACTTCGGCCAAAACTTGGCTGTCTGTCCAAGCACGATAGGACGCTAGCGGAATATCTAAGATATGTTCGACGAATGCGCGCTTACCACCGGCAATGATTTTATTTTGGCGCTCAAAAACGTTGACACGGTGATAATGCAAGGCATGCAGTGTTGCCGCAGTCGGGCTCGGTACCCAAGCGCAATTGGCGCCAGCGCGTGGATGATCAATTTTCTGCTCTAGCATTGCAGCCATCTGATCGGGGACGGCCCACATGCCTTTGCCGATTTGCGCGCGACCTTGCAGACCGCATTCAAGGCCGACATCGACATTCTGCATTTCGTATGCGCCGATCCAACCCTTGCGTTTGATAAAATCCTTACGGCTGAACGGGCCCGCTTCCATCGAGGTGTGAATCTCGTCGCCGGTGCGATCGAGGAAGCCGGTATTGATAAAGGCGACTCGGCTTTTCGCAGCGCGAATACACTCTTTTAAATTGACAGAGGTGCGCCGCTCCTCGTCCATAATCCCCAATTTCACCGTGTACTGCGGCAGGCCAAGCGCTTTTTCGACATGGGTAAATATCTCGTCAGCAAACGCAACTTCTTCCGGCCCATGCATTTTTGGTTTTACCACGTAAACCGAACCATGGACGGAGTTCCCCCGTCGCGCGCCAGATCATGCATCGCAATCAGGGTCGTGATCATGGCATCCATGATCCCTTCATAGATCTCATTTCCATCACGGTCCAAGATAGCCGGATTGGTCATCAGGTGGCCAACATTGCGCACCAACAACAGGGCGCGACCTTTGAGAGTGACTTGCTTATTATCCGGTCCAATAAATACCTGATCGGGTGAAAGAGCGCGGGTGAAGAGTTTTCCGTCTTTCTCGACAGAAGCTTCCAGATCGCCCTTCATCAGCCCAAGCCAATTGGCATAGCAAACCACTTTATCATCGGCATCGACGGCCGCTACGCTGTCTTCGCAGTCCATAATGGCGCTAATGGCGCTTTCAATGCGAATATCGGCGAGATTTGCTTGGTCGTTTCGGCCAATGATATGGTTGCCGTCAAAAACGAGCTGCATATGCAATCCATTATTGACGAGAACGACAGAAGATGGATTTTTTGGATCACCGCTGTAGCCGACAAATTTTTCCGGCGCCTTGAGCGGCTTTCCGTCCATGTGCAATGCGCCGTCCACGATTTCATAGGTTCGAATGTCCGCGTGGCTTGCGCCATGGATAGGAAAATGCGTGTCGAGCAGAACCCGCGCATAGGCAACAACCCGAGCGCCGCGCCCGCGGTCATAGCCCTTTTGATCGGGCAGGCTGCCCATTGCATCCGTTCCATAAAGCGCATCATAAAGACTGCCCCAGCGCGCGTTGGCGGCGTTAAGCGCATAACGCGCATTCATAATCGGCACCACAAGTTGAGGCCCAGCAATGCGCGCTATTTCCGGATCGACATTGGCCGTATCAATTTTAAAGTCTTCGCCTATTGGCACCAGATAGCCAATTTTTTGCAGGAACTTTTTATACGCTTCGCGGTCATGGGGTTTGCCCCGATGCTTTTTGTGCCAGGCATCGATTTGCATCTGAATATTTGCGCGTTTTTCGAGCAAGCTTTTATTTTTCGGGCCAAGCGTATGGATGATATTCGAAAAAGACTGCCAGAATTGATCGATGGAAACGCCGGTTCCTGGCAAGGCGTGTTTTTCTAAAAAGTCACATAATACGGGTGATACTTGAAGGCCAAATTTCTCAACACGTTTGGACAAGACAATCTCCGAAATTTTTCTAAAGCTCGGCCGCTTATGACGCATCTGTCATTTGTGTCAATTCAGCCAATGGGCGAATGATTTTATGGATATAACATATACTGATTATTGATGCGCCGGCCTGCCTTTGGCAGTGGCTGTAATTGTTGCGGAAATAAACTGACGCATACCGTCGTGCGAGGATGATTTAATGTCTTCAGACAACACTATTTCAACGCTTGCCGCGCCGGCCGCAAGTGCTTTTTTGCGCACCGCCGCATCACAAGCCTTTTTCGCTGCGTCGATAGCATCTGCTTCGTGTCCAAACAGTTTTTGTTCTAAGTCAAGGCCAGCGCCAGCGATTTCAAACATCAAGTGGTCGTTTTGTATGATCTCTGCTTCGACCATCACCCGCACTTGGCCGACAACAGCACCGATGGCGTTGGCAACATCTGCATCAGCAGGCACGATAGCTTCTACCCCCAATATTGCGGCAGTGTCCGGATAATAGGCGCGAGCGCCAGCGCCAAGGCCGATGAGAGGGCGATCTAAAAACAGGGCCATACGTGCTATACCCGCGTCGCGATTTAAGGCCCGTTTCACCAATGGCGATGTGATGAGCGCTGCGCCATCCAGCCCATCTTCACAAAACGATGTCTCCAGCACACGTTCGGCCGACAGCCGCTTGAGGCGTTCAACAATCCGTAATGCTAATTCGCCTTCATCAAGCGCAAATGGGTTGCCAGAGCCGTCCTTTTTGCGGGCAAAAAGCTGCAATGCCAATGAGGCAGCTTCGCCGTGCCAATGATCAAAGACCCCAAGAACATGCTGCGCATCCGACGGTGTGATGCCGCCGATAAGTGCCAAACCGCGTGAAGCCAGCGAGTCCAATGTCGCTATTTCGGCAGTGCCTTGTAGTACCACGTCAAGCGCCTGCGGTTTGTCGGTCAACCGCTCTAAAACCGCTTGCTGCGATTTTGTTAGTCCGGCTTTTAGATGGTCGGGCGCGCCCGTCGTGAGGGCAAAACGCCCGTCATTTCGGCCCTGTGCATAGTTTCCAAGTTGCCGCTGAAGCGTCTCCATCACGCTTTTTTCATCCATGGTTGCCAGCAAAGATACAGGCACCAAACGGCGCGGTCCCAGACTTATCTCCGGCGTTAAAGCACCCTCGTTGATTTTAACTTCGCTGTCTCCGCCCAAGACCATAAGTGTGCATCGCAACGGCATCGACCATAGTGCGAAAACCACCAACGCTGGCCCCTTTTTCATCAATCCGCGGCCTTCCGTTTTCGAGGATAGCAATATCTGTTGTTGTGCCGCCAATGTCGGACACAATTGCATAGTCGGCCGAAGTTAAGAACTGCGCACCAATCAGCGAAGCGGCAGGCCCCGATAGAATTGTTTCTATTGGGCGGTTCAGCGCAAAATTGGCAGATACAAGCGAGCCATCGCCGCGCACCACCATCAGCGGCGCTGTGATGTGTCTTGCCTCTAAAAATGCAGATGTTGCGCCGATAAGACGCGCGATCATATCGATCAGGCGCGCGTTGAGCAGCGTTGTGAGGGCGCGTTTGGGACCATCGAGCTTTGAGGAAAGCTCATGGCTGCAGGTCACCGCACGGTTGGTTCTTGTGCGGATGAGATCGCGCACTTTGATTTCATGGTCAGGGTTGCGCACGGCAAACATGCCAGCCACTGCAAAGGCTGAAACAGTGTCAGCATGATCATCCAATTGGGCTTCAAGCGCCGATAGATCAAGCGGCTTTGGTTTACCATGCACATCATGGCCGCCGGGCAAAAAGACAACGGGATCAGACCCAAGCGCCGTTTGAAGTCCGGCGCGTTTAAGATCGGTTGGTTCAAAGCCGATCATTACCAGACAGGCGCGTCCGCCTTGGCCTTCAACGAGCGCATTGGTCGCCAGTGTTGTGGAGATTGACACCATCGAAATCAAGGCAGTGTCGATACCTGCCAGCTCAATTACTTTGCCTGCAGCACCTGCAATGCCGATGGCTAGATCGTGGCGCGTTGTCAGCGATTTTGCCTTAGCAATAACGACGCCTTTTTCGTCATCGAAAATCACGGCATCCGTATAGGTGCCGCCGGTATCAAGGCCGAGAGAAAAGGACATAGATAGGTGCTCGCTTCATCAAGCGCGATGTGTATTACAGCTGACGTAGAATGCAAACTCAATCAGCGCCGATCACCGCTTCGTCACCCGCATGGGCAGGCCATTTTGCGGCTGCACAGTCAGCTTTTGCACGGGCCATGGAGCAAGGTTTGGCGTCGCCTCAAAGCGAAACTCTTTGAGCAGAAGTGCCAAGGCAATAACCGCCTCTTGCAGCGCAAATGTTGCACCGATGCAAATGCGCGGTCCTGCCCCAAAAGGCAGATATTGGTACTTGTCAATTTTAGCGCGGTTTTCCGGCCAGAAGCGCGACGGCATAAACGCGTTTGGATTTTCCCAAAGAATGCGGTTGCGGTGCAACGTCCACGGCATCACAAGAACAGTCGTGCCTTTTTCAATCACGAGTTTTTCGCCGGATTTAAAAGTGAATGTCTCGGCCTCAATGGCTGCGCGATTGATTGATGGCGCTGGTGGATAAAGCCGCATCGCTTCTTCAAAGACCGCACGCGTTTTTGGCATTAAATTGAGCCATTCGACGGGTTCGGGATCGGTTGCCAAAACCGCATCAATTTCCTCTTCAACAAGGATCAATTCTTGCGGGGCTTTGGAGAGCAAATAGAGTGTCCAGCCAAGCGCCCGTGCCGTTGTTTCGTGGCCAGCCCCAATAAAGGTGATGAGATTATCTTCGATTTCATCGGCAGATAGGCCGTCGGTTCCTTCAGCATTTAAAAGCAAAGTCAGAAAATCGCTTTTTACATCATCGGGCGATGATTTCATCTTCCCGCGTCGTTCATCCATCGTGCGGCGCACGACATTGCGAAACTTCTGCATCACACTGCGCCCGCGCAAACGGCCAATGCGTGGGAGCCATTCGGGCGCTTTGAGCAGATCAAGGGGATCCACCGCGCCCATCGTTGTCAGCAGTTCCTCGACATCGGCGGCAAAATCGACACCCTCAGTGACAACTTCATCCGAAAACAATGTGAGCGCCAAAACTTCAAATGTCAGATCGGTCATGTCGTGGCTGATGTCGTGAACCTTGTCTCCATGGCGATAGCGCTCAGCAAAGGTAAGGGTGCGTTCGCGCATCATATTGGCAAAGCCATGGATATGGCGCGGCGTAAAAACCGGCGCCATCGCTTTGCGCGAGCGTTTCCAGATTTCGCCTTCAGCGGTCAACAGCCCATCGCGCAATATGGGCCGCAAAATGAGCTGGCGAATACGCGCCATCTGATAATTTTTCACATTGTCGACCAACACATGTTTGATCAATTCCGGGCTGTTTGCGATCAGCGTGGTCTCGTTGAGAAACTTCGCCGTGATGTGTGGCTCGCGGTAGGAAATCTCCCCCCAAAGCTCCAGCGGGTTGCGCATAACCGTCCGAATGACCTCAAGCCGACTAGGCGGTTTGGTGCGCGCGATGGGATGGGGCGGAACGAACGGGGCTGGACGAATATCCATGTAGCTTCTCCTCCAGCCGCCTTATGGCGCTGATGCAGAGAATATCACAGGTTTGTCGCCCAGTTTCCATGGGGCAAATGTGCGCATCGCCATTTCAAATCGGGTGCTGTCGATAAAGTGTATTAGCCACGCATGCAAATGCGACCAAGGCTGCGTGTCGAACCACTCACGATCTACGTTGGCAAATTGGCGCACAAATGGAAAAATAGCATTATCGGTGATGGAAGGACCATCGCCAGTTAAGAATTTAGTTCTTGAAAGTCTCGCCTCATAGGATTGCAAAATTTCGGCGCATATATCGCGTTGTTCAGACTTTACTATTGTTTCGTTTTCAAAACGATTTGCGTATTTATATCGATCAAGCGCCATTTTAAACGTTCCGTCATTATGCGCGATCGCTTCCGCATCATACCCAGAAAGCCAATGTTCTGGATCATTGAGGTCAAGCGCCCAGATCATAATATCGATACTTTGATCAATGACGCGGCCATCGGGCAATACCAGCACCGGCACGGTGCCTTTGGGTGATGCTTCAAGCATCTCCGCAGGTTTATCGCGCAGCAAAATCTCACGGATTTCGACTTTTATTCCAGCGGACAAACAAGCCATGCGTGCCCGCATCGCATAGGGACAACGACGAAACGAATATAAAACGGGTAGCGCGCCAGTCATGACTGTCCTATTAAAATTCTTGTAGCGATATACGGAGATGATGATGAAATACAATCCGCTAGGCCGCACCGACATAAATGTCAGCGAAATTTGCCTTGGCACCATGACATGGGGCGAGCAGAATAACGAGGCTGACGGACACGCGCAGATGGATTATGCCGTCACACAAGGCATCAATTTTTTCGACACTGCAGAACTCTATCCGGTCGCGCCCATGCGCGAAGAAACACACGGACATACCGAAACCATCATCGGAAATTGGTTTGAAAAAACCGGCAAGCGTGGTGAAATCATTCTTGCCACAAAAGTGGGTGGCCCGGGGCATAGTTACAGTGATAATGGTCGCGGTTTTTCTGCCGATGGCATCAAGCGCGCATGCGACAAATCTCTTAAAAGGCTCAAGACCGATTATATCGATCTTTATCAAATCCACTGGCCGAACCGCCCGTCGTATCATTTTCGTAAAACATGGGATTTTGCACCGCAAAATACTGATAGTAGCCAAGCGAAAGACGATATTGCGATGATTTTGGGTGCGCTCGACGATTTGGTCAAAGCGGGCAAAGTGCGCCATGTCGGCTTATCGAACGAAAGCGTATGGGGCGCGGCACAGTACATCAAACTGTCTGAGACGCAGAATTTGCCGCGTATGGTGACGATGCAAAACGAATATAGCCTGCTTCACCGCATTTATGATACTGACATGGCCGAATTGTCTATCCACGAAGATGTCGGCTGCATGTGTTATTCGCCGCTCGCGGCGGGCATCTTGTCTGGTAAATATGTCGGTGGCAGCGCTCCGGCAGGGTCGCGCGGCTCTATTCAACCTGATCTTAACGGTCGCTTAACACCGCGTTCGCAGCCAGCCATAAGCGCTTATCTCGATATCGCGAAAAGGCATGGGCTTGACCCATCACAAATGGCGATTGCGTTTTGTATCAGCCGTCCATTTATGACCTCGACGATCATCGGCGCAACGGCGATGGATCAGTTAAAGACTAACATCGCAGCAAAAGACGTAACATTATCAAGTGAAGTTATGGCCGAGATATTGAGCGTCTATCAGCAATATCCGATACCCATGTGAGCTGTTATGCCAGCGATTTTACCATCTCCGCATCCAGCATTGGGCTTGGCTCCCTGTGCCCGAGCATTTCGGCAATTATCGCTGTCGGTACTTTTTCGCGACCTTTCAGAAAAAGTGTTTTTACAATGCCTTTGGCATAAAGCGTATCACCGACCATAAAGGCCTGTTCGAGATAAATCCACTTTTCGTCCCAGCCAAGTATCTGCGTTTTTGAGGTTCGTATTTTTGAAACGGATCAAGCGGTTTGCGATAGGTCATTTTTGCGGTGCCAACAACGGGGTACCACTTGCGTTCTCGCATGATTTTGAACAAACCGGTCCGGATAATCAGGTCGACACGGCCCAGATCCATGATGGTCATATAGCGCCCATTGTTCATGTGGATGTTTGTATCAAGATCGTTGAGCAGCACGCGCAAGCTAATCACGCTCGCCTCCATCATCGGTAATTTAGGACGGAAGTTGGCGGTTATGAAAAGCCATATCATTCTGAAAATTAGGTTCATGCGTTGCTGGCACTCCGTAGATCTAACATGGTCGTTCCTAGTCATAAGATAAATGCTAAGCAAGGCTTGGATAACACGCGTATCTGGTCGAGGCAGATTTGGTGTTTCACCCTAAAACGCCTATATCTACTGAAGATTCGGGGGTGATTCGCACGTGGTGAAACTTACCCTTAAAGTTGAAAAACGCGGCGAACCCGCTTGGCGAGAAAATACCTGATGAACGATAAACCGGAATATATTGAATCGGCCGCTGGTGCAGAATACGGCGCTGATTCTATTAAGGTTCTCAAAGGCTTAGATGCCGTGCGCAAACGCCCGGGCATGTATATCGGCGATACCGACGATGGGTCTGGCTTGCACCATATGGTGTATGAAGTTGTTGACAACGCGATTGACGAGTCCTTGGCTGGCCATGCCGACTTGGTAACGGTGTCGTTAAACGCGGACGGTTCTGGTTCTGTATTATGCACAGATAACGGGCGCGGTATTCCTGTTGATATCCACAGCGAAGAGGGCATCTCCGCAGCCGAAGTGATCATGACGCAGCTCCATGCGGGCGGGAAATTTGACCAGAACTCCTACAAGGTTTCGGGCGGTCTGCACGGTGTTGGTGTGTCCGTTGTTAATGCGCTCTCTGTCAGCCTAAAACTGCGCATTGGCCGCAAGGGTCAATTTCATGAGATGAGCTTTACGCACGGGGTGGCCGATGCACCGCTTAAAGCAGTAGGGGATGCTGGTGATTACACAGGCACTGAAGTCACCTTCATGCCGTCCGCTGAGACCTTCACCAACATTGATTTTAAGTTTGAGACGCTTGAGCACCGCCTGCGCGAATTGGCATTTTTGAATTCGGGCGTTCGAATTTTATTGTCAGACAAGCGCCACGCGGACATCAAGCAGGTCGAGCTGATGTATGACGGCGGTCTGAAAGAATTTGTGCGCTATCTCGATCGAAACAAGAAGCCGCTGATCGATGAGCCTGTTTACATTATTGGCGAGAAAGACGGCATTACAGCAGAAGTCGCCCTGTGGTGGAATGATAGCTATAATGAAAACGTGCTGTGTTTTACAAACAACATTCCACAGCGCGATGGCGGCACCCATATGGCGGGCTTTCGCGGCGCGTTGACGCGGCAAGTTACCGGCTATGCGGACCGGTCGGGCATTTTGAAAAAAGAAAAGATCGCACTAACCGGCGATGATTGCCGCGAAGGCCTGACCTGCGTGTTGTCGGTAAAAGTACCAGACCCAAAATTTTCTCCAGCAAAACGAATGACAAGCTCGTCTCGCTGCAGAAGTGCGGCCTGGTAGTGGAGAGGTCTGTTAATGAAACACTGGCTGAATGGCTCGAAGAACACCCTAGTGAAGCGAAAATTCTCGTCTCGAAAGTGGTGGAAGCCGCCGCTGCACGCGAGGCTGCCCGCAAAGCGCGCGAACTGACACGCCGCAAGGGCGCTCTCGATATCACGTCGCTGCCGGGTAAGCTGGCGCTATCCGTCGCGGAAAAAAGACTGGCCTATCGCTCGAAATATTCAATACGTAAGAGGTGATTTGGCTGGCGGTTCTGCTAAGTCTGTGGCTGTAGAAATCAGCGTTCAATGTTTTGCCATTGCGTGGTAAAATCCTTAATGTGGAGCGCGCGCGGTTTGACCGGATGCTCGGATCAGAACAGGTCGGCACGCTGATCACGGCGCTGGGCACAAGCATCGGCAAAGACGAATTTAATCCTGAAAAACTGCGCTATCATAAAATCATCATCATGACCGATGCGGACGTAGACGGCGCGCATATTCGCACGCTGTTGCTGACATTTTTCTTCCGCCAAATGCCAGAACTCATCGAACGCGGCCATCTCTACATCGCGCAACCCCCGCTTTACAAGGTAACGCGTGGCAAGTCTTCGCAATACCTCAAAGACGAAAGTGCGATGGAAGATTATCTTATCAATATGGGGCTCGAAGAGGCAACGCTGGAAATGGCCGGCGGTGAAGTGCGCTCTGGCCAAGATGTGCGCGCTGTGATCGATGTGGCGCTGCAAATGCGCAGCCTTTTGCAGGGACTTCATTCTCGCTATGACCACGCCATCGTCGAGCAAGCCGTGATTGGCGGCGCGATGGACGTGAACGTGTTTGATGATCTAGCCAAAGCTGAGCAGGTGGCAAAAAAGACAGCCGCCCGTCTAGATATGATTTCCGAAGAAACCGAGCGCGGGTGGTCTGGCCGCCTCAATACGTCGAACGAAGGCGCAGGCGGATTTATTTTCGAGCGCATAGTGCGCGGTGTTAAAGAGGCACAAGTGCTCGACAGCGCGCTGATCAATTCTGCCGATGCGCGCGCGCTCAACAAATTATCGCCGGCATTAACGGAAGTGTTTGACGAAGTGCCGACACTGCGCCGCAAAGATAAAGGCGACAAGCTTACCGGACCCACAATGTTCATCGATCTGTTGTTTGCAACGGGGCGCAAAGGGCTGTCGTTCCAGCGCTATAAGGGCCTTGGCGAAATGAACGCCGAGCAGTTGTGGGAGACAACGCTTGATCCCGACGCTCGTTCACTGCTTCAAGTGCGCGTCACCAATGCAATTGAAGCAGACGATCTGTTCAGCAGGCTGATGGGCGATGAGGTAGAACCGCGCAAAAACTTCATTCAAGAAAATGCGCTAAATGTGGCCAATTTGGACGCGTGATGATGGCTCATTCTTAACCGGCGGAACGCGTCAATTTGCCGGTTGTTGCAATCAGCTCCCATAATTAAACTTGGGTTCGAAATACTTTTTTTACTACCTGCCTCGGCCTCTAAAAATATCCAAGCTTCAAAACAAAACTTAGTGACTGCAACCACAAATATACCCGATACAACCTTGCACAATCCAATAGACAGACCATGTAGCAATTGTTAGTGCAAAAGCTCGGGGTGTGAGGCAGAAAACATGCTTGTATCGTTACCAGAACTACTGACCATGCCAATATTTAGCAGTATTGGCAGTCAGAATCTTCAAAGCATAGCCCCTCTATTTTCCCAAAAGAAAATCAAAAAAAACCAAAGTGCTTTCAGTGAAAATGATTTATCTTCAGACATTTATTTTGTCGTCTGAAGGCCGTCTAACAGCGCGATCCTTTGGTATTGATGGCAAAGAAGTCGTATTTGGCAACTTCGTTAAAGGCCAGTGTTTTTCGAGGCTTGGACATTTAGAAAACTCACTCACGGCAGTCGATTTTGAAGCTCAAGAAGATTCGCTCATTTTGAAATTATCCGGTGAAAATTTTGACCTTTTTGCCCAGCAATACCCAAATGTGATTCGGTCAGTAATTCACTTTCAAAATATTGTGATAAAATGTTTGGCTCAGCAGGTATTCGAATTTTCGACAATGTCCGTGCCAAAGCGGGTACGCGCTTGCTTGCTGCGTTTAGCACGTGGACTTGATGAAGTTGACAATACTGTATTAATCGACCCTGCACCGAGCCATTATGAAATTGCGACCTCAATTAGTACTCACCGCGAAGCCGTATCTCGGGAATTAGGTAGCTTAGCCAGTGCGGGCATTATAAAAACAGGCAATCGCTCGATTAAAATTCTCGATATGAAAAAACTAATCTCCATGATCGAAAATTAATCATGATCATTGTTGTGGGTTCAATAAATCTGGACATCATCGCGCGTGTGGCTAGCTTGCCGCTCCCAGGACAAACCGTGAGCGGTACCTTTTACAATACAGCGCCGGGTGGCAAGGGTGCAAATCAAGCGCTGGCGGCAAAGCGCGCTGGGGTCAGGCGGCATATGTTCAAATTGATCGGTGTCCATTGGCAAAGATGCCAACGGTGTTGGCAGCAACTCAGCTGTTGCGCGAGTGCAGGCGTTGAATTAAGCCGGTTAACGATATTAGAAAATGAAATGCCCTAACCGGCGTTGCTGCTAATCTTGGTTGATGAGACGTCAGGCTGAAAATCAAATTGCGGTCATCGCTGGCGCAAATGGCGCTCTTAAACCAGAGCAAACGACACTGCCGCAAATAATGCCGCATGACTTTGTGATGCTCCAGATGGAAATTCCTGCGGTGGTAAATTTTGCTGCTATTGATCAAGCGCATACTGCTGGTGCAATTTCGGTGCTCAATATTGCACCGTTCAATAACGAGGCGGTAAAGCTTGCAAAACATGCCGATATTATAATCGCAAATGAAACCGAGTTTGACGCGCTTGCCGATGCCATGGGTTTAGTTGGTAATGGGTTCGGCGAGCGTGCTGCCGGCTTTGCCTCGGCGACAGGACGAACGATAATTATCACCCTTGGCGCGAAGGGTGCAATTGGCGCATCGCGCGATGGCGTATTTACCGCTGATGCGCCGAAAATTATTCCCGTGGATACGGTCGGTGCTGGCGACACGTTCTGCGGTGCGTTTACTGTCGCACTCAGTGAAGGCAAAGGATTGGCAGAAGCTATGCATTTTGGCTGCGTCGCAGGCGCACTTGCTTGCCTCAAACATGGGGCTCAGCCCGCCATACCGTATCGCGAAGAAATTGATGCACTGATTAGCAATATTTAGAGGCGAGATACCCGCTCCGTTATCAGTTCAAAAAATCCGGCAGCATCGATATCCGATAAGACCAATGCATTTTTTTCGCGCTTTGTAACGCCCCACCAATCGATTACGGTCATCCCCATGGTCAGTTCGGACTGGGTTTCGATGGTTACGTTGCACATTTTTGATTTGAATAAAGCCGGCCGCAGAAGGTAGGCAATTACACAGGGGTCATGAAGCGGGCCACCGTCGGTGCCATATTTTTCCTCATCAAAACGTTCGAAGAAATCAACGAGGTCAGCCGTAGCATCACAAACGGTCGTATTTTTGGCGCGCAAGGCATCAATGCGTGCCTGCGTTGTGAGCGCTTTGTGTGTACAGTCCAGCGGCGCCATGACGATGGGTATGCCCGATGAAAAGACGATCTCAGCTGCCTGTGGATCAACAAAAATGTTAAACTCTGCCGCAGGCGTCACATTACCACCTTCGAAAAACCCGCCGCCCATCAATACGATTTCACGGATTTTAACGGCAATATCAGGCGCTTTTTGCAATGCCAAAGCGATGTTTGTCATCGGCCCAAGCACACACAACGTCACGTGACCAATAGCGTTATCGCGAAGGGTAGAAATGATGAAATCAACCGCATGTCCTTCGGCGAGCTGCATCGTTGGTTCTGGCAAATCAGGGCCATCCAGACCGGTTTTTCCATGCACATATTCGGCTGTGATAAGCGCGCGTATGAGCGGCGCATCGGCTCCTGCAAAAACGCGAATATCGCGCCGTCCGGCAAGTTCACAAATCTTCAAAGCGTTTTTTGATGTGAGCGGCAACGGCACATTGCCAGCAACGGTGGTGATACCGAGCACATCAAGTTCTGGACTGGCTAGAGCGAGCAGTATTGCAATGGCGTCGTCTTGGCCTGGATCCGTATCGATGATGATCGCGCGGGGCGTATCTGAATTTCCTGCCATTTGTATTCGCGTCTTTCTTGAATTTTACGTGTGTCAAAACCATATGTTGGCGGTGAATGTGTGTTAAAGGTTTAAAACAACTTCCACCTTTGGATATTTAAAGTGCATACGCGCTTTTGAGTTACGAGGACAGATGAAACGCATGACAAATTTTTCCAGTCCTCTTTTGGTGGGTTTCGAAGCAATCGAAAAATCCTTAGCTCGCGTTGCAAAATCCGCCGATGGTTATCCGCCTTATAATATTGAGCGGATATTTAATTCAGAGCTAGATGTTTTACGTATAACCCTTGCTGTCGCAGGCTTTGCAATAGAAGATTTGGATATCACGACTGAGGATAATCAATTGGTTATTAGGGGGAAGAAAACAGACGAGGTTGAGCGCGAATTCTTACATCACGGTATCGCATCACGGCAATTTCAAAAAGCATTTGTTCTGGCCGATGGCATGCGCGTTTTGTCAGCAACACTGAAGAACGGGCTTTTAATGATTGATCTCGATCGTCCTCAACCACAAAAAATCGTCCAGAAAATTCAGATTTCACAAAACGATTAGAAGATTATCTACAAATCACTCGAATGTGACCGGATTGGCGCTCTCTCCGATTGACGGCCAATAACGCTCTATGCTCAAAGCCAATGATTGCTAGCAGGAGAACCACACGTGCGTATTACCAAAAATTTGATCAAATATACCATTGCTTTTGCGGTGAGCAGCGTGGCGATGAGCGCTGCCGCGCTTGCAGACCCTGATGCCAAAAATTGGGACGCTGTTCTGACGGAGGCAAAAGGCCAAACCGTTTACTGGAACGCTTGGGGCGGCTCGACACAAATTAACGCCTATATCGAATGGGTCGGTGATCAGATTGCCGAGAAAAATGGGGTTAAACTTGTCCATGTAAAATTGGACGATACGGCGAATGCGGTTGCAGCTGTTGTCGCTGAAAAGGCCGCCGGTAAAGACACTGGCGGTGCGATTGACCTGATCTGGATCAACGGCGAAAATTTCGCTTCGATGAAAAAGCAAGGCCTTTTGTTTGGTCCAAATTGGGTGCAGCAACAGCCAAACTGGCAATATGTTGATTATGAAACCAAGCCAACAATAGAAACAGATTTCACTATACCGACCGATGGCATGGAATCGCCATGGGGAATGGCCAAGTTGGTCTTCTTCCATGACAGTGCGCGTACCGCGCCAGACTCGATGCCCGACAATGTGGATCAACTTTTAAAGTGGGCAGAGCTAAATCCCGGCCGCTTTTCCTATCCGCAACCACCAGATTTTATCGGTTCAAGTTTTCTGAAACAGGTGTTAATTGAAAAAGTAGCAGATAAGTCTGTACTGCAATCGGATGCGGCTAATGTCGATTTCGCGGCGGTTACACAACCGCTTTTTGACTACCTGGACCAGTTACATCCAAGTCTATGGCGTTCTGCAAAGGCGTTTCCAAAAGATTACCCGTCTATGAGCCAGCTGCTGGCGGATGGCGAACTCGATATTACCTTTGCTTTTAATCCAGCGACCGCATCGAGCGCGATTAAAAACAATGAACTGCCGGACACGGTTCGTTCATTCACTTTTTCTGGCGGTACCTTGGGTAACACACATTTTGTGGCAATACCTTATAATGCCAGCGCAAAGGCAGGTGCATTGGTGTTATCCAATTTTCTAATTTCGCCCGAAGCGCAAATTAGAAAGCAGGATCCAAATTTTTGGGGCGATCCGACCGTGCTGGCATTTTCGAAACTTTCTGACAATGATCAGAAAATGATGCAAAGCCTCGATTTGGGTATAGCAACCCTAAAGCCTGAAGAGTTGGGGCCGTCATTCGATGAGCCGCATCCTTCGTGGATGACGATGATCGAAGCTGAATGGGCAAAACGCTACGGCGTTGCCAATTAACGGTTGTCTCACGTTAAAAAGCCGGCGCATACCATGCTAAAATATGCGCCGGCTTTCGCACTCGGAATACTCGCGATCCCCGTGGTAAGTGGATTAGCGGGTACTCTGTTGCCGGCATTTGGCTATTTGCCCGCGCTGGGTGGAACCAGCTTTTCAGTTCAGCCTTTTTTGGATTTTTTCTATCAACCCGGTATTTCGCAGTCCATCACGCAGGCGTTTCTTATAGGATTGATCGCAACCATTATTGCGTTAGTCTTGGTCGCGGCCTTTTTAGCAGCTTGGTATGGGACACGTACTTTTCGCGCGGTTCAACATTTTGTTTCGCCTCTTCTCGCTGTTCCCCATGCGGCAGCGGCCTTCGGCTTTGCTTTTATGATCGCACCGTCAGGATTTTTGGCCAGGCTTTTCTCGCCATGGCTTACCGGTTGGGAGCGCCCATTAGACCTTTTGATCGTCAATGATAGGCTTGGTTTGGCATTGATCGTTGGTCTTGTTGTAAAAGAAGTGCCATTTCTGCTGCTCGTCTCGATGGCTGCCTTGCCACAAACGCAAGCGCTAAAGGCAGTGCAGGTGACGCAGGCGCTCGGTTATGGGCGCATGGCTGGATTTCTGGCAACCCTATGGCCTCCGGTTTATCGGCAGATAAGGCTACCGATTTTTGCGGTGATTGCCTATGCCACCGCCAATGTTGATATGAGTATTATTTTAGGACCATCGACTCCAGAGACACTGCCTGTTCGCCTTGTGGGATGGATGAACGATCCAGAGCTGTCATTGCGCTTTATGGCCTGTGCTGGTGCAATTGTTCAAATAGCGGTCACTATGGCTGCCCTTTGCTGTTGGCTTGCGTTAGAACAAATTGCAGGTGCCATCGCTCGCAGAATCTTTAAAACTGGAGTGCGATTTTCGCGTGATAGTTGGCTTCGAATTATCGCGTCAGGCAGCATCATCACTTCAGCATTGCTGATCTTTGGTGGCCTCATCGTTCTCGCCATTTGGTCCGTTGCCGGACTGTGGCAGTTTCCCGATGCATTGCCAAAATCACTATCGTTCCGTAGTTGGTCGCAAACTTTGCCGAGTTTGATTGAACCCTTGTTGACAACATTGGTCGTTGGCCTCGTATCGGTTTTGATTTCCATTGCCATAGTTCTCGCGTGTTTGGCGCGTGAACAGCAAACTGGCAATACCGGCGGGAACAAGGCTTTGCTGCTTTTGTATTTGCCGCTGCTGGTTCCTCAAATTGGGTTTCTGTTTGGCTTACAGCTATTGACGTTGAGCGTCGGCGTGGGCGCAAGTTGGTTTGCTGTGATTTTTGTGCATGTTGTATTCGTGCTCCCATATGTGTTTTTATCTTTATCGGCACCATGGCGCAGTTTTGATAAACGGTACGATGCCATAGGCGCAGCCCTTGGCGCATCGCAGGCGCGTATTTTTTGGCGCATTCGCTTCCCAATGTTGCTGCGCGCAATCTTGGCCGCCATGGCAGTGGGCTTTGCTGTGTCCGTAGGACAATATTTGCCAACATTGTTGATCGGCGCTGGGCGATTTGCAACGATTACAACCGAAACTGTAGCACTCGGTTCCGGCGGCAATCGCCGAATTATCGGCATATACTCATTTGTTCAAATGATGTTACCGCTGCTTGGTTTTATATTTGCAGCGCTCGTTCCAGCCTTGCTATTTAGCAAACGCCGCGCGATCAGAGGTGCATGAAGATGGTTGGAAAAATATAGTGTGTGCGGCATCGACTGTATTAAAAATTGAAAATGTCCGCATCGCTTTGGCAGGCCATGATCTTTTGCATGTGGATGCTGCCATCAAGCCCGGTGAAGTGCTTACCGTCATGGGCCCATCGGGATCGGGAAAATCAACGCTGCTTGCTTTTATAGGCGGATTTTTAGACCCTGTGTTCAGCGCTTCTGGCCGTATTTTTTGCAGTGGAAATGATATCACCTTTGAACGGCCGCAGGCTCGGCGCGCCGGTCTCTTATTTCAAGACCCGCTCTTATTTCCCCATATGTCGGTCGGTGCTAATTTGTTGTTTGCGATGCCGCCAAAGATCAAACCACAGGTTAAGCGGCGCCAAGAGGCTGAGGCTTCTTTGGCATCGGTCGGGCTTGAAGGCTATTTTGACCGCGATCCCGATACGCTTTCTGGTGGACAAAAGGCACGCGTTGCTTTGGCGCGGGTATTGATATCGCAGCCCGCGTTTTTGTTGCTTGATGAGCCGTTTTCAAAGCTGGACGCTGATCGCCGCGACCAAATGCGTAGGCTTGTTTTTGACCAAGCAAAACAAATCGGGCTGCCCGTATTGTTGGTCACGCACGATAGAGCCGATGCAGAAGCTGCTGGTGGAACGATTATTGAAGTTGGCATAACACGCAACGGCCAGTAAAAGCGTCAACATGCCCACCGATCCTTCAAACGCAAGCTGCCGATATTTGAAGTCATTGATGACTTAAAACGCGCTCTTCGCGAAAAGGGTGCTGCAGTGCTGATCGCGCCGCCCGGTGCGGGTAAAACCACCGCCGTGCCGCTGGCATTATTAGATGAGCCATGGCTCGGAACACAAAAAATAATTGTGCTGGAGCCGCGCAGGCTAGCGGCGCGCACGGCGGCGCTGCGTATGGCAGACACGCTTCGTGAAAGTGTTGGCGAGTGCGTTGGCTACCGAATGCGGATGGATAACAAAATAAGCACACGAACGCGTATCGAAATTGTGACCGAAGGCGTTTTCCAAAGGATGATCCTCGACGATCCCGAACTTAAGGGCGTTGGCTGCGTGATCTTTGATGAGTTTCATGAGCGCAGTTTGGATGCCGACTTTGGCCTTGCACTTTGCCTCGATGTCAAAGATGCGCTGCGCGATGACCTACGCGTGTTGGTGATGTCGGCAACACTTGATGGTGCACAAGTGACAAAACTCTTGGGCGATGCACCGCTTATCGAAAGTCGCGGAAAAATATTTGACGTAACCATACGCTATGCACCGCGCGATCCCGATCAGACAATTGAACAGGCGATGGCGGCCACCATACGCAAAGCGCTGGTGGAAGAAGAGGGCAGCATTTTGTGCTTTTTGCCGGGCCAAGGTGAAATTCGCCGCACGGCACAATTGTTGGAAAATAAACTACCCGCAAATGCGTTTGTTGCGCCATTGTTTGGCGCGATGGACATAGGCGACCAAGCGCTCGCTGTTCAGCCAGCGGCCGCCGGAAAACGCAAAATTGTCTTGGCGACATCTCTTGCCGAAACATCCATCACCATCGACGGCGTGCGTGTTGTGATCGACAGCGGGTTGGCGCGCCTTCCGCAGTATGAGGCTGCGCTCGGTATTTCGCGCTTAGAAACACGGCGTGCGTCTAAGGCGAGCATAGCCCAGCGCGCGGGCCGTGCGGGCCGCACCGCACCGGGCGTTGCGATAAGATTATGGGCAGAGGCGCAGACAAATGCGCTGCCAGCCTTTGAAGAACCGGAAATATTGCAGGCAGATTTATCGGCCCTTGTCCTTAACAGCTTGTGCTGGGGTGTGGGTGATATTTCCAACTTAAAGCTTTTGGATATGCCGCCACCGCCGCACCTTATTGAGGCGCGAAAGCAACTCTCTTCGCTCGCTGCGCTGGATATGAATGGTAACATCACAGCTTTTGGTCGCCAAATAGCGGCGATACCCTTGGAGCCTCGTTTAGCCGCAATGATAGTTGCTGGAAAAAACTCTTCAGACCGACATCGGCGGGCGTTTTTGGCTTTTCTTCTCGGCGAGCGTGGACTTGGGGGAAATAGCGTAGACATCGCTGAGCGTTTTGATCGCGCGTGGCGCGATAAATCCGCGCGTGCTGTGCAATTAAGAGACGCAGCAGCGCGTTTGGCTGGGCACAAAAATACAGTTGATTCACGTGATGAAATTACGATTGGCGAAATGTTATGCGATGCAATGCCTGACCGCCTTGCTAAGAAAAGAGCGGGTCAATTGGCAAACTATACTATGGTCAATGGTCGCGGCGCGGTGCTCGACGATGCCGATCCATTAGCGCGCGAAGAATATATCATCATTGCCGACTTGATGGGCTCAGCAAAGGCCGCCCGCATATTGTCGGCCGCTGCAATCAACGAAAATATAATTTTGCAGCGATTTCGTCACGATATTATGCAGGTCGATAATTTTTCTTTTGACGAAAAAACCGGAAGGTTATCGCACGTGCTCATGCGAAAAATTGGCGCTGTAACACTGAGCCAATCAAAAGAAAAAGTGATGCCTAGCGATGCCACATCCACGGCACTTTGCGATGCAGTTCGGCAACAGGGGTTGGCGATCTTGCCTTGGACTAAAGTTACGACAGCGCTTTATAAGCGGCTGAAATGGTTATATGCAACGTTAGGTGATCCGTGGCCGGATGTCAGTGATGATAGTTTGCTTGGCAGATTAGACGAATGGTTGTTGCCATTTCTATCAGGAAAAACTGGATTTCAGGAGCTTTCATCTGGCGAGCTACAAAATGCATTACTCAATATTGTGCCCCATGAATTTCAGCGCCAGATTGATGTGCTCGCACCAAGCCATTTTGAAGTGCCAACCGGTTCGCGCATTGCGCTTGATTATGAACAAGGCAAAGCGCCTGTGCTGTCGGTTCGTGTGCAAGAGCTTTTCGGCCTTCAAATGCATCCAGCGATTTGTCGCGGCAAAGTGCCTCTGATTGTGGAGTTACTATCGCCCGCCATGCGGCCTATCCAGATAACCACAGACTTACCCGCCTTCTGGCAAGGTAGCTGGCAAGATGTGCGTAAAGATTTGCGCGGAAGATATCCCCGCCATGAATGGCCAGAAAATCCAGCGCAGGCCGCGCCAACGCGCCGCGCTAAACCAAAATCAAGCTAAATTATGCCAGCCCATTGAAGATAGCGCTAAATAGGTCATATGGTCGCTTATGGAGATGGCCTTAGAAAAATCCGATAACTTTAATACGCCGAGGCTTCGGCTGGCGACCGTGACGACAACGCGTTGGCTCGCCGTACTGGGACAAAGCATCGTACTAACAGCGGTTGCGGGTTACCTTGAATTTTCTTTTCCAGTGGTTGCTTGTTTTGTGTTGGTGGCATTGTCAGCTTTGCTCAATGTGTTTGTCACCTGGCTATTTCCAGCAACGCAGCGCCTTGGCCCTAACCAGACATTTGCAATTCTGCTGTTCGATATTTTACAACTTACGGCGCTACTCTACTTGACGGGAGGGCTTGCTAATCCCTTTGCAATTTTATTGATTGTGCCGGCTATTATCTCGGCGACAGTGTTGCCGATTAATCATACGGCGCTACTATCCGTCCTCGTTACAGCCGTCGCAACCGTTTTGGTTGTATTTCATATGCCCCTGCCTTGGGAGGCTGATAAGCCGCTCAATATTCCATTTGTTCTTATCGCAGGCATGTGGACTGCGATTATCTCTACGCTGCTATTTGCAACCTTTTATGTTTACCGCGTTGCAGCAGAAGCGCGGCGGTTGGCCAATGCCTTGGCTAATACCGAGCTTGTTTATCAGCGCGAACAGCATCTCTATGCACTCGATGGCATGGCGGCAGCAGCTGCCCATGAACTTGGAACACCGCTTGCGACCATAAGCTTGGTAGCCAAGGAGATGGATCGCGCGGCGACGGAAAGCCATGAATTTAAGGAAGACATTATTCTTTTGCGGTCCCAAGCGGATCGGTGTCGCGAAATTTTAGGTCGCCTTAGTACGCTTGGTTCTGATGCGGAAGATCCAACTGCTCGAATGCCAATCACGGTGATGATTGAAGAGATTGTTTCACCGCACCGCGAATTTGGTGTTGATATTGAAACAAAGGTTCTGGGTTCAAACGGACATGAACCTATTGTGCTGCGAAATACCGGCCTGATGTACGGATTGGGAAATATAGTCGAAAATGCCGTCGACTTCGCCCGAAATTCCGTCGTGGTAAAAGTGAGTTGGACACAGTCTGAGGTGATTGTTGCAATTCAGGATGACGGGCCGGGAATTGCGCCGGACCAGCTCACCCATTTGGGCGAGCCAGATATTCGTAGCATCAAAGGAGCGCCGCGCAGTCGCAAGGGGAGCAATGGGCTAGGGCTGGGCATTTTTATTGCCAAGACTTTGCTGGAACGAAGCGGAGCAAATGTGAACTTTGCAAACAGTGCTTTACCGGGTCTTGGTGCACTTGTTACGGTGCGATGGACCCACCGATCCAATGTTGAAAAAAGAGCGTAAAACAATCCAAGAGGCAGAACGGGTGGCAGTGCTAGAATGAATATTGATATTGGTGAAAATCCAGGGCTTTTATTGGTCGATGACGATAGTGCATTTTTGCGCAGGCTCGGCCGAGCTATGGAAACACGTGGATTTGTCGTAGAATTGGCAGAGAGTGTCGCCAGCGGCTTGGCAAAGGTAAAGTCTGCTTCGCCCGCCTATGCGGTGGTAGACTTGCGGCTTGAAGATGGCAGTGGGCTAGATGTTGTACGTGCGCTGCATGAGAAAAACCCAGATGCGAAGGTGGTCATTTTGACCGGTTATGGCAATATCGCGACTGCGGTAACGGCTGTAAAACTTGGAGCTATCGACTATTTATCAAAGCCTGCCGATGCCGATGATGTGTTCAATGCGTTGATGGCAAATCCCGATGAAAAAGCCCCGCCGCCCGAGAACCCGATGTCGGCCGATCGTGTCCGGTGGGAGCATATTCAACGCGTTTACGAGGCTTGCGAGCGCAACGTTTCTGAAACTGCGCGCCGCCTCAATATGCACCGTCGCACGTTGCAACGCATCTTGGCAAAACGCGCTCCAAAATAGTTTTTGTTTTGAGCCCCATGAGCCCATTCAAGAAGCTGGGCCTGTAGTAAACGAACATAGTTCGGCTTGCAGCAATTTTGCGGCTGCAAATTGCGCAAATCGCAGCATTACGGCTTTGCGCCTCGGTGATTGCATTTTCGAAATTGGGCTTGTGCGCAAAATTTCTGCACTGTGCTGATCTGCGCATATAAATCCGCAGTCTTCAGGAAAAAGAGCACGTGGTACATCAGGCAAGGTCGCAAAATAGAGTTGATCGCAATATTCTCTATAATCTGGCCATTTGGCATCGCTGCGAATATCTTCAATCGATGACTTTATTTCGATTATCCAAATGCTACCATCATTGAAAATAGCGGTTAAATCAGCGCGTCGTCCATTAGCAAGGGTCAATTCAGGAATGTGTGCCGCGCCCATCTCAGTTAACAAAGTTTGTACGCCGCGCCTGACTCGAAGCGCGCGTGGTGACTGTCGCCCATCAATAAGCGGATTTTGATTATGAGGCGAAATGAGGGGCATTTACGTTAAATCTCACAAAATCTCATAGGAATGCCCATTTTATCAATCCGCACCTAGTTCAATGCCTCTTGCCTATTACCATAAAAATCACGTAACGATATGTTAACCATAAATAAGGCAATTAGGCAGTGCGCGGATCAAGGGAGATACTATGCGGATCAAGACAAACATTTTAGCAGCTGTCATTATAGGCACTATAGCGCTTAGCGGCTGTTCTACGATCACCAATTCCACGTATTTTGCGACGGCATATAATTCGCAGCCCGATGGCGCCTACAGATTGCCAACCATTCCAGTATCAAAAGTTCCAAACGAATTTAGACGTCAGCAGGTTGACTATAAAACCAGCGAAAAAGTCGGAACGATCATTGTCGATACAAGCGCCAGACTTTTGTACCTTGTTGAACCGAATGGAAAAGCCATAAGATATGGTATAGGTGTTGGCCGTGAGGGTTTTGAATGGCAGGGCACAGCGAAAATCGGCTGGAAACGCGAATGGCCTACTTGGACACCTCCGGCTGAGATGATCAAGCGTAAACCAGAATTGGCAAAATATCGCGGTGGTATGAAGCCTGGTTTAGAAAACCCGCTTGGGGCGCGTGCTATGTACCTGACGCAAAAAGGCGGCGATACGGGTTACCGTCTTCACGGAACGCCAGAATGGTGGTCAATCGGCAAGGCGATGTCTTCGGGCTGTATCCGTTTGATGAACCAAGATATTGTTGACCTTTATAACCGTGCGAAGCCCGGCGCTAAGGTTATCGTCAAAGGCTGAAGCCTATAGTGCAAAATATTGAAAAATAAAAAACCGGACATCCTAAAATGTCCGGTTTTTTATTGTTTTTACTTTAAATCGAAAAGCTTTAAACGGCTTCGACTTGCTGAACTTCTGGAATAAAGTGGTGAAGCAGGTTTTGAATTCCGTGTTTTAATGTTGCAGTAGAGGATGGGCACCCAGCGCAAGCGCCCTTCATGTGAAGATATACGGTGCCACCTTTAAAACCCTTGAAGGTTATATCGCCGCCGTCCTGCGCTACAGCAGGCCGCACGCGGGTCTCAATAAGTTCTTTTATCGTCGTCACAATCGTTGCGTCACCTTCATCAAAAAACTCACTTTCGTCTGAATCATCAACATCGCCGACACTGTCTGAAGCCATAACTGGTTTTCCAGCCATGAAATGCTCCATGATCGCAGCTAAAATAGCAGGCTTTAAATGAGCCCAGTCGAGAGACTCTTCTTTGGTCACGGTTACAAAATCATAGCCGAAGAAAACACCATTGACACCGTCAACTCCAAAAAGTTTGGCGGCCAGAGGGGATTTTGCAGATGCTGTCATTGGGTCGCGGAAATCGGCGGTTCCCATATCCATAACAACTTTGCCCGGCAGGAACTTCAATGTCGCCGGATTTGGTGTTGCTTCGGTTTGAATAAACATTTCGCTCTCCATTCGCAGCCACATCGGGCGCGCATTTTTAGAATACTTCTAATCTAAACCTAAATACGCCGCATTCAAGTCCAATTTATGATTGTCGTTATATATGTGATTACGCGAGTAAACCAACAATCTTACGAATATCGGCCATGGTGTTGCTTGCGATGATATTAGCGCGTTCGCCGCCATCGGCCAAAACACTATCAATATACGCTGGATCAGCGGACAAACGGCGCATCTCGCTGGTAATAGGACTTATCGCATGGATGGCTAATTCGGCTAAAACTGGTTTGAACTCCGAGAACGATTTGCCGCCATATTCGCTCAAAATTTCTTGAGAACTCTTGCCTGACAGCGCTGCAAAAATGCCCACAAGATTTGCCGCCTCGGCGCGATCTTTAAGCCCAACGATGTCCGAGGGAAGAGGCTCCATATCGGTTTTGGCTTTGCGTATCTTTTTGGCGATATCGTCTTGCGTATCGGTCAAATTGATCCGCGACATATCGGAGGGATCAGACTTTGACATTTTTTTCGTGCCATCGCGTAAGCTCATAACCCGCGTTGCAGGCCCGTCGATAATTGGTTCCGTGAGCGGGAAATAACCGTTGACGGTCTCGCGCCCGACGCTCATCTCAACACCGATGCCAAGATCGGAAATTCTGCCAGAATAATCATTGTTGAATTTCTGCGCGATATCGCGGGTGAGCTCCAAATGCTGTTTCTGGTCTTCGCCAACGGGAACATGCGTTGCCCGATAAAGTAAAATGTCTGCTGCCATCAAAGCAGGGTAGGAAAATAGCCCGACGGACGCATTTTCACGGTCTTTGCCCGCTTTTTCTTTGAACTGTGTCATCCGGTTCAACCAGCCCATACGCGCCACACAAGAAAAAACCCATGCGAGTTCGGCATGGCCGTGCACACGGCTCTGGTTAAAGACGATATGCTTTTTAGGATCGATGCCCGAAGCAAGATAGGCAGCAGCGACAGAGCGTGTCGCATTCATCAGCTTAAGCGGATCTTGTGCAACTGTAATCGCGTGCAAATCAACGACACAATAAATACAATTATAGTTATCTTGCAGAGCGACAAAATTACGAATAGCGCCGAGATAATTGCCAAGCGTCAGATTGCCAGTCGGTTGAACGCCGGAAAATACGCGTTGTGGGATTTCGTTGGACATGGTCACGCTCATATAGTTCGATTATTGTTTTCTGGGCTTATGGCAGGCGCAAGTTAATGGTTCAAGCACTGTTCAGCCGCTTATCTGTTTCTTCCGACGTAGGCTTGTAAATAAAGCTTGCCGATCGATGGCGTTTGTAGCCAGTGCAAGCGGAAAATAAATCGCCATAGATAACACGATGAGCGCGCCCATTAACATCAAGCGGATCAAGATGCCCGATCCGGAAAACCACTGCGCTGTCCCTTGAGAGGCGAAATAGAGTGCCGCGCCCATCAATAAGCTACAAAAAAGAACCTTTGCACTGCGCCACATGGTGGCGCTCGAAGGCCTAAAGTCCTGGCGGTTCCATAATGTCGCCCCTAGCAAAATGGCAGTTATCCATCCCGAAATGCTGGTGGCGACCGCAATGCCCACATGGCCATAGGTTGGAAATAGTGCCAAACTAAAACCCGCATTGACGATCAACGACACCAATGAAAACCACATCGGAGTGCGCATATCTTCGCGCGCAAAATAGGCTGGCTGAAAAACTTTGATCAAAACGAAAGAAGGTAAGCCGATTGCAAAAGCTGCCAATGCGGCCGCTGTTGCGGCACTCGTTTCAGCCGTAAAGGCGCCGCGCTCAAACAGGACTGTAACAATGGGTCCGGGGATAATGGCCAGCGCTACCGCTGCCGGCACGGTGAGCGCGAGCGCAAATTCCAAACTCTTATTTTGAAGCGCCGTAGCCTCATTATGGTCATCAGCACGAAGCGCGCGCGATAATTCCGGTAAAAGCACAACACCAATTGCAATTCCGATAATACCTAGAGGCAGCTGATAAATACGGTCCGCATAAGACAAAAGGGCGATGGCGCCATCTTGGCTCGAAGCTATGATCTGACCGACTACCAGGTTAATCTGGACGATACCGCCGGTCAGCGCGGCTGGCGCTGCGAGCGCCAAAAGCCGCCTTATCTTTGGGGTGAGCTTCGGCTTACGGGGGCGGAAAGAAAAACCCACTTGCCAAAGTCCGTACACGAGCAACGCCAGCTGCAATACGCCCGATACGACAACACCTATTGCGAGAAATATACCCACATTCGGATCAGTGAATTCTAAGTAAAGCGCTGCCAGCAATACAATAATGAGAACCACATTCAACAGCACCGGCGCGATTGCCGCGATGAAATAACGGCGCAGTGAGTTTAATATTCCCGACAACATCGCAACCAGCGACATCGCAATCAGATAAGGAAACATAATCCGTGTGAGCGTTGTTGTGAGTTCAAACTTGTCTGGCGTGTCGGCAAAAGCCGGTGCGATAATCGTTGCGACCAAATAAGGCATGAAGATTATCGCCGCCGCCGTGAGGAGGATCAAAATAATTGATAGAACCGCGAACACTTCGCCAGCAAATTTTGCTGCAGCGTCCTGCCCTTCACCTTCTAGCTCTTTTGCAAAAAGTGGGACGAAGGCCGAGTTGAACGCACCTTCAGCAAAAAGCCGCCGAAACAAATTGGGGAAACGAAATGCTGCGTAAAATGCATCCGCCACCGGGCCTGCGCCAAGCACAGCTGCGATCAGCGCCTCGCGCACAAAACCCAAAACCCGGCTCGCCGAAGTAGCGCCGCCGACGCTGGCAAATTTACGTATTAAGCTCAACGTTTAGGCATCCTTTGGAAACGACTTTATGCTTTATTGGTGAGTGCAAGTTGCAGCGCATTTTTAATCCGGTTTTGCCGTGTCATATCGGTTATTTTCTGGCCAATCAAATCGGTCACATAAAAACTGTCGATGACTTTTTCACCAAATGTCGTGATGTGTGCTGAGCGAATATCGAGTTTCAGATCAGACAGGCTTGCGGTTAGTTCGGACAAAAGCGCGGGGCGGTCTAAGCACTCAATTTCAATCACCGAAAACCGATTTGAGAGGCTATTGTTGATTGTAACAATCGGTTCTAATTGAAAGGCCTTTGATATTTTTGGTTTAGATGCGGGTTTTGCCAGCACAGCAGGCACATTGGTTTTTCCTGATAAAACATCTTCGATCAATTTTGTTGTACGTTGCGCTCGGCGTAAATTCATCATCGTCGCGCTCAAATCCGCGTTTGAGCAAAATTGTATCGAGCGCCCGCCCATCGCCAGTGGTGAAAATATGAGCGCCGTCTATCGAGCCGCCTGCACTGGAGCAAGAGGCCGCAATAATCGATAACAGTCGTGGATAGTCCGGCGCTAGGATTGTGATTTCTGTTATGGACTGAAAAGCATTGGTCTTAACCATGGTCGCTAATGGGAGACCTTTTTCATCCGCATCGCGCACAAAAGAGGCATGGCGTAGCTGGTCCTCCAATGATGAGGTCAATAAATAGTTATCATAGTGCAGGCTTGCATACTTAGCTTGCTCTGCAGGCGGCCAATCTGACAGCGCATCGCGCAGGCGCTGACGCTCAGACTCGGCCCTAGTTTTACGGTTTGTCTCAGAAAAACCACCAGTGATCGCAAGCTCAGCCTCTTGATAGAGCGTGCGCAGCAACTGCCCTTTCCAACCATTCCACACGCCAGGTCCAACGGCACGAATATCGCAAACGGTTAGAATCAGCAGTAGTTTCAGCCGCCGCACCGTTTGTACTTTTGCAACAAAATCTTCGATGGTTTTGCGGTCAGACAGATCGCGCGACTGCGCCACCATGCTCATGGTCAGATGCTCTTGGATTAACCATGCGACCAGTTGGGTTTGTTCGTTGGTCAAACCGA
This sequence comes from Ahrensia sp., assembly GCA_034519905.1. Classification (GTDB taxonomy): domain Bacteria; phylum Pseudomonadota; class Alphaproteobacteria; order Rhizobiales; family Rhizobiaceae; genus Ahrensia. The sequence continues at coordinate 65,912 of JAXHNY010000036.1, forward strand.
GCCTTGGACAAATGCGTTTTGCCACTTCGGCACCTGCAATCGAATGGTCTTGCGGGCGTCCCTTGGCAATGTCGTGCAGCAACAAAGCGATATATAAAAGCGTGCGATCTTCGCCAATCGTTGGAATAAGCTCTGACGCCAGAGGATGCTCTTTTGCCAGCTTGCCAGACTCGATACCGGCCATAACGCCGACGGTTCGGATCAGATGTTCGTCAACTGTATAATGGTGATACATGTTAAATTGCATCATAGAGACAATCTTGCCGAACTCTGGAATAAATCGACCCAATACGCCCGCCTCATTCATCCGGCCAAGATTTAAGGCCGGATTACCGTGCGAACAGACGATTTTTACAAATAGTGCATTGGCGTTTACGTCGGCACGAAGCGTTTTATCAATCCTGCCTAAGGATTTTCTGATCAACCGAAACGCATCTGGGTGATATTCTAGATTATACCGATCGGCCAAATGGAATATGCGGATCAAGTTAACAGGATCTGTTTCGAACACATCTGGCGATGCCACATTGATCCGCTGATTATCGATGACGAAATCTTTTATGCCAGCGATTTTTTTGACTTTGGTAGTAAACGGCAAGGTTTGAAAAAATTTTGTGAGCATTGGCGCTTGCTTAAGATCGTGCTCTTCCATTGCAGCGCAGAAAATACGGGTCAAATCACCCACATCCTTGGCAATCAGAAAGTAGTGCTTCATGAAGCGTTCGACATCTTGAAGGCCAGGATGGGCTTGATAGCTCATGCGCGCTGCCAACTCGCGTTGCACGTCGAAGGAAACACGCTCTTCGGCTTTGCCGGTCACAAAATGAAGATGGCAGCGAACGGCCCAAAGAAAATCTTCGCATTTTTCAAAAAGTTTTAGATCGGCTGGTGTAAAGACGCCCTTTGTCACCAATTCAGTACGGCTTCTGACTTGGTAATAGAACTTACCAATCCAGAACAGCGTGTGCAGATCCCGCAAACCACCTTTTCCGTCCTTTACATTGGGTTCGACCACATAGCGCGTTTCCCCCATGCGCTTATGGCGATCATTGCGTTCTTGCAGCTTTGCCTGCATAAATTGCGTTCCATTTTTCTGCGCCACTTCCGCATAAAAACGTCGAACAAGCTCATCATAAAGCGCTTCATCACCGGTTAAAAATCGCGCCTCAAGTATGGATGTGCAGATGGTCGCGTCTTCGTTGGATAAGCGAATACAGTCAGCAATATTGCGCGTCGCATGGCCAACCTTCAGGCCAAGATCCCAGAGCATATAAAGTACATACTCGGCGATTTGTTCACCGAGCGGTGTTTGTTTATAGGGCAGCACAAACAGGATATCGATATCGGATCCAGGCGCGAGCGTACCGCGGCCATAGCCGCCAACGGCCACCAGCGCTAGCTTTTCAGCACTGGATAAGGTGCCCACTTTAAACACATTTTGTTGCGCAAAATCATAAATAGCTTTGATGATGACGTCCTGCAGATAGGAAAGTCTCTGGGCGCAGCCATATCCGTGCCCGTCCTGCAATAGAAGTTCTTCAGCCTTTTTTCGGCCCGTTGCCATAATGTCTTTAAGGTGCAAGCGCACAAGATTGCGGACGTCGGCATTGTTTGCATAACCATGGGTCTTAGCAATTTCGTTTAGTGTTTGAGTGAGCGCGTTCGCATCAACAATCACTTCAAAATTTAGGTTCTGCGTCGCCAAATCAATCGCCTTTTTTGCTGTTGTTTTTATGATGCAAATTTTTAAGCGCATAAAGTGTCTCTAGCGCCTGTTTAGGTGTTAGATCATCCGGTATGATCGCTTCAAGCGCATCCATAACTGCATTTTGTTTTTCTGCGTTCGCACTGGGTTTTGGCTTAGTGATCGGAGCAGAAAATAACGGTAAGTCGTCAATCAAAGTCGAAGATCGATTTTTCTCGCCCTGCGTTTCAAGCTCAACCAAGACGTGCCGCGCCCTTTCGACTACGGCATCGGGCAATCCGGCAAGCCGCGCCACTTGGATGCCGTAAGAGCGGTCGGCAACACCGTTTGTGACTTCATGCAAAAAGATGACGTCACCATCCCACTCTTTGACTTTCAAGGTGACGTTAGCGAGCCGATTATGCCGTTGGCAAAGAGCCGTCAATTCATGAAAATGCGTGGCAAATAAGGTCCGACATTTATTGTGCTCATGCAGAAATTCAATCGTCGCCCAAGCAATTGAAAGTCCGTCAAACGTCGCTGTGCCGCGCCCAATTTCGTCAAGGATAACCAAAGAGTTCTCGGTGGCCTGGTTTAGGATATCGCGGCGGTTTCCACCATCTCAACCATAAATGTTGAGCGGCCGCGCGCCAGATCATCTGATGCCCCAACTCGGCTGAAAAGCCGGTCAACCACGCCGATATGCGCTGATCCTGCCGGAACAAAAGACCCGATCTGCGCCATAATTGCGATCAGTGCATTTTGCCGAAGAAACGTAGACTTACCACCCATGTTAGGCCCGGTTAGCACCCATATGCTGCCATGTTCGCTGCCGCTTTGGACGCTTGGCGACAGATCACAATTGTTGGCGACAAAGGGATTTGCCGCCTGTTTTCGTAAAGCCTGTTCAACAACCGGATGGCGACCAGCGACAATCTTAAAACACCGGCTCTCGTCCACATTCGGGCGGCAATAGCCTTGCGAAAGCGCAAGCTCCGCAATTGCTATTTCCACGTCAAGTATGGCGGTTGCCGCTGCGCAATCACGAATGCGTTCGGCCTCAGCAACAACAGCTTCTTTTAGGTCTTCAAAAATACCAAGCTCGATTGAAAGCGAGCGCCCAGCGGCGCTGGCAATTTTGCTCTCCAAGTCGGCGAGCTCTGTCGTTGTAAAACGCATAGCATTGGCCAAGCTTTGGCGGTGGATATATTTGCCTTTTGCCTCATCGCTGTCGGTGAGGGGCCCTGCATTAAGGGCCGTCACTTCGATGAAATAGCCGAGCACATTGTTATGCTTGATCTTCAGTGTTTTTATGCCGCTATCGTCACAATACCGTGCCTGTAATTGCGCGATGATCCGGCGTGACTGATCGCGTAAGTCACGCATTTCATCGAGCTCTGCATGATAATTGCGCCGCACAAACCCGCCATCTCTTTTGAGTAACGGCAATTCGTCGCCAAGTGCAGCCACAAGCAAATTTTGCAAATCCACAGGCGCATAGAGAAGCTTTTCTTTTATATCAGCAACTTCTGTTGGTAGTTGCGGCCAATGAGACAGACCGGTGGCCAGCGCTTCAACAACGCTTAAACCAGCACAAATAGCCCATAGGTCGCGTGGCCCACCACGGTTAAGCGAAAGCCGCGACAGGGCTCTGGGCATATCCGGCATCGCTTTCAAGCTTTGGCGCAGAGGTTCGGTGGTATCGTTCTGATGCATAAAAAATGAAACTGCATCGAGGCGTTGGTTAATGACAGTGCAATCGGTCAGCGGCGCGCGCAGACGCTCGGCCAAGAGGCGCGAGCCACCGCTTGTCACTGTGCGATCAATTGCTTTGAGCAGCGAGCCGTCGCGCGAACCGCTGAGCGTTTTTTCCAACTCAAGATTAATCCGTGTTGCCGGATCAATAAATAAAAGCTTGGCATTGCTCTCGCGTTCAGGCCTTTGTAAAAAAGGGCGCTCGGAAATTTGTGTTTTTTCTATATAGGCAATAGCGCCCGACGCTGCGGAAAGCTCAGCGCGCGAAAAATCGCCAAAGCCGTCGGTTGTTTGTACGTTAAAAAACCGCGCCAATTTTTCTGGTGCCGTTGCACTGTCAAACAACAGCGCTGGCTGAAGGGTGACAGATTTCCCAAATTGATCCAAAATAGGGCGCAACGTTTCGTCGTGAAATAAAGTGTCCGCGATAACAATTTCTTTTGGTCCGATGCGCATAAGATCAGCCAATAATCGATCCGTTGATGTTTCCATCAGCCGGAAATGCCCAGTCGTTATATCGAGTGAGGCAAGTGCCATCGCATCGCCGCCGGATTTTACCCGTCCTATAGCCACCAGATAAGATGTATCAGTTGGATCAAGCAGTCTTTCTTCGGTGATTGTCGCAGGCGTCACAAGCCGTGTCACATCACGGCGTACAACTGACTTAGACCCGCGTTTTTTTGCCTCGGCTGGATCTTCTAATTGTTCGCACACGGCAACGCGGTGCCCAAGACCAATCAACTTTTGCAGATAACTGTCTGCCGCATGAACAGGCACGCCGCACATCGGAATATCCTGCTCCATATGTTTTCCGCGTTTGGTAAGCGTTATCCCGAGCGCACGCGATGCGACTTCTGCATCTTCGAAGAACAATTCGTAAAAATCACCCATCCGGTAAAACAGAAGGGAGTCTGCGTTTGCCGCTTTGATTTCCATAAATTGCGCCATCATTGGCGTAAGGAGCGCTGGTCCAGCATTTGGATTTACGCTGACTGTATCATCAAGCTTATAAGCTGATTGATCTTCGCTATCAGAAACTTGGCTGCTCATATTATTTTTAACTACAATGCACGAGATGTTAGCGTCACGCGCACTCTAGCTGGTTTTATCAGCACTTACACCCATTTTGAGAAGGGCAGCTCTTTCTCATTTTGGATTTAATTATTAGGCTGCAAACCGCTCTGCATTTTCGCCAAAATGGGAGCGGTAACGCTGCGTTATTTTCTCGCGTGGCAAAACCACCATCACATCGATCGAGTTAAAATCATGATCGATAACAGCGCCATCGCCGAAGATTGCACCAAGCCTCAAGTAACCTTTAATCAAGGGCGGTAACTCGGCAAGCGCACTTTTAAGATTGATCGCTTCAGCAGGTACCAAATCCATCGACACGTATCGCCCCGCCAACGGCGCAATATGCCATTCGTGTGTAGCGCGTGCATGTGAATTTAAAAAGCTCAGAGCCTGCGCGTGTTTGGCCGGTATTACACCTGAAAAGGAGGCGCAGCCCATCATCACATCGATCTCATTTTGCAAACAATAGGCCCATATTCCTTGCCACAACACTTCAATTGTGCGTTTTGCCCGATATCTGGGCAGGACGCATGAGCGGCCCAATTCAAGGAACCGACGATTTGGATGTCGCGCAATCAGACCTGCCACTGCAAACTCGGCGGCCGAATAATAGCCACCGGCACGCGCGGCATGATGTTTTTGCATCAGCCGGTACGTACCAACAATTTTTGATGCTTCTGAACCAATGATTTCCCGATCAAGCACAATTAAATGATCACAATAATCATCGAAATAATCATGATCTATCAAAGCATTCTTTTTCAGAAGTTTTGCGCCACATTCGTCAAAGAAGACCTTTTTTCGCAAACGCAGCGCCGCTTCTATCTCCGATGTATTTGCTGCCAACCGCACTTCCAAATTGCCAATGCGTCCCAAAGTTTCACGCGCAGCCAAATCGGAATTTTTGTTTAGTGTTACATCGTTAAATGCTGCCACGAGCTGGTTCATCGTTGAGCTCCACAATTGTGATTCGGCTCTCTTGTACTTACCCTATGCAACAGTAAAATGACATCGGTATGAAAAACCAATCAAGCAGCATTTTTTTCTGTGGCTCTAAACGCAAGTGCCAACGCGTCGATTGTCAGGGGTTTTTCCAAAACGCCACAGGTCCCGGCATTGATCGCCGCGATGGAAACATCGTTTCTGTTATCGGCTGTTAGCATAAAAATAGGTGTAAATTTCCCACGTTCTTCTTGGCGCATTTGGATGGCTTTTACTGCCGTCAACCCATCCATGATGGGCATATGATAATCCATTAAAATGAGATCGAACTGATAATTTTCACAAGCGGAAATCGCATCACGTCCATTTTCGACATGGGTGACGTTGTAGCCGGAACGTTCTAGCATTTTGATAGCGAGTAATGCGTTTATGGCATTGTCTTCTGCGAGCAAGACGGATTTTGAAGGCGTATTTTTAGCGGGCAGATGTGCATCATTTTTGGCAATTTTTTGCGCGCTCTGTTCAAAAATTTCCTTGATCCGATCACCCGTAGACACGTTGACTGGCGAAGCGGCCTCGTTAAAAACGCATGGCCTTTGGCCTGAAAATCTGCGCCAATTGTGCCCCGCTCATTTGGTTTAATAAGCACGACCAAAGCGCATTTAGGCGCAAGTGTTGCGAATTGGTCAAATGTTTCTATTCCTTCGCACCTGCTGTCGAAGATGATTTTCGTAAATTGCGCTCCAGCGCTTAGTTTAACACGGGCGGCATCCAAATTTTGCACCAGCTCAAAACGCCCGCCGTTCGAGGTGATTATTTGTCCTAAAATATCCGCTTCAATGCCATGTTTTGCAATCAGCAATATGTTGTGCCCATCGAGTGCGAACAATTGATCAGGGGGACTTTCATATTCACAATTTTCCGAATGCACGGTGATTGTAAAGCGCGCGCCCTTGCCCAGACTGCTCATCAAAGTGATGTCGCCACCCATCGTCGTTGCCATGCGCTTTGCGATTGCCAGACCCAGACCTGCGCCATCATGACTGCGAGTAAAAACATTTTCGACCTGTTCAAAAGGTTCAAAAATCCTGGTCTGATCCGCTGGTGAAATACCATCGCCGCTGTCAGCCACATCAATCCTTAGCATTTCATCTTGATAGGCAACTTCAATCCGTATGCCGCCGGTTTGTGTAAATTTCACCGCATTGCCGATGATATTGAATAGGATTTGCCGCAGGCGGCCCGCGTCTACACTCAACGTTTCGGGCACGTTTTGATCGACCAGATAGCCAAGGTCGAGCTGCTTATTGTGTGCTTTTTCGGCGAGTAGTTCGGTCACACCGGCGATCAAGTGACGCACGTTGGTTGGTTCATTTTTGAGCTTATCTTCGTTAAGCTCGCTGCGTCCAAAGTGCAGCAGATCATTGACGAGCACCAGCAGCGCCTCGCTTGAAGTCGTGATAGCTTCAATATAATTTTGCTGTTCAAGTGAAAGCCTGGTGTCGGACATAAGCTTGCCCATACCGATAATACCATTGAGCGGCGTGCGTATTTCATGGCTCACAATCGCAAGAAAACGTGTCTTGGCAGCATCGGCTTCCTCTGCCCGCTGAAGCGCTTCTTGAAGCGCTAGTTCAGCGAGTTTGTGCTCGGTAATATCGCGGCCAACAATACGGATAAAATAACGGCCACTCACGGGATCACGCAGTGAAAGCTGCAATCGATCGAACCAAAGCGTTTGTCCGCTTGGCGTATTGAGTTTTACCGTCATGCGCGCAGCTTCGCGGTGCTGCAAAAAGGCAAACTCATGCCCGTCGCGGCCTTGAATTTTATCTGCATCAAGTCCAGCAAAATCACAGAATGCTGAATTTGCACGCAAAATGATGCCAGTGCTTGAGCAGTCCACCACAAGATCGGTGAGAGCCGCTACAGCGGCGTCCGTGAGCTGATGCGTTTCAACGCTTTCCCATAGCCGGTCCGCATAAGCTTCGAGCATTTGGTCGGCTGTGACTATTTTTGGCAAAATCTCCATCATAGGGAGATATCATTTCGCAGTTACCAAACCGAAAAAAAACCCAGTAAAATTCAATCGATCTGTGCTGATTTAATGCAGGCACCGGTTTTGCAAAACGAATTGGCTCCAAAATGTTTCGCGCATCATGTTGTCATATCAACCACAACACGGCCACGAACTTTGCCGTCCAAAATAGCATGGGCTGTGTCAATAATATCGTCAAAACCAATTTGGGTTGAAATACTGCTGAGCTTTGCAGCATTCAAATCCGTTTGAAGGCGTGCCCATGCTTGCTCGCGCAATGCAATTGGAGCCATCACGCTATCAATTCCGAGCAGCGAAACACCGCGCAAAATAAACGGCGCGACACTTGTTGGCAGATCCATGCCTTGTGCCAAGCCGCAGGCCGCAATCGCACCGCGGTGTGATGTTTGCGCAATAACATTGGAAAGCGTAACCGACCCAACGCTATCAACGCCGCCTGCCCAACGCTCTTTGCCAAGCGGGCGGCCCGGCTCTGACAATTCAGCGCGGTCGATAATCTCTTTCGCGCCAAGTTCTTTGAGGTAAGCCTCTTCGCTTGTTCGCCCCGTCGAAGAAATCACATGATAGCCAAGCTTTGACAGAAGTGACACAGCAACTGAGCCGACACCGCCCGATGCGCCTGTTACAATCACTGGCCCTTTGTCGGGTGTTATGCCCGCATGTTCAAGCGCAAGAACCGACAGCATCGCCGTATAGCCCGCTGTGCCGATAGCCATGGCATGGGTCGCGCTCATGCCTTCCGGAAGCGCGATCAACCAATCGCCATTAACCCGCGCTTTGCTGGCGTAAGCGCCGTAATGGGTTTCACCCACGCCCCAGCCGTTGAGAATAACTTTATCGCCGGCTTTCCACCGTCCATGTGATGATGAAACAACCGTTCCCGCAAAATCAATCCCGGGTATCATTGGCCACCGCCGCACAACGGGCGACTTGCCGGTTATGGCAAGGCCGTCTTTGTAATTGACCGTGGTGGCCTCAACATCGACAACCACATCGCCTTCCATGAGATCATCAAGGGTCAAATTTTCAATTGTGACGCTCTGAACTTTGTTGTCGTCACGCGAAACAACGATCGCCTTAAAACTATCTGACATGGTGGTCTCCAAATTTATGAACCTAAAATTATACAGCTGGATTGTCATCGGGCTTGGTTTTTCGCCAAGCAATCAATTCGTCTAATATGACTGCGCCTGCTCCAACACTGATGGCCGCATCGGCAAAATTAAACACGGCGAATTGCCAGTTTTCTAAATAAAATAAAAACATATCAACCACATAGCCAAGCATGGCGCGGTCAATGATGTTACCCAATGCTCCACCGACAATCAGGCCGAAACCGATGTGTGACAGCCAACGCTCCGGTGGGTTTGAGCGCCAAAGCCATAATACGAACGCGCAAATTGCGGCCGCAACGGTGACCAGTAACCACGGACCAGCACCCCAGAACATTGAAAATGCAATTCCTTGATTGTGAACACGAAACAGATCAAAAAAAGGTAAGATATCAATGCGTTGCTGATAGGCCATCTGCGTTTCAGTCCAGTATTTAATGGCCTGATCCATCGCAACAATGCCGCCTACTATCCCAAAACCGCTGCCCAATTTATTTTCCAAAAGATGTGCTCCTAACGCAGGTCTAGCGATAATGCATGGCGACGCACTTCATAGAGCGCGATACCTGTCGCAATGGCAAGGTTCAGGCTATCAGCTCGGCCGACTTGCGGTATGCGGATCAAATCGGTGCAAGCGGCGACAAGACTGTCAGGCATTCCTGATTGTTCATTGCCCATGATGAGCAAAGTTGGTTTGCCCGCATAGTCCGGCGCGCGATAATCAACAGAACCGGCCAAATGCGTGCCGACCACCAGCCCACTCCAGTTTTTTACAAACGCAAGAAATGCATCTTCGTCCATCGGGCACACCGGCATTGCAAAAATAGAGCCCATGGTTGCCCTCACAGTTTCTGTGGCAAAGGGGTCTGTGGTCTCGCCGATGAGGATCACACCTTTGGCACCAACCGCATCGGCAGTGCGCAAAATCGTGCCAAGATTGCCAGGGTCACGGATGCGGTCGAGCGCTACCCAGACATCTTCACCCAACGGGTTGATCATGTCTTGCGTTATAAAGCGCCGCTCAAATACGCCCATGACCATTTGCGGATTATCGCGGCGCACGATGGTGCTAAGCACTTTTTCTGGCACAATCAACACATCGCTTCCCGCTTCAAGGCAGCGTTCATAGAGCGACTTAACTGAAACATTTTCGCGCTGCGAGGATGCAAAAACCAAAGTGCGCAAAACCCAGCCATTATCAATTGCGTCGATAACCAGTTTCATGCCTTCAGCGATGAAGAGATTGGTCGCCTCGCGGTACCGCTTTTTTTCCAAAAGTCGGATGTCTTTGATAATAGGGTTCGAAATGCTGGAAATTTCTTTCAGCCGCGCTGATTTTTCCTCATTGGACATCATTGTTTCGGCTCCAGTGCCCCAGAATTTTTGGGAATCCAACGGGAATACATCGAAGTGGATAGCGCCCGCCCGCGGATTTTTTCGCGAATGATAAGCTCCCCAGATTGAACCTCGCCGTGCGTCTTATAGCCCGTAAAACTGTCCATCATGATCTCGTGCATCGCGAAAAATGACGCTCGTATGGCATAAGCGGTGAGTACCAGCTGGCAAGGTTGATCGCTTAAAAGATCACGACAACCATCCAGCATATCTGGCAGATGATCGAAAAGTTGCCAAACTTCCCCATTCGGTCCGCGTCCATAGGCAGGCGGATCGAGCAGAATAATGTCATAGCTGTTGCCGCGCCGCACTTCGCGCTGCACAAATTTCATCGCATCTTCGCAAATCCACCGAACGGGCTTGTCATCAAGGCCAGCAAAATGTTGGTTTTCGCGTGCCCAGCCGATCGCTTTTTTAGAGGCGTCAACATGGGTAACATGCGCGCCGGCCTTGGCAGCAACAAGCGATGCAACGCCAGTGTAGCCAAACAGGTTCAGAACGCGCAATTGTCTAGCCGATGTTTTAATCGCATCACTCATAGCGCGCCAATGGGCCGCTTGCTCGGGAAAGACACCCACATGACGAAAGGATGTAAATCGGCCCAGATAACCAACACCATCAAACGCCATCGGCCAAGTTTCACCTAATTCTTGGTGGGGAAAAAACCATCGGCCCATACCTTCTTCATCGGTGTCGCCCGTAAAGATTGCCGTTGCGGCTTCCCACTCCTTATCGGCAGAACTGCGACCCCAAATCGCTTGTTGCTCCGGGCGAATAATCCGAACACTGCCATATTGTTCCAATTTAAGCCCATTGCCGCTATCAAGAAGCGCATGACCGAGCGCTTTATTATCATCGGCTAATGTTTCCAAAATTATCGGCAGTTTTTCACTTGGCCTGTCTCCAACTTTACGCGGCCGGTCAATTTTTAGTGAACCATTGATACTTTGGGTGTTTTTTTCGGCAGAAATACCAGCGGCATGTTTCGGTTTCGGGCGAAACCCGACTTCAGGCTCATCAAGCCGTGGACGATTTACGACCTGCCCTCGTGGTCTCGCTAATGCTTTTTTTAATTGGAGGGCGCACTTTTTTTCCTGATTTTACCTAAAGCGTTTCACGTTTAACTTGAAACATCAGGTATCACCAAACGCGCCCAAATCTATGATTTCAGGCACCGTTTGGTGATACAGGTTTAACGCGAAACGCTTTAGTCTTCCTATGACTGATTGCATCAACTTTGCCAAGGTTAAGAAATTTGGGTGAAGCGACTTGACGAGTAGGGCAAACTTGGTTTTATTTGCCTTGAAGTGATGGGGGATTTAATATGGCACAGACTTACAGATCAAACGCAGGCACCGTATTCTTTTGGGGATTGGTATTATGCGTCATTCTCTACGTTGTTGGCACGTTTTTCGGCTAAAATAGGCGCAAATATCGAAGCAGTTTTAAAAGCTCTACCGGTTTTGCATTACCAGAGCTTTGCTATCACTGGTTTTGAGCTCACTGCGATTAACTTCCATTTCGTAACGCAATTCTTGCGCTTCTTTCTTGAATTTTCGCTCAAGTTTGCGGTGTTTTCCTTGAGCAAACCAGCTACCTATACCGCCGACAACGATACCAATCGCTGCTGAGCCAAAAAGCCAGATGAAAAGTGGCGCATTCAGTGTGAGATCGGGATTGGATGGATTAAACACATCCAAGCTAAGCGGTACAACAGACCTGTTGGCTACCATGAGAGCGATTAAAATAATCGCCAGCGGTATCAAAATAAGTACGTAGAGTATTTTGCGTATCATTTTTCACTTCCGAAGAAACGTCACTATTTTGCGTTCATACGTTCGCGCAACTCTTTTCCGGTTTTGAAAAACGGCACCCATTTTTCTTCTACTTTTACCATTTCGCCCGACCTTGGGTTGCGGCCTTCGCGCGCTGGCCTGCTTTTCACGGAGAAAGCACCAAATCCGCGAAGTTCTACACGGTTGCCTTTCGCCAATGTGCTCGTGATTTCGTCAAGCACTGCGTTGACGATGTTTTCGACATCGCGTTGATAAAGGTGCGGATTGCGGTCTGCGATGGTTTGTACCAATTCCGATTTTATCATAGTAACCCAAATCTTTTTTGTTGAGCGCACTCTGAGCGCTGAGTTTATTTTGCGGGAACGTGCCAAACCGAAAGAAGGCCGTCAAGCATCAGATGCTCGTAAATTCGGTTATTGAGTGCATCTGGACCTAGTTTTATGCCAAATTGGGACGATATCCACTCGGCAACCGCAAAAGGAAACAGAAAATTGGATGAACGGTTGGGTTTTGCCCACTCAATGGTTTCAAGCTTTTCATCTACACCCTTTTCCGTCAACCAGCTACGTGCAACCTCTTCTCCGCCGAGCAGGTCGATGAGGCCATTATCTTTTGCTTGACGACCTGTAAAAATGGAGCCGTCTGCCAGCGTATCGGTTTTTTCCGAAGTAAACTTGCGCCGTTCGGTCACAATATCCTTAAACCATGTGAAACTATCCAAGATCATGCGCTCAATCATTTCTTCTGCACCAGCAGGCGTTTGTCCATAAAAAGAAGGCTCAGCTTTAAGTGGCGAGGATTTGATAGCACGCATATCGATGCCCAAATTGGTGAGCAATTGTTCAAAGTTTGGATATTGAAAAATGACACCGATAGAGCCGACAATGGATGATTGACGCGCCACAATCTGGTCGGCGCCAGCGGCAATCATATAACCCGCTGATGCCGCGAGCGTACCCACCTGCGCGACAACCGGTTTCTTTTGCGCTATTTTGCGGACAGCTTCATAAATGGCTTCACCGCCAACTGTTGTTCCACCTGGCGAATCGATGGCTAAAATAACGCCTCTCACCCGCTCGCTTTTTTCGATCTCTGCGAGCCGCTCGAGCAATTCTTCATCTTCGGTTATTGTACCTTCGATTTTTATTTTTGCGACGTGATCGCTGCCTCTTTGGCCGATGCTCTCGCCATCAATGAGCAAGCCAGCTAATCCCAAGACGCCGACAACAGCCAGAAGAACTGAAATAATACGCCAGAACGTTACTTTTCGCCGGAGCCGTTGGCGGTCTATTATATCATCAGCACGCATTGGTAATCCTCGAAATATCTACCATGCTTGGCATTATCGGATATATCGGTGTACGAAAAGTGGGATATATAATTAAAGTCGTCACCCAATTGCGACCATAATAGGCGTTTAGTCCGGTGAAGACAGAGAAGTTAGCTTTTCGTGACCTTAGATTGATAGCGCAAACAAATGGGTAGTATGGCGAACCGGAAACTAGACATAACGGCCTATCGAAGTGCTGCAAGTCATTCTCGGCGGGTCACTTTTTTCAAGTGGGCTTTGCCGCTGGTTGCTGTGGCTGGGCTCTTTGTTGGCGGCGGTATCTTTGTGATCGGAATGCATCGTACCCGATATCAGTGTTAATATCTTAGGGAGCACAATTGCTGACGGCAAGCTGGCTATGGCAAACCCGAAGCTAAACGGATTTACTAACAACCAAAAACCATACACTGTAACGGCAAATCGCGCGATCCAAGACTTGAGCGGTGGATCAAAAATTGACCTCGAAATGCTTCGCGCGGACATGGTATTGGACGATGGAGAGAGGGCGAGCTTAACCTCAGCGAAAGGTACATTTGACAGCGACACAAGCATATTAATCTTGCCAGTAAAAGCGACCGTGCAAAGAAGTGACGGTTTGGAAGTCATTATGGGTGCAGCGGATGTAGATATAGGCACTGGCGCAGTGTCAGCGCGCGAAAACGTTCATGTTTTAAACGAAAAAATTGATATCAAAGCAAACCAAATGGAAATTGTAAGCGGTGGAAAACAATTCATTTTTAAACATAACGTTCGAGTTCTGCTAATCCAAAAGGCAAAAGAATCAGCAAACGCCAGGTCAACCGCTAATTAAAGTAAGAAAAATTTATTTAAATTAGCATCCTTAACTCTTCCATCCAAATCATAGGCTAAATTGCAATGGTAAATATCAGGAATGTAACGCTCGGGCTTCTGGTCGCCCTTTCGCCCTGCTCGGCTTATCGCACAATCTTCGGGCCTTGGTATTTCTGCAAATGAGCCCATTCAGGTAGATGGTGACCGATTGGAAATTTTTGAAGAAGAAGGCCGCGCTGTCTTTGATGGCGCTGTAACCGTTATTCAAGGCGACACAATTCTACGCACATCAAAGCTCATCATTTATTACGCCAAAAACAATAAAGAAAATAGTTCAATAGCCACCGGCGGTGCTGATATTGAACGGTTACAGGCCAGTGGCGGTGTCAACATCCAACGGGGCAAACAAACAGCCACTGGTGAAACCGGTACCTATGATATGAAAACCGAAATTCTAATCTTAAGTGGAAAACAGGTCACGTTGTCAGAAGACGGAAATGTCGCAACCGGTTGTAAATTTACGATGACGCACCTTAATGGTGTTGCTAAAGAAATTAGAAGGATGCGGCGCCACATCGCGTCCGACAGTTTTGATAAATCCACGCAGCAACAATTAAGCGAATGGTTGGTTGTCCTTTTTTAAAAAATTAAAATTGTTCAGGTCTGCTGCTGGTAACACGCCAAACAGCACACTGATTGATAATAATAGGCGTTTTATTGGCACTTTGGTGGCAAAAGGCCTGACCAAAAGCTATCGCGGGCGCAAAGTCGTGGACGGCGCTGGCATGGCCGTGAGACGCGGTGAAGCCGTGGGCCTGCTTGGTCCCAATGGCGCTGGAAAAACAACGTGCTTTTACATGGTCACAGGTTTGGTGCCGGTCGATAAAGGTCAGATCCTAATCGATGGATTTGATGTCACAAAGATGCCGATGTATCAACGAGCGCGTCTTGGTATCGGGTATTTACCGCAAGAAGCCTCAATTTTCCGCGGTCTGTCTGTAGAGAAAAACATCATGGCGGTGCTGGAAGTCGTTGAAAAAAGTTCAAAGGTTAGGCACCAGAAACTTGATCAGTTGCTTGATGAGTTTTCAATATCGCATCTTCGTAAATCGCCCTCAATTGCGCTATCGGGTGGTGAACGTCGCCGGTGTGAGATTGCGCGTGCACTTGCATCGGACCCAACATTTATGTTGCTTGATGAGCCATTTGCCGGTGTTGATCCTATCGCAGTTTCTGACATTCAACAATTGGTCAGGCAGCTGACCAACCGGGGCCTTGGCGTTTTAATTACAGACCACAATGTGCGTGAAACACTCGGATTTGATCGATCGCGCCTACATTATTCACGCGGGACAAGTTTTAACCCATGGTACGCCCGATGAAATAATCGCAAATGCCGATGTGCGCCGGCTTTATCTTGGCGATGAATTTCGCATGTAGTTAAATGAAGCGGCTCTTTGGAAGTTTTCGGTTTTTTGCTTTGCTTTAACTCAACTTCAAGTAAAAAAGGATAACCAAGTTTTGCGCTAAAGCGTTTCGCGTTAAACCTGAATCACCAAAGGCTGCCTGAAATCAAAGATTTCAATTCGTTAGGTGATAGCTGATATATCAAGTTGCACGCGAAACGCTCTAACTGGCGCTGATTTTACTCGGATGTATTTTTGATATGGCGCTCACGGCACGGCTAAATCTACGCCAAAATCAGTCACTGACGCTGACACCGCAGCTTTTGCAGTCTATTAAATTGCTTCAGTTCACAAACGCCCAGCTAGAACAATTTGTGGATAGTCAAGTTGAAATCAATCCTCTTATTGAGCGCGTGAACGAGAACGATGATCGATTTGCTGATCGCGACGCGGGCCAAACGGTGAGTGAGCAGCCTTTCGAAAATGATGGATGGGAATCCAAAGATTTAGAAACAAGCGCCGCGTCCATCTCCGATAAATTGGATACGTCACTTGAAAATGTATTTCCTGACGATCCTGGCCATTCCGATGAGATGCCCCACGGGGCATATGTCCGCGAAAAAACAGGTCCGTCACAAAGTCTGAGTTTGCCATCATCAGGCGGCGGCGATGACTTTTCGCTGGAAGATATTGCGGCAACGCAGCGCACCTTGCGCGACACGGTGGCCGAACAGGTGCCATTTATTTTGAGCACGGTTGCTGAGCGTGCGATTGCCGATGAGCTCATCGACGCCCTCGATGATCGCGGGTACCTCGACATCGATGAAAGCGCGCTGGCCGAACGGCTTGGGTGTACGCGCAAGAATGTTGAAGATGTGATTGCCCAGGCTTCAATCATGCGATCCAGCGGGACTTTTTGCGCGCGATTTGACAGAATGCTTAGCGTTGCAATGCGCGCGCGCAAATCGGCTTGATCCTGCCATGAAGGCACTGCTAGAAAATCTTGACCTATTGGCAAAACGCGATTTCAAAACCCTATCAACTTTATGTGGTGTAGATCAAAACGATTTGCTTGAAATGTTTGAAGAGATTAAGCGGCTAGATCCTCGGCCAGGCTTTGCCTTCCAGCCCAGCACGACGACAACCATCGTCCATGACGTTCAAATAACTCAACTGCCGGACGGAAGTTGGCGTGTGGAATTGAATAATGAGGCGTTGCCACGTATTATCATTGATCGGCAATATTTCAATGAGATCTCGACCTCGGCTCTGAAAAAAGAGGAAAGATCTTTTATTGCAGATTGCATGGCTAGCGCCTCTTGGCTTGAGAAAAGTCTTGATCAGCGGGCGATTACAATTTTAAAAGTGGCAACTGAAATAGTCCGGCAACAGGATGGTTTTTTGATCAATGGCGTCTCGGCTCTAAAGCCAATGACCATGAAAGCCGTTGCCGATGCGATTGGAATGCACGAATCAACCGTGAGCCGCGTCGCATCGAATAAATATATGCTCACGCCGCGTGGCATATTTGAAATTAGATATTTTTTCACTGTTGCCATTGGAAACACAATCGGCACTGGCCAAGACCATTCGTCAGAATCGGTACGCCAAAGGATAAAAGAACTGATCAACGCGGAAGCTGTAGAAAAAGTCCTATCAGACGACACCTTGGTAGAATTGCTTAAAAAAGAAGGCGTTGATATCGCACGCCGCACAGTCGCTAAATACCGAGAAGCGATGAATATTGCTTCATCCGTCCAGCGAAGACGTGAGAAAAAAGCAAAACAAAGCGCTTCGTTATCGCAACGCTAAAAATCTGATTCTACATCACTATTTTTCTCTTTTTACCCTTCACAGTCAATAGAAAGTGGCACAAGCTAATCAGGCTCGGTTCGAAATTTAAAAAATCAACCGGACGTATTTAAGTTAAAATAGTGAGGTGAAATATGAGCTTGCGCGTTTCTGGAAAACACATGGAAATTGGTGAAGCGTTTCAAACGCGGATCGTTGAGCGCATTGAAGAAGCGCTGATAAAATATTTTGACAACCGCGCATCGGGTCATGTTGTCGTTGAAAAATCTGGAAGCCGATTTACCACCGATTGCCTCTTACACCTGGATAGCGGCGTGACGTTGCAGGCAAGCGGTGAGGGTCAGTCGCCTGATAGTAGTTTTGATGCGGCAGCCGAACATATTGAAAAGCGGCTTCGTCGGTATAAGCGGCGGCTAAAGTCACATCATTCTCATGGAGGTTCGACTCGCACCGAAGAATATGCGTACAAGGTTTTAGAGGCTCTACCAGAAGACAATGACGATGAACTGCCTGCTGACTACGCGCCAGCCATTATTGCAGAAACCAGCATGAAATTGATGACCTTGCAGGTTGCGTCTGCCGTACTTCAGCTTGATCTGCAGGACAGCCCTGTTTATGTTTTCCGCAACGCGCGCAGTGGCGGTGTTAACATTGTTTACCGGCGTCCTGATGGAAATGTCGGCTGGATAGATCCTGCAGCACTCAAATAAATGGGTTAAACTTAGTGGATTGATAAAAGCGCGGAAATGTTTAAGAAAGCAAATCGCGCTTTTTTAAAGTAAGTTTGGGTAGGCAATATGGATCTTGGCGAATTCCTCGGCGAGAAAGCAGTCATGGTCGACGTGCAAGTTGCGTCTAAAAAACAACTTTTGCAGACCCTGTCTGAAACCGCCTCTGAAATGACGGATTTGTCTGCCCGCGAAATTTTCGATACTATCTTGCAGCGCGAGAAACTTGGATCGACGGGCGTTGGCAATGGGATTGCCATTCCCCATGGAAAGTTCCCGAAATTTGATAAGATAGTTGGCATTTTTGCAAGATTGGCACACCCAATTGAATTTGATGCGCTGGATGAAAAGCCGGTAGACATTATTTTCTTACTCTTAGCGTGTGAAAGCGCGGGCGCTGATCACCTAAAAGCCCTCTCAAAGATTGCCCGCGTTTTGCGTGACGGCGAGCGTCTTGATGCGTTACGCACTGCAAAAACGTCAGCGGACGTATATGGACTGTTAATAAGTCAGTCGCAATCGAACGCCGCTTGAAGCGGGTCGCGTCAAACCTGCGTCACCAAACGCCGCTTGAACTCGAGGAATACAACGCGTTAGGTAATCCGTCTTGTTTAAGGTTAAACGCGAAACGCTATAGCCAAAACGCATACGATAACATTACAAACACAATATGTGGTGTTGAAGCGGCACTATTGCCATTTCGAGAGTTTTAAGAATAGTCAACTGTGGCTAGGCCAGCCGAAGCAGCTAGATTGGAGCGAAGAATGTTTACAGCATTAAGCGTGTTACATGGCGCTTTGGTGCGCTTCAATACAATTGTGCTCAGCACAGCGCGAAGCTTCTCTTGGGTTATGCTCGCGTTAATGGTCTTCGTCATCATGCTGCAGGTGTTCTTCCGCTATGTTTTAAACGATGCCTTGCCATGGACCGAAGAGGCAGCGCTCACCTTAATGGTGTGGATGATGGGCACAATTGCGCCGACGGCCTATCGTTGGAGCGGATTTGTCGCAATTGACATGCTGTCAGACCGTCTAGCCGCAAATTTTCGGGTTACCTTGCAATTATTTCTTCTCGGCGTCGCTACTTTTGTGCTCTGGGTTTTGCTTTACCATTCGTGGAAGGAATATGCGAACCCGCTGGTATTTAGGCCGCCAGGCATCAATGGTCTGATCCGTGAAAGCGGTATCAATGGTATACTGGGCTTTCCACTCGATTTTAAAGGGTCCTATATATACCTCGCTATGGTCTTTTGTTTTGCAGCCATGCTCAGCGTCAACATCGAATTAATCATCAGAAACATAGGTCAATTTTTTGGCCATAAGGCGGATTTTCCAGAGCCGCCTAAGCCCGCCTATTTTGCAGCCGGAGCAGAGTAACCACGATGCTAGCGCTATTCCTGCCCATTTTTTTAGTCTTGTTGCTGATCGGCATGCCGGTGTTTTTTGCCATGCTCGCGGCACCGGGGATTATCTTATATTCTGCCGATATGACGCGCGACATAGCCCTGATGTACCGCAATATCTATTCGGGGATATTCTCTTTTCCGCTGATGGCGATCCCGTTTTTCATGCTGGCAGGCGAGTTGATGAACCGCGGCGGCATCACCTTCAGGCTCGTGGATTTTAGCCAAGCGATCATCGGCCATGTGCGCGGTGGATTGGCGCAAGTCAATATTCTCTCATCCATGTTGTTTGCAGGTCTGTCGGGTTCGGCGGTGGCCGACACGTCCGCGCTCGGCTCCATGCTGATACCCGCCATGGAAAAAAACGGCTACACCCGCCGTTATGCGGCTGCCGTGACAGCAGCCTCTTCGGTTATCGGCCCAATAATCCCACCTTCCGGGATCATGATCATTTACGCCTATGTAATGGAAGTATCGGTCGCAAAATTGTTTGCTGCTGGTATTATTCCGGGCATTCTCGTCGGCATAAGCTTGATGATATTGGTCAATTTTCAGGCGCGGCGCGGCAATTTTCCAATCGCCGGTCGCGGGCTAGATAAGCCTGAAGCTGTAAGGCCCGTTGATACCGTTGAAAACACGCTTGCATGGATTTTGACAGTTGCTGGTCTCGGCGTCCTCATCATGTGGGTTACGCAATCATACATGGACACTGATACGCAGATCGGAGCCTATTTCGCAGGCAAGCCTTGGCACCTTTGGGCGACTGCCTTGGTTCCAGCGGTTGCGATCTTATTGGCACTGCGTCCGCTTATGTCAAAACCGTTTCGCAATGTAGCCAAACGCGCGGTGCTGCCGTTGCTCACGCCTGTGATTATTTTGGGCGGTATTTTGGGCGGTATTTTCACACCTACTGAGGCTTCAGCGATTGCGGCGGTTTATGCATTGTTGATCGGATTATTCGTTTTGCGCACGTTAAAACTGCGTGATTTGCCGGCCATTTTTACAAAGTCGGCGATGATTTCTGCCGTAGTGCTTTTGTTGGTCGGTGCGGCGATGGCGTTTAAAACCGTTGTCAGCCTCAGCCATGCGGCAGAAATTATGGCAGAATGGATTTTAACTCTTAGCTCGAATCCGTTGGTTCTCTTGTTCTTGATTAATATTTTGCTTTTTATTGTGGGCATGTTCCTGGACGCAGGGCCTGCAATTATCATACTCGGGCCAATTTTGGGGCCTATCTTCGTAAATCTTGGTGTTGATCCAGTTCACTTTGCCATGATTATGAGCGTGAACTTGACTGTCGGTCTCATCACGCCGCCCATGGGGCTTGTGCTGTTTGTGGCCTCCAGCGTTTCTGGAGAAAAAGTCGATGTGATTGCAAGGGAAATAATACCGTTTCTGTTGGTCGAAATGGCCGTTATTTTCATCATCACCTATGTGCCTGCTGTATCTCTTGCCATACCAAATTGGCTAGGGCTTTAGGGTGCGGCACCAAACAGTTTTACTTGTTGTAGTGCCTTAGAATGACTATGCAGCGGTCATGAAATTACTGGGCATTGATACAGCTGGCAATTTATGTGCGCTATGTGTTTGGGACGGCAGTACCAATAGGTGTATTGCGTCGCGCTCGTTGCCTCTGGATCGTGGGCAAGCCGAGCATTTTTTCCCACTATTGGAAGAAACGTTAAATGCCGCAAATATTGAGATGTCGGCGATTGATAAAGTCGCGGTCAATATTGGCCCGGGGTCTTTCACCGGCATTCGAGTTGGCGTAGCGGCGGCGCGGGGCTTTGGTGTTGCCCTTAATATTCCCGTTGTCGGTGTGACCGCATTTGAGGTGATTTCTGCTGAAGTGCAGAAGGCTAAAAAGGTGATCGGCCCTTATGCTGTTGCGCTTAACGGCGGTCGCGGCCAAGCATTTGTGCAGCGATATGCTCAAAATGGTTTGGCCAACGGTATGCCGGAAATCGTAATGCTGGAAAATATCGCCGATCAAATTTATGCGCCCGATGTAAACTCATTTTTCGGCAATGCCGCCCATCTGGTTGATGCGAAACGTGCGTTGATAAGCGATGATTTGGCTAAGGCTGGCATCGAAACAATCGCCGCGCTTGGCGCGGTGTCGACGATAAAAGCCAGCCCACTTTATATGCGCGCTGCCGATGCTAAAATTCAAGAAGGCTTCGCTTTGCCACGGCTTGAGACAAATCTTCCATGATCTGGCCGTTTTTGTCCCTCACCGTTGACGACCTCATCCAAGAACCCCTCAGCAGCACGCACGCCGATGAGATTTCTGCCATACATGCTAAGACCTTTGATCCGAGCTGGAGTGACGGCGAGTTTCAAGCGCTTATTAATACGGCGCATATATCCGGCCTGATCATGCGGACCCCCCATAATCGCGGCGGGGAAATTGTTGGTTTTGTACTTATGCGGGCCGTCGTTGGCGAGGCGGAAATATTGACCATCGCAATTGAACCCAAATGGCAACAACGTGGTGTAGGCCATGCCTTGATGGAGAGTGTTGTGAAAGAACTTAAAGCAAAAGACATTTCTTCACTTTTTTTAGAAGTGGCTGAAGCCAATTGGAATGCTGTGAAACTATACCAACGTCTTGGTTTCGAGCAGGTCGCCACCCGCAAGAACTATTACCATCTGCGTGAAGGTGTTAAATCCAATGCGCTTGTCATGCGCCGCGATGTTGTTTAAATCAATCGCGATAATAAGTGAGCGTGTTTTGGCCGAGAAAATAACAAAAACATCAGAAAAAATGATCGCGGACTGCGGTATGCGCATGACAGATCAGCGGCTAGAAGCCTCTGTGGTGCAATTGAAAAAAACCCCCCGATTTGGACAACGATCATTGATCGGCAATCTGCGCATGGTGCTGTTGATTAGTGCTATGGCAATTGTCACTGCCGCCTTCGTGCCGTTTCACGCATATTTCCGTTGGACTAAACACCCGTTACGCAAAACCATTGCAACCAAGTGGCACCGACTAATCTGCCGCCTGTTTGGTTTTAAGATCGAAGTTCGCGGCAGACTTGCTGATGGGGATGATCACGGCGTTCTCATCGTTGCCAACCACGTTTCGTGGACGGATATCATGATCCTCAGTTCGCTGATGCCGATTTCTTTTGTGGCAAAAGATGAAGTGAAAAATTGGCCACTATTTGGTACTTTTGCCCGTTGGCAAGAGAGTATTTTTGTCGATCGCAATGCGCGCGCAAATACCAAACAGCAGGCTCTTGCAATAAGTGGACGCCTGATGTCGGGCGATAATATTGTTTTGTTTCCCGAAGGCACCACGTCAGACGGCAACTTTATCTATCCTTTCAAGTCATCCCTTTTCGGCGCACTCGGGATCGGCGATGAAATTTTATCATCGCCCATTCAGCCTGTGTCGATTGCCTATGTTTCGCAGCACGGCCTGCCGATGGGCCGATTTGAGCGGCCACTTGCTGCATGGCCCGGCGATATTCAACTGATGCCCCATCTGACACGTCTTTTGCGTGAAGGTCATTTGGGCGTTATTGTCAGTTTTGGCGACCCGATTTGTATCAAGCCGTCGATGAACCGAAAGGATATTTCGAAGGAAGCGCAGCATAGTGTGGCGCAAATGACATCAGATGCGTTGCGCGGTCTTCTGCCACTTCCAACCGATGCTAAAACGCACTAGATAGAGCCCATGAGCGCACCAATATTACGAGATAAGCAGTCAGCGGAATTACAAGCAAAGACCCCAAAAAAGGTATTTGTAAAAACCTATGGCTGTCAGATGAACGTCTATGACAGTCAACGCATGGCAGATGCCTTGGCAAAAGATGGTTACAGCGAGACATCTTCGATGGACGATGCGGATATGGTGCTTTTGAACACCTGCCACATTCGCGAAAAAGCGGCCGAAAAAGTCTATTCTGAAATTGGCCGCATTCGCTTGGTGCGCGAGGAAAAGCGTAAAAACGGCGGCGACATGATGATCGGTATTGCCGGATGCGTGGCGCAGGCAGAAGGCAACGAAATCATCAAACGCGCGCCTGCCGTCGATTTTGTTATCGGGCCGACGACCTATCACCGCCTACCGGAAGTGGTTGCGAAGGCTAAAACGGGCAGAAAAGTTGTTGAGACCGAGTATGCGGTCGAGGACAAGTTCGAGCATCTTCCCGCGCCGACAAAAAAGATCATCGCCAATCGCGGTGTGACGTCCTTTTTGACGGTCCAAGAAGGGTGTGACAAGTTTTGCACATTTTGCGTGGTGCCTTACACACGCGGGTCCGAAGTTTCGCGGCCTGTCAGCCAGATATTAGATGAGGCAAAAGCATTGGTCGATGCGGGCGTGCGCGAGATCACGCTGCTCGGCCAAAACGTCAATGCCTGGCATGGCCTCGGCGATGATAAAAGCGAGTGGGGCCTTGGTCAGCTTCTCCATAAGATGGCGCGGATTGATGGCCTCAAGCGTTTGCGCTATGTGACCAGTCATCCGCGCGATATGGACGATGCATTGATCGAAGCGCACCGCGATCTGCCGATGTTGATGCCTTATCTGCATTTGCCGGTTCAGGCAGGGTCTGACAAAATTTTAAAAGCGATGAACCGCAAACACACAAGCGATGATTATCGCCGCCTGATTGACCGTATTCGCAAAGCGCGTCCAGATATCGCCTTGTCGGGTGATTTTATCGTTGGGTTTCCGGGCGAAACTGATGCGGACTTTGAAGACACCATTCAGCTCGTTAATGATGTCACTCACGCGGCGGCCTATTCGTTTAAGTATTCGATCCGCCCTGGCACGCCGGGCGCAGATTTGCCTGGCCAAGTTGATGAAGACGTCAAATCAGAACGCCTGCAGCGGCTACAGGCACTTCTTACGCAGCAACAAAAAGACTTTATGGAAAGCCTTGTCGGCCAGACCATGGAAGTGCTGATCGAAAAACCGGGCCGCGAAACCGGACAAATTGTTGGCCGGTCACCTTGGTTGCAGCCTGTCATATGCGATGCGAAAATCGGTGATATCGGTGACGTTGTCGAGGTTAAAATAAATCACGTTATGGTCAACTCGCTCGTATCGGATGCCGCAGCGGCGATGTTTATAAATAAATCTGTCTGATTTAGTTTTAAGAGAAGGGAAGAAATCTACTTGAACACCAAAGCGACGGTAAAAAATATAAATGTGAAGTCTCAAACCGGTGATAGTCCGCGTGTAGCAAGCATCGTTTTGACCTATGATAATAATGACCATGCACGCGCTCTGTTTGGGCAATTTGAACAGAACCTCACGTTGATTGAAAATCGTCTTGGCCTTGATGTGCGCTCAAAGGGCAATCAAGTGTCGATTAAAGGCGATCCTATGGTCGTCGAACAGGCGCGCCGCGCGTTGGACGCGCTGTATGCGCAACTTAAAAAGACCGGAAAAGATCCCGAACCAGCAGACGTTCAAGGCGCGATGCGCATGGCGATCGCAGCCGATGATCAGTTTCAATTGCCGACGATGGGCGACGAAACCAAAATTGGCACCGCCAATATCACAACGCGCAAGAAGACGATTTTTGCCCGAACGCCCAATCAAGACAAATATATGCGTGCGCTGGACCGCTGCGAATTGGTGTTTGGCGTGGGCCCTGCCGGTACAGGCAAAACCTATCTCGCCGTTGCCCACGCGGCGATGTTGTTGGAACGTGGCCATGTGGAGCGTATCGTGCTTTCCCGTCCGGCCGTTGAGGCAGGTGAGCGCTTAGGTTTTCTGCCCGGCGATATGAAAGAAAAGGTCGACCCCTATTTGCGCCCGTTATACGATGCGCTTTACGATATGATGCCAGCCGAACAGGTTGAGCGCGCTATTGCCGCCGGCGTGATTGAAATTGCACCGCTGGCCTTCATGCGGGGCCGCACTTTGTCGCACGCCGTTGTCATCTTGGACGAAGCGCAAAATACGACCTCGATGCAAATGAAAATGTTTTTAACACGGCTTGGTGAGAATGGACGTATGATTGTGACGGGCGATCCTAGCCAATGCGATTTACCGCGCGGCGAAAAATCTGGCTTAGTTGAAGCGCTGCAAGTTCTTGATGGCGTTGAAGGCATTACGGAAGTCCGTTTTAAGGATGTCGATGTTGTACGTCATCCATTGGTGGCAAAAATAGTGACCGCCTATGATGCCGCCCATGGCGCCTATGAAAATGCACCGCGCAGCGGCCCGCCGCCAAGACGCCCCACAAATAGCCAATGAGTATCGAAACCGATATAACCGTACGCGGGGGCGCTTGGGACGATAGCGCGGACCTACAGACTTTGGCTGACAAAATCGTGGCACAAGTTTTTGCGCATCTAAAAATGCCTGATGTTACCAGCGAACTCAGCGTTTTGCTTACCGATGATGCCGAAATTCAAGAAATCAACGCGCAGTGGCGGGGGCAAGACAAGCCCACGAATGTGCTATCTTTTCCCGCTGTGCAAATGGCTGTCGGCGCAAAACCCGGCGTCATGCTTGGTGATATCATTATCGCCTATGAAACACTTGCGCGCGAAGCAGCGATTGAAAATAAGTCTTTTCATGATCACTTCACGCATCTATTTGTTCACGGGTTGTTGCATCTTCTGGGTTATGATCACGAGAACGACGATGATGCGGCGTTGATGGAAAAACAAGAAACCGATATTCTGCAGACGTTGGGGGTTGATGACCCCTATGCCGCAGACACTCATTTAAGTGAAGTTGAAGATAGTTAAAGGTCGATGGAAGACGGACAACCGAAAATTGGTAGCGATGCCACAACAAGAGCAACGCTCGAAAAAAGTACAGCACTGGTTGTCTTGCCTCAGCAAAATCAGACTGACAATGACGATATGGGGCGCGGGCAACCGGGCTTCATTCAGCGCTTGATATATTTGTTTCGGCCACAATCGGGCTCTGTGCGCGAAAATTTACAAGATGCCTTGGCCGCTCCCAGTTCGTCTCAGATGATACGATATCGCCTGAAGAGCGCGCGATGCTGCACAATATTTTGCGGCTTCAAGGGATGCGGGTTGACGATGTGATGGTGCCGCGTGGTGACATTGAAGCCGTTGAGCTCAGAACGTCGCTCGCTGATTTGTTGCGTATGTTTGAAACCTCTGGCCACAGCCGCATGCCGGTCTATTGCGACACATTAGATGATCCGCGGGGCATGGTGCATATTCGTGATGTCATGACTTATTTAATCAATGCGGGCGCGCGCAAAACACGGCGGAAAAAACCTGTAAATGGAGCAGAACCGCCAGAAAACGGAACCCGATCAAACACAAGCCTGGCTAAGATTGATCTTTCAAAAGTTGATCTGGCTAAAACAGTCGAAGAATTAAAGCTAACACGCAACGTTCTTTTCGTGCCACCATCGATGCACGCTTCCGATTTGATGAGCCGCATGCAGGCGCAGCGCATCCAAATGGCGCTGGTCATCGACGAATATGGCGGCACCGATGGTCTCTTGTCCCTTGAGGATATCGTTGAAGTCGTTGTCGGCAATATTGACGACGAACACGATGAAGTTGAAGTGCGCATTGAGGCAAAGGGCGATGATGTTTTTCTGGTCGACGCCCGTGTCGAACTTGAAGAACTTGAAGAAATCCTGGGAACTGATTTCGTCAAAGCGGCGTACAAAGAAGACGAAGATGTTTACACCATTGGCGGTATTATATTTTCACTGTTGGGGCGTGTGCCCGTACGCGGTGAAGTGATCGCGTCATTTGCTGGTTTCGAACTAGAAATCCTAGAGGCTGACCCGCGACGCATTGGTCGGATTAAAATTTCAAAATCCCGCCAAGCGCAAAAGACACGGCAAACGCAAAAGACCCGCCAAGCGCAAAGTAAGCAACAGTCTATAAGCAAAGCGCCTTCTGACACAGCTCAGACTGATCTTGCAGCAAGCAAATAAAATTTCACCTATGCGCAAAGACTGTTAGTTATCACGGACGCATGATTCGTAAGAGGTGAAAATGGAAAAGTTCAGCCAGAAAATATTGCTGCTGAACGGATGGCGGCGGTTTGGCGTTGCTGTTGTTTCGGGCGCTGCGACCAGTTTTATGGTCGCGCCTTTTCATCTGTTTTTTATCGCTTTTTTGACATTTCCAGTTTTGGTCTGGCTGCTAGATGGTGCAACCGGACAGTCCAACGCGCGCCGCCTTGGCCGCTTGATGCCAGCATTTTGGATTGGCTGGGCGTTTGGTTTCGGCTATTTTGTTGGCGGTCTGTGGTGGATTGCCAATGCCTTGCTGGTGGAGGCGCCTGAGTTTGCCTGGGCAATACCGCTTGCTGTTTTAGGCTTGCCTGCCTTTCTTGCCATTTTTTATGGCTTTGCGTGTTTGCTTGCCCGGGCGATTTGGTCTGACAGTCTAGCGCGCATCTTTGTGCTAGCAGCCGCATTTGGTTTTGCCGAATGGCTTCGGAGTTTTGTTGTCACCGGATTTCCATGGAACGCTGTGGCCTACGGAATCATGCCTACACCGATAATGATGCAGTCCGTTGCGTTTACCGGCTTTGACGCGATGAATGTGCTAGCTGTACTGGTTTTTGCCTTGCCCAGTGTGATGCTCACCGCTGGCCGTCGGCGTAATGGTGCAGTCCTTTTACTCGTCGGTCTGATGTCAGTTCATCTTGGCTTGGGCTATTGGCGGCTCAATATTGTGCCTGAGCCAACCCCCGATGGCCGTATCATTCGGGTGGTTCAGCCTTCGGTTGACCAAAGTGAAAAGTGGCGACCAGAACTTGCAAAAGAAAACTTTGACCTTTTGCTAGCGCTAAGTTCCGCCGAACCGATTGGCGAAAGTACAGCGCGCCCGCAACTTATTGTTTTGGCCGGAAACTGCCGTGCCCTTTATTTTAACGCGAGAGCCAGGCGCGGTTGCTGCTATCGCGGACATGCTGCAAATTGGACAAAACCTTATCGCAGGTGTTGTTCGAGAAGAGCAATCACCCGAAGGCAATTCTGAGGCACAACGATATTATAATTCTATGCTGGTCATCGATAGCGATGGCATTATCACCGCTGCAGCCGATAAGACACATCTTGTCCCGTTCGGGGAATATTTGCCTTTTAAAGATCAACTCAGTGCTCTTGGCTTACGCGCTATAGCAGCGGCGGATCGCGGGTATGTGCCCGGATCACAGCGCCGCAGTCTGGCTTTGCCCGGTGGAATAACGGCGCTTCCGTTGATTTGCTATGAAGTTATTTTCGGGCATGAAGTACAGCGATTGGCACCAAGCGATGGTCTTATTGTCAATGTCACCAACGATGCGTGGTATGGAAACACGCCAGGTCCGTACCAACATTTGCATCAATCGCAGTTGCGCGCAGTTGAACTTGGGCAGCCTTTAGTGCGCGGTGCCAACTCGGGCATATCCGCGATGATTGATGCCAAGGGCAGAATCACGCACCGCTTGGCGCTGAACGAGCGCGGTGCATTCGATGCGGTCCTCACTGGAAAAATGCCTGAAACACTTGGCAAAGCAGAGGGTCCTACAATTTTTTGGTTGATAATTTTATTTTTCACAACTATAGGTTTAATATCACGGTCAAGGCAATGATATTTTGAGCTTCACCGTTCAACTTGAATTGACTTGCTGACAACATAGGACGTAAGAGGATTAGATGGTGCGGGCGCTCAAAGTGCACTATTCTGGTTCAAAACTAAATACCTGCTTATGGCAGCAAAGACGAACTAAGGTCTAATAATGAGCGATAAAAATAAAAAAGTCCCCAACCCAATTGATATTCACGTCGGTAGCCGCGTTAGACTGCGCCGCACCATGGTTGGTATGAGTCAAGAAAAGCTCGGTGAGAGCCTTGGTATTACTTTTCAACAGGTTCAAAAATATGAAAAGGGAACCAACCGTGTTGGCGCCAGTCGGTTGCAAAACATTGCTGGAATTCTAAACGTCCCTGTCTCTTTTTTCTTTGAAGATGCACCGGGCGAAGAAGCTGTCCCTCAAGGGGGCTTGGCTGAGGCGTCGGCGAATTACGTTGTAAATTTCCTTTCCAGTTCTGAGGGTCTGCAACTCAACCGCTATTTTGTGAAAATCGCAGATCACAAGGTGCGTCGGCGAATTATTGATCTGGTTAAGTCGCTCGCCGATGAAGATGAATCTGATTCCGAATAATTTACCGACGGCAGGCGCACCTCCTCGCAAATAAAACATATGCACTTATGTTTATATCGTTGTATTTTTATGTCCTAAGCGATTTTTCTAATTTGAGAGCATAACGAGCAGATGAATTCTGTTAATATGCAACTCAATATCGAAAGATGCTCCCATGGCCAGAAGCAATTATGTCTTTACAAGCGAATCTGTTTCCGAAGGCCACCCAGATAAAGTTTGTGATCGCATCTCCGATGAAATCGTTGATATGGTTTACCGCGAGGCGCGCAAAGGTGGTGATGCTGCATTATGGAATGTACGTGTTGCGTGTGAGACCTTAACCACCACAAACCGCGTGGTCATCGCCGGTGAAGTGCGCGTCCCAGATATTTTTCTCAAAAAAGATAAAACTGGAACAGTGGTCAGAGACGCCGCCGGAAACCCCGTAGTAGCGCCTAGCCGTTTTAAAGCTGCCGCCCGCCGTGCCATAAAAGATATCGGTTATGAGCAAGGTGGGTTTCATTGGAAACACGCTAAGATTGATGTGCTCCTTCACGCTCAATCAGCCGATATTGCGCAAGGCGTTGATAACGCCGCAGACAAGCAGGGCGAAGAGGGTGCGGGCGACCAGGGCATCATGTTCGGTTATGCCTGTGCCGAAACAGCAGAACTAATGCCCGCGCCGATCTACTACGCGCACAAAATTCTGGAGCTGCTGGCCATCGCGCGCAAATCCGGCGAAGGTGAAGCGGCAAAACTGGGGCCAGACGCAAAAAGTCAAGTGAGCGTACGATATGAAAACGGCGTTCCAGCTGAAGTGGTCTCAATCGTATTATCTACACAGCATATGGATGCATCTTGGAGCTCCAAAAAAGTTCGCGCCGTGTGCGAACCCTACATTCGTGAAGCACTGGCAGACCTTCCGATCGCTGATGATTGCGCGTGGTATATCAATCCAACAGGTAAATTTGTCATCGGCGGACCAGATGGTGATGCCGGGCTGACAGGACGAAAAATTATCGTTGACACTTATGGCGGTGCAGCGCCCCATGGCGGCGGCGCGTTTTCGGGCAAAGATACAACAAAAGTTGACCGTTCTGCAGCCTATGCAACACGTTATTTAGCGAAAAACGTTGTAGCGGCAAAGCTGGCAACGCGCTGCACAATACAACTATCTTATGCGATCGGCGTTGCGCAGCCCTTATCGATATATGTGGATACCCACGGCACAGGCACAGTCGATGAAACAGTCATCGAAAAAGCACTTCGCGCAACAATGGATCTGTCTCCTACCGGCATCCGTAAACACCTTGAGCTAAACAGACCCATTTATGCTAAAACAGCAGCTTATGGACATTTTGGCCGCAAATCTGGCCGTGACGGTTCGTTTTCATGGGAAAAGACTGATCTTGTGAAGGCACTTAAGGCGGCGGTTGCTAACGCTGCTTAGTCTGAAGGGTTAGTAGATGGCCGAGGAACGCCGCCAACGTGGCACTGAAGCGTTTTTCGGTCGGCGGCGTGGGAAAACCATGAAGCCGCGACAAGAGCGGCTTTATGAGGGGCAATTGCCGCAGTGGCGTCTAGCAATTGAAAATGCCGCTACGCCCAAGAAATTAAATGCACTGTTCGCCGATAATCCGCAAAAAATTCGGCTCGAAATTGGCTTTGGTGGGGGCGAGCATCTTATGCATGAGGCGGTCCGCTTTCCCGAAATAGGCTTCATCGGCGTTGAACCATTCGTCAATTCGATGGCAAAATTTTTGGCCAATGCAGCAGATCATAATTTAAAAAATATTCGCGTTTATGATGACGATGCTACACAGCTCCTTGACTGGATGCCGCCAAACTCTATCGATGGGATAGATTTGCTCTATCCAGACCCGTGGCCAAAAATGAAGCACTGGAAGCGCCGCTTTGTTAACCAGCAGAACCTTACGCGTTTTGCGCGCGTTCTTAAGCCTGGTTCTCAATTTCGCTTTGCTTCTGACATCGACACCTATGTCAATTGGACCTTAAACTTTTGTGATCGGCATCCCGATTTCATATGGCAGGCAGATGATGCCAATGATTGGCGAAACGCTTATGAGGGTTGGCCTGGAACACGCTATGAAGCAAAGGCCTTTCGCGAACATCGCACGCCGGCCTACCTGACATTTGTTCGCACGTAAGTTGGCACCTGATGTTTCAAGTTAAACGCCAAACGCTCTAGAAGAATAAGCCCGCTCAATTGATTGAGCGGGCTCGTATTTCTCAAATAAATAGAAAATCAGTTCGTTCTGTCACCGCCGCCGCTATTGCCGCCAGGTGCCAGATGCACGACTTTATATCCTTCATCCTTGAGGCGGCGTAGCAATGTTGGCAATGCGCTTGCCGTGCGGCCGTGCAAATCATGCATCAAGATGATCCCTTTGCCCTGTGCGCGCAGACTACTCATGGTTTTGTTTACCACGCTTGCGGGACTAACTTTAAAATAGTCCTTGCTGTCAACATCCACATCCAAAACAACAGTGCCACGCGATGCAAGGTGTGAACGCAGTGCGCCCGTATCTGCTAAATAAGGAAATCTGAAAAATTTGATATTTGATACGCCAGCCGAGCGGATGGCGCTTTCACCGCGAGTGATGTCATTGACCGCAGCATCAAACCCTTTGGTGCGCAAATTAGCGTGATTATAAGTGTGGCTGCCGATAGAATGACCTCTGGCCGCAACTGACCTCGCTAAGCGCGGATGCGCTTTTGCCATTGACCCAACCATCAAAAACGTTGCTTTGACGCCATAGTCATCAAGTGTTTTTAAAATGGTCTCTGTTTTCCCAGGCGCAGGGCCATCGTCAAAAGTCAGAACGACCTCTTTAGCGCCAAGGCGTATATCGCCTATGGATGAAATGCGAAGCGTACGTCCGCGCAGCGATCCCGATGAAGATGAGCTTGCTGATGTAGCTGGCCGTTCGAATTTTACAGCGGCTTTTTGAAAGTCTTCAACAGTGTCAACCTTCTCAGGCGCAATTGGTTTTTCCGCTTGAAATGCCGTCACGCTTGTTGATGGTTTTGGCTGCGTGACGCAGCCAGCAACGACGAAACTTGCCAGAATGCTGGCCGCTAGACTTATATAACGCATACGCAAATACCCTTTACTGAAACAACAATCGACAAAGCTAATGTTTAACAAACGTGGTAAACCAGTGTGGTTAAGGCAGCGCAAACAAACGTGGTAAATGAAGGGTAAACCAATCGAGGTTGGTTGAGTGATTTGTACCGTAATGTCTTGCCAGATCACGAAGATAAGCGTATAGGGTGAGAAAATCTTGATCGAATGAGCAAGGGTGGGCCTCACGGACCCGCTCTTTTTTATTACCTGAATGGGCAAATGACAGAGCACCATACGCTGACGCCAGTGGAAAATTTTGAACCACGTCTTATCACCGAGACTGGCGTTGATGCGCGTGTTGCCGCGATTGTCGAGCCAGTTATCAATGGTGCTGGTTATGTTTTATGCCGCGTGCGCCTATCCGGTCTCAATGGTTTGACATTGCAGATCATGGTTGAGCGTCCTGATGGAACGATGAGAGTGTCTGATTGCGAATATCTAAGCCGGATACTGTCACCCCTGCTGGATGTGGAAGATCCGGTCGAACGCCAATATTATTTAGAAGTTTCGACGCCGGGGATAGATCGCCCCCTCGTGCGGAAATCAGATTTTAGCCGCTGGCATGGGCATATTACAAAGCTTGAGACGTCCGTGTTGGTCGAAGGTCGCAAACGCTTTCGCGGCACGATCTCCGAGGTCACGGACCTAGGCTTTACGCTCGTGCCGGATAAAGCAACCTATGGCGAAAATGCAAGTGTGATTATACCCTTCGATACAATAGAAGATGCGCGGCTCATCTTAACCGATGAGCTTATTCGCGATTCGCTTAAAGCAGAAAAAGCGGCGCGCGAAGCGCGCGGTGAGACTTTGGACGATGAGTTTGACGACGACGACGACAAAGATGACGAATTAGACAACGACAACTCTTAATGTGAAAATAGCGGATGGCGAAAGCCACGCAGGAGAACTTTCATGGCAATAAGTGCAAACAAACTCGAACTTCTTCAAATCGCTGAAGCCGTTGCGCGCGAAAAGATGATCGATAAGGAAATCGTTCTTGGCGCAATGGCAGATGCCATTCAAAAGGCAGCCAAATCGCGCTACGGTCAAGAAACCAACATCCACGCCGATATAAACACTAAAACGGGCGAAATGCGCCTAGAGCGCTTGATGGAAGTCGTTCAAGACGTTGAAAACTACGACAACCAAATTCACATTGAAGTAGCCCGCAAAGACAATCCAAATATTCAATTGGGCGAATTTACCCGCGAACCTTTGCCGCCTATCGATTTTGGCCGAGTCGCGGCACAATCAGCAAAGCAAGTCATTGTTCAAAAGGTGCGTGAAGCCGAGCGTGACAAACAGTACGACGAATATATCGGCCGTGTAGGCGAAATTATAAATGGCACTGTCAAGCGCGTCGAATATGGGAATGTGATTGTAGATCTTGGCCGCGGTGAGGGCATTATCCGCCGGGATGAATTGATCCCGCGCGAGGCCTATCGCTATGGCGACCGCGTCCGCTCACTTGTTTATGATGTGCGCCGAGAACAGCGTGGGCCGCAGATTTTTCTAAGCCGCACCCATCCGCAATTTATGGCGAAATTGTTTCAGATGGAAGTGCCAGAAATTTATGACGGTGTTATCCAAATTAAATCCGTTGCCCGCGATCCGGGTTCTCGGGCAAAAATTGCGGTTATTTCTTCCGACAGCTCTATCGATCCGGTGGGAGCCTGTGTCGGTATGCGTGGTTCGCGCGTTCAAGCAGTTGTGGCCGAACTTCAAGGTGAGAAAATCGACATTATCCCATGGCAGCCGGATGCGGCCTCCTTCATCGTCAACGCACTTCAACCAGCAGAAGTTGCAAAAGTCGTTTTGGATGAAGAGGCCGAGCGTATAGAGGTCGTTGTACCTGACGAACAACTATCGCTCGCGATCGGTCGCCGTGGTCAAAACGTCCGGCTTGCATCTCAATTGACCGGTTGGAATATTGATATTTTAACCGAAGAACAGGAATCGTCACGTCGCCAGAAGGAATTTGCTGAACGTTCAGAATTGTTCATGAACGCGCTCGATGTCGATGAAATGGTCGGTCAAGTTCTAGCCTCCGAGGGGTTCTCATCAATTGAAGAAGTAGCCTATGTGGAACCGGAAGAGGTTGCGGCTATCGAGGGATTTGATGCCGATACGGCCGCAGAAATTCAAGCCCGCGCGCAAGAATATCTTGAGCGGATTGAAGAAGAAAATGACACCAAGCGCAAAGAAATGGGCGTTGAAGACAGCTTGATTGAAATTCCTGGGATGACCACCGCAATGTTGGTCGCGCTGGGTAAAGAAGGCATCAAGACGATGGACGACTTTGCCGGTTGCGCTGTCGACGATCTATGCGGTTGGCGTGAGCGCAAAGATGGCGAAACGAAAACATTCAGTGGAACATTTTCACCTTTTGGCACATCGCGGGCTGAGGCTGAAGAAATGATCATGACTGCACGTTTGGTCGAAGGTTGGATTACGCAAGAAGAGCTTAATGGAGCCTCGGACGGCGAAGATGGTGAAGGTGACGAAAACGAGGGGATGGCAGTTTAAGCGAACGATCCAAAACCAATGGCAACAACAAAACACAGTGCTGAAGACATGAATGATCGAAAGTGCATTGTAAGCGGGCAAAGCGGCGATGCCGATATGTTGATGCGGTTTGTGGTTGGTCCTGATGAGCAGATTGTACCGGATTTAAAACGCAATCTGCCTGGACGCGGATGCTGGGTAACAGCAAAACGGTCGATGGTGGAGCAAGCGATTAAGAAAAATGCTTTTTCGCGTTCGCTTAAACAAAAGGTAGAACTAGAAAAAGATTTACCAGATTTAATCGATCAACTTTTGCTGAGAAGTGCTATGGGGTCTTTAGGCATGGCGCGAAAAGCTGGTGCCGCAATTGTTGGCTCTGCACAGGTTGATAAAGCGGTGCGATCAGGTAAGGCACTGGCAGTGCTGCACTCAAGTGCAGGAGCGCCGGACGGCGTGCGCAAGATTACGCAAGCCAGACGGGCAACAGTGCATTTGGGTGGCCCAAACATAGATGCGTTTCATCTATTTGGGCAGGACGAAATGAATATGGCTTTTGGCGGCGATAATGTGATACACGCCGCTTTATTGAATGCTGGTCTCGGTGAGGTTGCGCTTAGAAAATTAAAAGCGCTCAAGACTTACCGCGAATTGGCAGATGACACACTCGTCATCGATACGAGTATCGATTGGGATGAGCAGGAAACGGACGAAGAAGAATGAGCGATATGGATTCTGACGACAAAAAAGCTGGACGCACCTTGTCATTTAAGGGCGGCGGTGGTCCAGGCGTTGTGCGCCAAAATTTGAGCCACGGACGTTCGAAGCAAGTTGTCGTGGAAACGCGCAAGCGAAAATTTTTGACACCAAAAGAGCGCGCAGCGCAAGAGCAGGCTGAAGCTGACGCAAGAGCTGCAGCGGCCGCAGAAATTGCTGCGCGCATCAAAACGGAATCGTCACTGGCGCAAACGCCGCCGCCGCTAGGCCGTGTCACACCGGTAAAGCCTGTGGTGATCGAGCCAGTGGAAATTACCGCCGAAGAGGTTGAAGTTGCAGCCGAAGTAACCGCGCCAGAGCCTGTTGCCAAAGTTGAAGCGCCTGTGGCGAAACCGCAAGTTGATCCTATGGTTGCTAAGATGGCCGCCGCAGCCGCTGCCGTGCGCGCCGCACGCCCATCAGGTGGGCGCACGCTGTCAAAGGGTGAAATGGATGCACGTCTCAAAGCACTTGAGGGTGCAAAAGGGCGCGAGCTCGAAGACAAGATGCGCGCCGATGAAATGGCGCGCCGCCGCACAGCGGAAGAAGAATTTAAACGCAAATTGGAAGAAGAGGCCGCTGCGCGCGCAGCTGCAGAAGCCAAGCGCATAAACGAAAAGCGCCGCAAAGAAGAAATTATTTCGAAGGCTGCGGTTATGTCACCTGCAGATGTTGAGGCAGCCGCCGCAAAAGGTACGGCTGGCGATAAACGTTTTGCAACGCCGATGGCCACGCGCCGCCCAATAGAAAAAGAAGAAGAAAAGCCGACCCGCAACGCAAAAGGCGGTGAACAGCGCCGTAGCGGCAAGCTGACGCTGTCTGGTGCAATGGGCGACGGCGAAGGCCGTACTCGTTCAATGGCCGCGCTGCGCCGCCGCCAAGAAAAGATCAAACGGGCACAAGGTCAGTCCGGCATACGTGAAAAAGTCGCGCGCGAAGTTCAATTGCCCGAAACTATTACGATTCAAGAACTTGCACAACGCATGTCTGAGCGTTCAGTCGATGTCATTAAGTACCTCATGAAAGAGGGGCAGATGATGAAGCCTGGCGACCTCATCGACGCCGATTTGGCTGAATTGATTGCCGAAGAATTTGGTCATACGGTCAAGCGCGTCACTGAAGGTGATGTCGAAACAGGTATCTTCAACCTTGCCGACAATGCTGCAAATTTGGTTGCGCGTCCACCGGTTGTCACCATCATGGGGCACGTCGACCACGGCAAAACATCGTTGCTCGATGCCATTCGCAACGCACGCGTGACTGCAGGTGAAGCAGGCGGTATCACGCAGCATATTGGTGCCTATCAGGTTGAGAAAAACAATCAGTTGATTACGTTTCTCGATACGCCGGGCCACGCGGCATTTACCGCAATGCGCGCGCGCGGCGCACAGGCAACTGACATTGCGATCCTTGTGGTCGCAGCTGACGATAGCGTGATGCCACAAACGATTGAATCAATTGCACACATCAAGGCCGCGGGCGTGCCGATGATTGTCGCGATCAACAAAATTGATAAGCCGACGGCCAATGCGCAAAAAGTGCGCACAGAATTGCTGCAATACGAAGTGTTTGTGGAAACCATGGGCGGCGAAGTTCAAGATGTTGAAGTCTCTGCGCTGAAAGGCACAAACCTCGAAGGCATTTTGGAAGCGATCTTGCTGCAAGCCGAAGTGCTTGAACTGAAGGCAGATCCAAACCGCACCGCAGAAGGCGTAGTGGTTGAGGCCAAGCTTGACAAAGGGCGCGGCGCGGTTGCAACGGTTCTGGTGCAGACCGGAACGCTAAGAACGGGCGATATTGTTGTTGCCGGTTCGCAGTGGGGCAAAGTGCGTGCGATCATCAATGACAAAGGCGCGCAGCTCAGTGAAGCAGGCCCATCGCTTCCAGTTGAAATATTAGGCTTAAGCGGCACACCGCAAGCCGGCGACCAGATCGGCGTTGTCGAGAGCGAAAGCGTCGCGCGCGAAATCACCGACTATCGTCAACGTCTTGACCGTGAAAAAGCTGTAGCGCGCCAGACCGGTGCCCGTGGCTCATTGGAACAGATGATGGCTGTTGCGGCCGATAAAGACCGCTCAGAATTCCCGCTCATTATCAAAGGTGATGTGCAGGGATCGGTTGAGGCCATCAATGGTTCACTGGAAAAGATGAGCACCAAGGAAGTGCTGGCGCGGGTTATCCATTCGGGCGCTGGCGGGATCACAGAGACCGATGTGTCCTTGGCCGAGTCCACTGGCGCAGCGATTTTGGGTTTCAACGTGCGCGCAAACAAGCAAGCACGGGAAGCCGCAGAAGCTGCAGGGATAGAAATCCGCTACTACAACATCATCTATAATTTGCTTGATGATGTGAAGCTGGCGATGGAAGGCCTGTTAACACCAGAGCGCCGCGAGACGTTCCTCGGCAACGCGGAAATGTTGGAAATTTTCAACATCACGAAAGTCGGAAAAATCGCCGGTTGCCGTGTCACGGAGGGCAAAGTGGAGCGCGGTATGGGCGTGCGCTTGGTCCGTGACAATGTGGTTATCCATGAAGGCAAGCTGAAAACCCTCAAACGCTTCAAGGATGAAGTTTCCGAAGTGCCAGTGGGTCAAGAATGCGGCATGGCGTTTGAAAACTATGAGGATATTCGCGCAGGCGATATCATAGAATGTTTCCGCGTTGAGCAAATTGCCCGTAAGCTGGCCTAACCCGTAGAAACTCAAACCGGATGGTCCGAGCCCATCCGATTGGAGAGAAAATGACAAAAGTTATGCAAATGCTGACAGCGATTTTTTTCATGAGTTTGAGTTCAAACGTGATAGCAGCGAACAGGTTGAGGTTATGTACACATTATCCAACTGGATAATGGAAAAGCATAAGGTTAAACTTGGATTTTTAATAAAAACGCTGATTTGGATCGCTCTCTTCATCTTTTTTTTAGTGCTCTTTCAGACCTTTGACGGCCCCCTGTCCTTGTTAGCGGCAACGAAATTCAATTTTTTGTTTTCGGTTTGATCGCCGCAGTGGCGATTATATTGCCGCTCGGCGTATATTCACACAACAACTCAAAAGATAAATTTAGGCGTGAGCTGTATACCGATATAATAATCCGCGTCATCATCGACGCGCAGGGTATTCGATCTGCAACCGGCGAACTGTCAATTGTGACGCCGTGGAAGAACGTGCGTGGATTGAAACTCGAAGCCGATCGCATCATAATCGTCGCGGAACTTATGGCTCACTTCACTACAACGGGCACTGCCTGAGGGCTTAGAAATCAAAAAATTATGTGACCAAATCGAACACGAAATCTCCGCTGGAGAAAACACAGATAAGGCGTAAGGCGCTTTCCGTTAAACCTGAATTACCAAACGCTGCATAAAATTAAGAATTTCAACGCGTTAGGTGATACCTGATGTCTCGAGTTAAAGGCAAAAGGCTCTAAATCAAACGCATCCCGACAGCGCATGATAGGGCGACCTCAAGGGCAAACAATTTGAAGAACCTTTAAGTGCAAACGACGAAATTGCTGCGATAATTAAGCAGCGTCTAAAAACGTTTTGGGCGGGCCAAAACCGCTAGGTAGGAAAACTAATGTCAACTTCGCCAAACAATTGGCAAGCTGCTCTTGTAGCTAAACCCTTCGAAATTACCTTTGATGATTACCAAGCGATGCTGTATGCGCGGCCAACAAACCGGTGCGTGGCCCGAAAGCCCATGCGATTTTGTGGGCGGTAGCGCTAATAAATATTGGTGCGACGGCTCTGTTTCTTAGTTTTGATGGCAGCCTTTTCGGGTATGAATGGCTAAGCTATGTGAACGGCTTCGTAGGATTTGGAATTTTGTTTTTGAGCTATGTTCTGCGCCCCATTCAAGTGCGTCGGCACTACAAAATGAATGGAATAAGCAAATTTGAATATCAATGGAGCGCCGACGAAACCGAAATCCGCTCCGAGCGCGAGGGACTACGATCGCAGTTCAACTGGACAAGCCTTTACCTTGCGACAGAAACAAAAGAACATTTCTTTTTTTGGATCAATAAAATACAGGCGGTGGTTTTGCCCAAGCGTGCACTTAAAAACGAAAGTGAATTCGATACAATTAGGAAATTTTTGGCGAAAGCCGGAGTGAAGGTAAATGCGTAAATCAAACGAACCGACACAGCGTATGTTGCGCGTGGGTGAAAATGTACGCCATGCGTTGACACAAATTTTGCAGCGCGGGCAAATTACCGATCCAACCCTTGATGGCAAAGTGATCTCGGTCACCGAAGTGCGCATGTCACCCGATCTTCAAATCGCAACCGTCTATGTCACCGCCTTTGGCGAGGCTGACATGCAAGCTTCAGGTTATATAAAAGCGCTGGCAAACAACGCAAAATTTATTCGCGGTAAGTTGTCGCCTGCGCTTCGCGACATGAAGCAGATGCCGATTTTTCGGTTTCAGCCCGATACGAGTTTTGATAATTTTGCAAAGATTGATGCCATTTTGAAAAGCCCGTCGGTTGCACGCGATTTAAAAAACGATGACGATAATAATGATAACGATAATGAAAGCACATCGGAATAATGGCCCGTCAACGCACAAAAAAGGGCCGTGCTGTTTCCGGCTGGATCATACTTGATAAACCCCTGAACATGGGCTCAACCGAGGCTGTCGGCAAAATTAAGTGGATTTTTGGTGCACAAAAGGCAGGCCACGCAGGTACGCTTGATCCGCTTGCGACAGGCATTTTGCCAATCGCACTGGGCGAAGCGACCAAGACTGTCCCCTATATTATGGACGGCACAAAGGCTTATAAGTTCAAAGTCAAATGGGGCGGTCAGTCCACGACCGATGATCTCGAGGGCGAGATAGTCAAGACCTCGGATATGCGCCCGGCACGCGCGCAAGTCGAAGCGCTGCTGCCAAAATATACCGGAACCATCAGCCAGGTACCGCCGCAGTTTTCCGCGATCAAAATTGATGGCGCGCGCGCCTATGATCTTGCACGCGATGGTGAAACAGTTGAAATATCAGCACGGGATGTTGAGATCGATGAAATAAAAATCATCGCTCATGATGATGATAATGAGACAACCACATTTGAAATTCTGTGCGGTAAGGGCACCTATGTGCGCTCGCTAGCGCGCGACATGGGCAACGATCTGGGTTGCTTCGGCCATATCGTCGAGCTTCGCCGCACTTTGGTGCATCCGTTTGAAGAGATCGACACGGTGTCGCTTGATGATTTAGAAAAACTTAAGCCTGAATTTGAAGCAGGCGTGAGCGCTGATTTTTCACCGCTCGATAAAGTGCTTATGGCGACTGGCGATGCATTGATTGATCTGCCCCGAGTCGACATTTCCGAAGACCAAGCGCAACGTATTCGCATGGGTAATCCCGCGCTGCTTAAAGGCCGCGATGCACCGATCATGGAAGAAGAGGCCTGCGCGTTTGTGGCGGGAAAACTCCTCGCGATTGGTGAAATCGGCGGCGGTCAGTTCCAACCAAAGCGCGTATTTAATTTGTGATAAAAGTCCGTGCTACCGCTGACCGATTGGGTGTTAGGGTCGGTGCCTCGAATCAAAACTATGCGCATTACTGGAGAATGTATAATGATCGAAAAACGTCAATTCTATATCGATGGCAAGTGGGTAGACCCGGCAACGCCGCAGGACTTTGAAGTCATTGATCCCGCCACTGAAGAACCCTGCGCGGTCATCTCGCTTGGCGCGAAAGCTGATGTTGATCTGGCTGTTGCCGCTGCCAAACGTGCTTTTACCAGCTGGGCTGGCACATCGGTTGAAGAGCGCAAAGCACTACTTCTTAAGCTCGGGCAAATCATGGCAGCCCGCAACGCCGAAATGGGCGAAGCGATATCACTTGAAATGGGCGCACCGATTGATCTGGCAGCCGGCAGTCAGGCAGAAAGCGGGCCTTGGCACCTCAAGGGATTTTTAAAAGCGCTCGACCATTTTGAGTGGAAAAGGATTTTACGCCGTCGCAAAAAATCATCCGCGAACCCATCGGCGTTTGCGGGCTTATCACACCGTGGAACTGGCCGATCAACCAGATCGCGCTGAAAGTTATTCCGGCCGTGGCGACGGGCTGCACCGTGCGTATTGAAGCCGTCGGAGATCGCGCCTTTGTCCGCGCTTCTATTTGCCGAATTCATGCATGAGGCAGGCTTTCCAAAAGGCGTGTTCAACCTCGTCAATGGCGATGGCATCAATGTTGGCTCTGAGATGTCGCGTCACCCAGATATCGACATGATGAGCTTTACTGGCTCGACCCGTGCCGGCGCGCTGATCACCAAAGATGCGGCCGACACCGTTAAGCGCGTGACATTAGAGCTTGGCGGCAAATCGCCGAACATCATTTTTGCCGATGCGGATCTGGAAAAAATGGTCACGAACGGCGTCAACCATTGCATGGAAAATACCGGGCAGTCGTGCAATGCGCCGAGCCGCATGCTTGTCGAAAAGAGTGTCTACGAACAAGCTGTTGCTATCGCGCAAATTGCCGCTGAAAACGTTGCTGTCGGCAACCCGCGCGAAAAGGGTGATCACATC
Organism: Ahrensia sp.; assembly: GCA_034519905.1. Lineage (GTDB taxonomy): Bacteria > Pseudomonadota > Alphaproteobacteria > Rhizobiales > Rhizobiaceae > Ahrensia. The sequence goes on from JAXHNY010000036.1 coordinate 108,249, forward strand.
GGGCCCCTTGTGAGCCAAATGCAGTATGACAAAGTGCAGGGTCTGATTGAAACGGGCATCAAAGAAGGTGCCCGTCTGGTGATCGGGCGGCATGGGTCGTCCCGAAGGGTTCAACCGCGGATATTTTGTGCGTCCGACCGTTTTTGCTGATGTCGCCGCAGATGACGTTGTGGCGCGAGGAGGTATTTGGCCCGGTGCTGACAATTACACCGTTTGATGGCTCGGAAGATGAGGCCGTGCGCTTGGGCAACGATACCAACTACGGCCTAGCCGCTTACGTGAGCACAAATGATAAAGCTAAAGGCGACCGCGTGGGTAGGCGTTTGCGCGCCGGAATGGTACGCCTTAATGGTAAGGGCCTTGGCGTTGGGCACCATTTGGCGGCTACAAACAATCGGGCAATGGCCGAGAAGGTGGGGTCTGGGGTCTTGAAGATTTTACCGAAGTTAAAATTCTGAGCCAATAAGAAAAATCGGTTTAGGCTTTAGTTTGCGGCCCCCCTTTTATTTTCAGCTTAAATAAGCTAGGAGGCAGACACCGCATCAAAAAACTGGCGCGGTTGGCCTTTCCTGGACGACATCCCGGTCTTGGCGACACATCAACCCTTCAACTTAAGAGAGGAAATACGATGTCGATAACGCCTGCGCGTAAAGCAGAATTGATCCAGAAGTTCGCCACAAAACCTGGCGACACTGGTTCACCGGAAGTGCAAGTTGCGATCCTTACAGACCGCATCAACACACTAACCGATCACTTCAAAGATCACAAAAAAGATAATCATTCTCGCCGTGGCCTTTTGAAAATGGTATCGTCTCGCCGTAGTCTTTTGGACTATGTAAAGCGCAAAGACGAAGCACGTTATACAAAGCTCATCACTGAGCTCGGTTTGCGTCGTTAAAAAATCAGGGGCGGGCTCTTTACTTTGCCCGCTCTTTTTCACGCGGAATGGTCTTCGTGGAAAAAGGGGTCGGGGCAGGATTGCCGGATACTTCACTGAGATGAAGTCTCCTGCTGTCTTGCCCAAGCTCATATTTATAATGAACTAAGGTGCAGTGCCGATAGGCGGGGCTGTGCTTGCATGAACTTGAAAGGACAAGACATGTTCGATCACCATAAGGTGGAAGTTGAGTGGGGCGGTCGTACGCTGACACTCGAAACAGGCAAAATCGCGCGTCAAGCTGACGGCGCAGTATTGGCCACGTATGGCGAGACAATCGTTCTCGCTACTGTTGTATCTGCAAAATCTGCAAAGCCGGGCCAAGATTTCTTCCCGCTCACAGTAAACTATCAAGAAAAGACATTCGCAGCTGGTAAAATACCAGGCGGTTTTTTCAAGCGCGAAGGTCGCCCGTCGGAAAAAGAAACGCTGACATCGCGTTTGATCGACCGCCCCATTCGTCCGCTTTTTGCGGAAGGCTACAAAAACGAAACACAAATTGTTTTGACCGTACTTCAGCACGATCTGGAAAATGATCCAGATATGGTTGCGTTGGTCGGTGCCTCTGCGGCGTTAACGCTTTCGGGCGTGCCGTTCATGGGCCCGCTCGCCTCTGCCCGCGTTGGCTACATCAACGGCGAATATGTGCTAAACCCGCATATTGATGAGATGGATGAGAGCGAACTTGATCTTGTTGTCGCCGGTACTGCCGATGCAGTTTTGATGGTTGAATCTGAAGCCAAGGAACTGGACGAAGCCACCATGCTTGGCGCAGTGATGTTCGGTCAGAAGAGCTTCCAGCCTGTTATCAAGGCGATCATATCACTTGCGGAAGTTGCAGCAAAAGAACCGCGCGATTACACGCCAGACGACATGTCAGCGCTAGAAACTGCCATGGCAAAGATCGTTGCGAAAGACGTATCAGCAGCTTACAAAATTCAAGACAAGCAGGACCGGTACAAGGCAATCGATGCTGCCAAAGCCAAAGTGAAAGCAGCCATGCTGCCAGAAGACGGCGAAGGCGAATATACGGCCGAAGAAATTGGCGCGGTATTCAAAACTTTGCAGGCCAATGTTGTGCGCGGCGATATTTTGAAAACCAAAAAACGCATCGATGGCCGTGATCTGGAGACGGTTCGTCCAATCGTTTCTGAAGTGGGCGTGTTTCCACGCACACACGGTTCGGCGATTTTTACACGCGGCGAGACGCAGGCCATGGTTGTCGCAACGCTTGGCACAGGCGATGATGAGCAGTTTATCGACTCGCTTACCGGCACGCAAAAAGAAAGCTTTATGCTGCACTACAACTTCCCACCCTATTCGGTCGGCGAAGCAGGCCGCATGGGCACACCGGGTCGCCGCGAAATCGGCCACGGCAAATTAGCGTGGCGCGCGGTTCACCCGATGTTGCCAGCGGCAGCAGATTTCCCATACACCATTCGTGTTGTGTCAGAAATCACCGAGTCCAATGGTTCATCGTCAATGGCATCCGTATGCGGTGCGTCATTATCGATGATGGATGCAGGCGTACCGATGAAAGCGCCGGTTGCTGGTATCGCCATGGGCCTAATCAAAGAAGGCGACGATTTTGCTGTCCTGTCCGACATTTTGGGTGATGAAGATCATCTCGGTGACATGGACTTCAAGGTCGCAGGATCGGCCAACGGCATCACTGCCTTGCAAATGGACATTAAGATCCAAGGCATCACCGAAGACATTATGAAGATTGCCTTGGCGCAAGCCAAAAATGGCCGCATCCACATCTTGGGTGAAATGGCCAACGCTTTGGCCGAAAGCCGCGGCGAACTTGGTGAATTTGCACCGCGCATTGAAGTCATGAAAATCCCGGTCGACAAAATCCGTGATGTGATTGGCGCGGGCGGCAAAATCATCCGCGAAATCGTCGAAAAGACCGGCGCAAAAATCAGCATCGAAGATGATGGCACCGTCAAGATCGCCTCATCATCGGCCAAAGAAATCGAAGCGGCAAAAAAGTGGATTCACTCCATCACTGCGGAAGCAGAAGTTGGCATGATCTATGAAGGCACTGTTGTTAAGATTGCTGACTTCGGCGCATTCGTGAACTTCTTTGGACCTAAAGATGGCCTCGTGCATATCTCCCAGCTGTCCGATGAGCGTGTTGCTAAGACAGGCGACGTCGTTAAGGAAGGCCAAAAGGTCTGGGTCAAATTGATGGGTCTTGATGAGCGCGGCAAAGTGCGTCTTTCAATGCGGGTTGTTGATCAAGCCACGGGCAAAGAAATCGAAAAAGAAGCCAGCGAAGACTGATTTCTTTGTCTTGATTTGAAGAAATAATCATGCGGCTCCGAATTTCGGGGCCGCTTTTTTATAAGGCAATCCTATGGCAAGTGCTGTCGACACATTGTTTATCCCGTACCGAAACGGCGCCATTCCACCGATCGCCATGCCGTGGTTGTTTTTGGGTGCAGATGTGCCTTTGGGCGGGTTTGCCTCTGAATTAAAACAGCACTTAAAATGCGTGACGGGTTGGCGCGATCAGTATCTAAGCCTTGAGGCGGCAGGCTTGAGTGTCGCGCCATCTTTGAGCGATGATGCGCGTGCGCAATCCTATGGTGGGGCGTTTGTTTTGCTGACAAAACACAAGCGCGAAAACATTGATATGATTTTGCGCGCAAATCAGCTGGTGGAACAGGGCAAGCCCATTGTGATCGCTGGCGATAAGAATCTTGGCGTGGCGAGTATGCGCAAATGGGTTGGAACCCATCACCCAGTCGTAGATGCCATCGCCAAAAATCACGCGACCGTTTTTTGGTTTTTGGCCGCGCCTGCTGACGCAAGTCCCCCTGCTGAAGTTTCAACATCGATACAGGGTTTTGTGACAGCGCCCGGCATGTTCAGTGCCGATAAAATCGATGCGGGATCGGCATTTCTGGCCGCGCATATCACGAAAGATATATCCGGTGATATAGCCGACTTTGGCGCAGGATGGGGCTATCTGTCTAAGGTAATAATAGACAATGCCAAGCCGCGCTCGCTTGCGCTGCTTGAAGCGCACTGGCCTTCGCTTGAGGCCGCAAAACAAAATTTGAGCGATGCCAATGTGCCCATCAATTTTCGCTGGATTGATATTATCAACGAGCAGGTCACGCAAAAATATGATTGGATCATCATGAACCCGCCATTTCACGATGGCCGGAAAACCGACCCCCATTTGGGCGAGCGCTTCATTGAAGCGGCTTCAAATTGTTTGAAAAGCGGTGGCCGTCTTTTGTTGGTTGCCAACAGCAATCTGCCCTATGAGGCAAAACTGGCGTCACTTTTTAAATCGGTAGAATGCGTGCAAATTAAAAACGGCTTCAAAGTTCTTAAAGCGCGCCGCGGCGTGACAGGTTCTCAGCAAGTTCATGGCGGCACTGTCACAAAACTTTTACAAACCTGTCATACGGCGTGCATCAACTCAGCGTAATGAGTTAGTGCGGACGGAAAAGTCCACTCGCGACTTTAATTTCACAGGAGAACAACAATGTTCACAAACACACTTAAGCTTACAACAGCCGCCTTGGCGTTGACAGTTGCACTACCAACATTTGCATTCGCACAAGCTGCCGAGCCAGTACAGGTTGATGGTTCATCAACCGTGTTCCCGATTTCTGAGGCATTTGCTGAAGAGTACCAAAAGGCAACAGGCAACCGCGTTGTTGTTGGCGTGTCTGGCACAGGCGGCGGTTTTAAAAAGTTTTGCCGCGGCGAAATCAGCCTAACCGGCGCATCGCGTCCGATCAAAACATCAGAAGCGGAAGACTGCAAGGCGAACAATGTTGAGTTTGTCGAGCTTCCAATTGCCATCGACGCATTGGCTGTTATCGTCCACCCAGAAAACCCAATCAGCTGTATGTCTGTTGCTGAAATCAAGACTATGTATGAGACAAAGGCGCAGGGCGTCATCACCAAGTGGAACCAAGTTAACCCAGCCTACCCAGATGCCAACATTGGCCTCTTCGGTGCTGGTACGGATTCTGGCACCTATGACTACTTCACATTTGCCATGCTTGGTGAAGAAGGCGCATCACGCGGCGACTACACAGCAACAGAAGACGACAACATCACAATCCAAGGCGTATCAGGCGATCCGTTAGCGATCGGCTTTCTTGGTCTTGCCTATGTCGAAGAGAACCGCGGAAAAATAAAGCCATTGGAAATTTCGATGGATGGCGGCCCCTGCGTAGCACCAACAACCGTAACTGCATCCGACGGCACATATCAGCCGTTGACCCGTCCTTTGTTCATGTATGTGAACAAAGAGCACCTTACATCAAAGGCAAACGTTGAAGCATTTGCCAACTACATGTTTGATGGTGCCGTTGCAGAGGAACTCGTTGCTTCAACCGGTTACTTGGCTTTGCCAGAGCGCGCATTTACACTTGGTCAAGCCAAGATTGCAGCCCGTAAGACTGGATCTTTCTTTGATGGCGGTTCAAAAGTCGGTGTAACAGTAGACGAATTGCTCGCAGCAAACTAATAGCATATAATTATCGTGGTGGGCTTTTGTCTCGCCACCTTTCTTGTGACGAACTAATGAGGGTACGAAATGGCTAAACAGCTCTTATCCCAAGCTCCGCTTCGCTGATAAACAGTGGCTTTGTAAAGCGGCGGCAATTGACAGACCGAGTCATGCGCGTGGTGCTTTTCATGTGCGCCGCGCTTTCTGTGTTTATCACTTTCGCCATTGTCTATGTGCTCATACGCGACTCATGGTCATTCTTTGTTCACGTCCCTCTTTCTGAGTTTTTCTTTGGTACTTTGTGGACGCCGGTTTTTGCTGATCCAAAATTTGGTGTGCTTCCGCTTTTAGCGGCAACGCTGCAGACTGCGACGTTGGCTATGGTGATTGCCGTGCCTTTCGGCCTCATTATGGCGATTTATCTCAGCGAATACGCAAAACCTGCGGTGCGCGAGACGATTAAGCCAGCGCTGGAAATGCTTGAGGCGGTGCCAACGGTGGTTTATGGATATTTCGCGCTGTTGGTGATGACGCCGTTTTTGCAGCAGTTCGTTCCGGGCTTAAAAGGTATCAACCTGCTTGTGCCGGGCATGATTCTGGGCATTATGATTTTGCCTTACGTTGTATCGGTGTCCGAGGATGCTATGCGCGCTGTGCCAAACAGCTTGCGCGAAGGTGGCTATGCGCTCGGCATGGCAAAGTGGCAGGTTGCAACCCGCATCGTCATTCCCGGTGCGTTTTCCGGCATCACTGCCGCTTTCATTTTGGGCATGTCGCGCGCAGTCGGCGAGACCATGGTGCTTGCGGTTGCCGCGGGGCAAAACCCGAATTTAACCTTCGACCCGCGCGAGGGTGCCGCAACAATCACGGCTTACATCGTTCAGATGAGCCTTGGCGACGTGGCGCATGGCTCAATCGCCTATGAATCGATTTTTGCCGTTGGTCTTCTTCTTTTTGTCATTACGCTTTTGTTTAATATCGGCGGGTTCTATCTGCGCCGTAAATTCCGCGAGGCATATTAACATGGCCGTTACCACCGAAGGCACGCGTGTCAGTGTTCCCGTGACGACAAACCAAGCAGCGTTTGACGCAATTGCAAGTGCAAAACGCAAAGACATTCTTTTTGCCGCTGGGGGCTTAATTGTAATGGCGCTCGCCATGACGCTGCTTTTGACATTGATTGGCGATTTGGTCATCCGTGGTGCGGGACGCATTAGCGCTGAATTTATGACAAATTTCCCTTCTCGTGTTCCAGCACGCGCCGGTATCTTGTCCGCTTGGGTAGGCACATTATACGTGATGTTGGTGACGGCGTTTCTGGCAATTCCGATTGGTATTGGCGCGGGAATTTACCTCGAAGAATATGCTAAAAAAGGCTGGGTATCGAACTTTATCGAAGTCAACGTCTCCAACCTTGCCGGCGTTCCATCAATCATCTACGGCCTTCTTGCGCTTGGTCTTTTTGTGTACGGGTTCAGCCTTGGCAAGACGATCCTTGTCGCGGGTATGACGCTCGCTCTGTTGATCTTGCCAGTGGTGATTGTTTCGACCCGCGAAGCAGTGCGGTCGATCCCAAGGATTATTAAAGAAGGTGCCTATGGTCTGGGCGCAGACCAATGGCAGGTGATGTGGCACTACATTATACCCGCTGCACGCCCGGGCATATTGACGGGCGCAATCGTTGGCCTTAGCCGCGCCATCGGTGAGACAGCACCGATCATCACCATCGGCGCGCTAACGTTTATCGCTTTCTTGCCGCCGTCGCCTGTAACGGGAGAGTTCCCTTTTCTGTCCTTTGCTTGGCTTAATGACGGATTTACAGTGCTGCCGATCCAGATGTTCAACTGGATTTCACGGCCTCAAGCTGGGTTCCACACCGCTGCTGCTGCGACAGGTGTGGTCCTGATCATACTGACATTTACACTTAACGGGCTTGCGATTTGGATTAGATATCGCCTCCGCAAATCATACAGGAACTGATCATGGTTGACGCGAATATGGCAATTCAAAATTCGATAAATGGAAAAGCTCAAGTACAGGCCAACGACAAATTGGAAGATACATCACCAGCGCTTAAGCCAGCGCCAGAGCGCGAGCCACTTCGGGCGCGTGTAGAAAATTTCAGTTTTTTTTATTCCAATGGTTTTCAGGCGATCAAAAATGTTGATATGCCGATTATCAATCAGAAGATTACAGCGATCATCGGCTGGCATCAGGATGCGGTAAATCTACCTTGCTCCGCAGTTTCAATCGGATGCATGACCTTTATCCGGGCAACCGCTATGAAGGTAAAATCATTTTAGAACCGGAAGGTGAAAACCTCGTGGCACCCGGTACCGATCCCGTCATGGTGCGTCTGCGGGTGGGTATGGTTTTCCAAAAGCGCAGTCCAGCTTTCCAAAATCGATTTATGAAAACGTGGCAGCAGGCCTTCGCCTCCGTGGTATCAAAAATCGTAGCGTAATTGATGATGCCGTGGAAAATGCCCTTCGCCGCGCCGCGATTTGGGACGAGGTAAAAGATAAGCTCAACGGTTCGGCTTATGATCTATCGGGCGGTCAGCAGCAGCGTCTATGCATTGCGCGTGGTCTTGCGCCAAACCCTGAAATTTTGCTGCTTGACGAGCCAACATCGGCGCTTGATCCCATTGCGACGGCTAAAGTGGAAGACCTCATTCAAGAACTCGCTGAAACAGTGACGGTTGTTATTGTGACGCACAACATGCAGCAGGCGGCGCGCATATCCCATCGCACCGCGTTCATGTATTTGGGTGAATTGATGGAGTTTGGTGTCACCAAAGATATGTTCACCAATCCAAAGCACCCACGCACGGAAAATTACATCACCGGGCGCTACGGCTAGATGTGAGCTTTCAACAGGTTGTCCATTCGGAGGGGATCGTGGAGACTGGAGTTACAGACCCCGGTTTTCAGCAGTCCCTGAGATGAAGTGCACAATGAACGAACTACAATGTTTTGCCATAACCACCGCCACCTGGCGATTTAAGAACGAAGATATCCCCAGCTTGCATGTCGGCTTTGTCATTGCCTTGAAGTAATTCGGTGGTTCCATCGGCGCGAACGACAGAGTTTTCTCCGGTTTTCCCGCTACCGCCACCCGCAGCTCCATGTGCCGCCGTTATGCGGTGTGAAGACAGCACAGTAACTGTCATTGGTTCGAGAAAACGCAGCGCACGATGAATCCCGTCGCCGCCTTTAAATTCCCCATCACCGCCTGATCCCGCACGAATGGAAAATTCCTCAACGCGAACAGGAAAGCGTGTTTCGAGCACTTCGGGATCTGTCATACGCGTATTGGTCATGTGGCTGTGCACGGCGCTCGCACCATCAAAACCATCACCAGCCCCCGTGCCACCGCAAATGGTCTCATAGTTTTGAAAGGTCTCATTCCCGTAGACGAAATTATTCATCGTACCCTGACTGCCCGCGATCACCCCCAGCGCACCATAAAGCGCATCGGCGATGGCTTGGCTCACCTCGGTGTTGCCAGAAATAACGGCCGCAGGCGGCCTCGGATTGATCATCGAACCTTCTGGAATAATTAAGTGCAGCGGTTTGAGGCACCCTTCATTCATCGGTATCGAAGCGCCGACCAGCGTGCGGAAAACATAAAGCACCACGGCATGGCAGATCGCAGTCGGCGCGTTGTAGTTAAATGCGTCCTGCGCCGACGTCCCCGTGAAATCGATCGTTGCTGTGCGCGCGGTTTTATCGACGGAAATAGCCACTTTAATTTGCGCGCCGCTATCAAGCGGATAGGTAAAAGCGCTGTCGTGTAACACATCGAGGACGCGGCGCACACTTTCTTCGGCGTTGTCTTGCACATGGCCCATATAGGCATGGATGACATCTTGCCCGAATTGGCGCGTGATTTTTTTGAGTTCCTGAACGCCCGTAGCATTGGCCGCAATTTGAGCGGCAAGATCAGCCATGTTCTGGCTGATGTTGCGGCACGGATATTTGCCCGACGCCAGGAGTTCGCGCGTAGCGCTGTCTTGCAGCACGCCTTTTTTAACAAGCAGAAAATTATCGATGAGCACCCCTTCGTGCTCGATATGTGTGCTGTCGGGTGGCGCTGAACCCGGTGTCGTGCCGCCGATATCGGCATGGTGGCCGCGCGATGCAACCGTGTAAATGATGTTAGTGCCTGCCTCGTCAAATACGGGCGTGATGACAGTCACATCGGGCAAGTGCGTACCGCCATTATAGGGATTGTTCATCATGAACACATCGCCTGCATGGATATCGCCAGCGTTCTGTTTAAGCACCGTGCGCACACTTTCGGACATCGAACCCAAGTGCACTGGCACATGCGGCGCATTGGCGACCAGATCGCCCTTGGCATCAAAAATCGCGCAGGAAAAATCATAGCGTTCTTTGATGTTGACCGAATAGGCAGTGTTGGCCAATGTTGCGCCCATTTGTTCTGCGATGGACATAAAAAGATTGTTGAACACCTCCAGCATCACCGGATCCACTGATGTACCGATTGCTTCTTGACGGTTCAGGCGAACGGTGCGGCGCAAAACCAGATTGCCGCCCAATTCGGCAGTGGCTTCCCATCCAGCCTCAAGAATATTGGTACCTGTAGGTTCGGTCAAAATTGCTGGGCCTTTGACAGTTTCGCCTTGGCCAAGCGTCATGCGGTCAACCAGCGGCACATCGCGCCACGCCCCGCCGCTGAACATAGATGCTTTGGCAGTTTTTATAGTGGTCGTATGATTGCCAGAAATTGTAACCTGTTCCCCAGTGCTGCCAATTGCTTCTGCAGTCAACAAATCGATGATGAGTTCGCCGTAGTCTGGCACAAACCCAAAGCGCGCATGGTGGGCGGACTCAAAGTCCGCGACCATTTGAGCCGGTTCGCCAAAAGGGACTTCCAGCGTCTGGTGCGCGCCATCGGTGCGGATATGGGCGGTGGCCAGCGTGCAAATGGCGCAGGGTTCAATACCTTGCTTTTCCACTTCGGCGGCGGCGTCTTTTGTGAGTGTCTTTACCGCCGCGTGCGCAGCAGCGATGTCATGGATAGACTGCGCAAATTGCATCTCACGGATTGCGCGTATATCGGCAAGTCCCATGCCGAAAGCGGACAGCACACCAGCAAACGGATGGATGAAAATACGCTCCATGCCCAGAGCATCTGCGACAAGACAAGCATGCTGCCCACCTGCACCGCCAAAGCAGTTCATCGTATATTTTGTCACATCGTAGCCGCGCTGCACGCTGATTTTTTTGATGGCATTGGCCATGTTTTCAACCGCGATCCGCAAAAATCCCTCGGCGATTTCTTCAAGCGACTTATCGCCGCCGATCTGCGCTGCAAGCGCCGCAAATTTTGTGCGCACAATGTCTGCGTCCAGCGGCTGATCGGCGTTCGGCCCAAACACCGACGGAAACTGATCGGGCTGGAGCTTGCCCAGCAGCACATTGCAATCGGTAACGGTTAGCGGACCATCACGGCGATAGGATGCGGGGCCGGGATTAGCCCCCGCACTTTCAGGGCCAACTTGCATGCGCCCATCTTTGTAGGACAAGATCGACCCGCCGCCCGCCGCCACCGTATGGATAGACATCATCGGCGCACGCATCCGCACACCGGCAACTTCAGTCTCAAACGAACGCTCAAACTCGCCCGCATAGTGGCACACATCGGTCGATGTGCCGCCCATATCAAAGCCGATCAGCCGGTCATAACCAAGGTCGGCCGCCGTGCGCACCATGCCGACAACGCCGCCTGCGGGGCCGGATAGGATGGCGTCTTTGCCTTGAAACAGCCGCGCATCGGTAAGGCCGCCATTCGACTGCATGAACATCAGGCTGTCGCAGCCGCCTTCAGCCGCACCCAGAGCATCGGCCACTTGGCCTACATAGCGGCGCAAGATCGGCGATAGATAAGCATCAACTACGGTGGTGTCGCCGCGCGAGACAAGTTTGATCAAAGGGCTCACCTGATGGCTGAGCGAGACCTGCTCGAAGCCTAGTTCGCGCGCGATCTCGCCTAGACGCAATTCATGGTCGGTGTAACGATAGCCGTGCATAAGCGCGATGGCGACCGAGCGAAATCCCTTGTTATAGGAATGCGATAGCGCTTTACGGGCCTTATCTGTCGCCAGCGGTGTGATGACCCCGCCATCCGCGCTTATGCGCTCTTCAACTTCGATCACATCTGTATAAAGCAGTTCGGGCAACTTAATATGCAGGTCAAACAGGTTAGGGCGGTTTTGATAGCCGATGCGCAAAAGGTCGCCCATGCCCTTGCTAATCATTAGCACGGTGGGTTCGCCCTTGCGTTCCAGCAGGGCATTGGTTGCAACGGTCGTGCCCATTTTCACCGCTGATATTTTGCCGGGCGGGATAACGCCGTCCGCTTTAAGGCCAAGCAAAGTTCGAATGCCGTGAACAGCTGCATCGCCATAGGCTTCCGGATTTTCTGACAAAAGCTTGTGAGTGGCAAGCGTTCCGTCCGGCTTACGCGCGACAATATCGGTAAAGGTGCCGCCACGATCGACCCAGAATTGCCACTTGCCGTTGTTGGAAATATCCATGCAAATTACTCTCGTGAAATTATTGTTGCTTTATTTGTATAATACTGACAAAATGTCAATGTAATGAAATTGTGAGTTTTGCAACACTACAAATCTGGGAGAAAAAATCATGAAACACTTTATCATAAGCGCCACCACGCTTTGCCTTACTGCCATGACAACAGCTGCTTACGCAGAAAAATGGGATATGCCGACACCGTATGGTGACACGACATTTCACACGCAGAATATTCGACAATTTGCCGACGATGTGCGCACTGCGACTTCTGGCAATCTTGATATCACGGTTCACTCCGCCGGTTCGCTTTTTAAACATGCGGAAATAAAAAACGCCGTGCGCAACCGTCAGGTTCAGATCGGTGAGTTCTTCTTGTCTACATTGTCGAACGAAGAACTAGCATTTGGCATTGATAGCCAGCCATTTGTCGCAACCAGCTATGAGCAAGCAGAAAAACTATGGGGCGCTCAGCGCACAGTCATTACTGCATTGCTTGAAGAGCAGGGGCTAATGCCACTATTTTCCGTGCCGTGGCCTCCGCAAGGGCTCTATACAAAGGGCGAAATTGCAACCGTAGCCGATCTAAATGGCCTTCGGTTCCGGTCATACAATGCTGCACTAGAGGAGTTTGCGACACTCGCTGGTGCCGCACCGGTGCAAGTTGAGGCGTCGGATATCCCGCAGGCCTTCGCCACTGGTCAAATTTCAGCTATGATCACATCGCCGTCAACGGGCGTTAATTCAACGGCTTGGGATTTTGTAAGCCATTATAGTGCAATCAACGCTTGGGTTCCCAAGAATCTTGTTGTGGTAAACAAGCGCGTATTCGACGGCCTCGATGAGGCTACAAAAACAGCGGTGATGACGGCGGCCTCCGCGGCCGAAGCCCGTGGGTGGAAAATGTCCGCCGCGGAAGCCGAAACAATGACTGCGACGTTGGCGGCGAAGGGTATCACCGTCTATCCACCAAGCGCTGAATTAACAAAGGGCTTGCAAGATATCGGCGCTACGATGTTGGGCAATTGGCAGGCAAAAGCGTCGGACAATGCAAAGAACATCCTTAAGTCGTTCCAGCAATAAAAGCGTTTCGCGTTAAACTGAATCACCAAACGCTGCCTGAAATCATAGATTTCAACGCGTTAGGTGATACCTGACGTTTCGCGTTAAACGTGAAACGCTCTCGTTAAACACACCAATGTGTCGGCAGGATTTAAACCTGCCGATACCCGTGTCACAACTTGGACAATAGCGCTATGGGCCGTCTATTTCAAAAACTCTACGACATCAGTGGGGCCGTTGCAGGCGGGCTGATTGTGCTGATTTGCCTTTTGATTTCCGCGCAAATTCTATTGAACGGATTTGGCAGGCTAAGTCCTGGACTCTTGCCATCAACGATACCCTCCTATTCCGACTTTTCAGGTTTCATGCTTGCAGGCGCTACCTTCTTGGGCTTGGCCCATACGTTGCGGGCAGGCGGGCACATTCGCGTAAATCTGGTTACACAGAGCTTACCGAAACGTGCGCAGATTTTAACTGAGGCAGTGGTGATCATTATCGCCATCGCGCTCACCGGTTATTTGACTTGGTTTATGAGTGCTTTGGTGCTGGAAAGTGCCCATTACGGCGATAAATCCACGGGCATCATCCCAATCGCCCTTTGGATCCCGCAAAGTGTTGCCGTTTTCGGAGTAGGGTTATTCTTGGTCGCTCTGGTTCATACGCTTATTGATCTCATTCGAAGTGGTAACCCAGTTCTCTCGACGCCGGATGAGGTGTAGTTATGTCTGATCCGATGGTCGCAATCATTTTACTTGCCTTGCTGATTGGATTGTTGAGCGCAGGCGTTTGGGTTGCCTTATCGCTTTGTTTGGTGGGGCTTGCGGGATTGATATTCTTTTCAAGCGCGCCAGCCGGTCTCATTCTTGCTACGACATATTGGGGGCATTCGCACAGTTGGGCACTGACTGCCTTGCCGCTTTTCATCTTGATGGGCGAAATTTTGCTGAGGTCGCGTATCAGCGATGATATGTTTAATGGCCTTGTGCCATGGCTTAGCCGCGCGCCCGGACGATTGCTCCATGTGAATGTTTTTGGTTGCGCAATTTTTGCGGCGGTGTCTGGATCATCGGCTGCGACAGCGGCAACGATTGGGCGCATGTCCGTGCCAGAATTGATGAAGCGCGGCTATCCCGAAAGTTTGGTCATTGGAACACTTGCGGGGTCTGCCACCCTTGGGCTTTTGATCCCCCCGTCAATCATCCTCATCGTTTATGGTGTTGCGACAGAACAATCGATTGCGCGCCTGTTTATCGCCGCGATTGTTCCCGGCTTTATGGTCTTAGCCCTTTTTGCCAGTTACGTCGCTATTCGCGCTTGGCTGAACCCTTCCTTGATACCCGCGATTGATGAGAGGTTTTCATTCAAAGAAAAGCTTATCGCATCGCGGCGGTTAATTCCGGTGGCACTTTTGATTGGTGGCGTAATAGGCTCAATTTACGGCGGCATTGCATCGCCAACCGATGCGGCGGCGCTCGGTGTTGTGCTGGCCACGGCGCTCGCATGGGGTTCAGGATCGTTCAGCTGGGCATTGTTTGGACAGGCGGTAATGCAAGCGATGCGCACTTCATGCATGATCGCGCTTATTTTGCTTGGGGCAGCCTTTCTCTCGGTTTCGATGGGCTTCACAGGTCTGCCTCGAAACCTCGCCACTTGGATATCGGGGCTGAACCTCTCAGTGCCACTGCTGTTGTTTGCGCTCACTATATTTTTCATCGTCCTTGGATGCTTTTTGGACGGTATTTCTGTGATCGTTCTCACCACATCAATCATCATGCCGATGGTGACCGCCGTTGGTATTGATCCTCTGTGGTTCGGCATCTACTTGGTGATCGTTGTCGAAATGAGCCAGATTACACCGCCGGTCGGGTTCAACCTGTTTGTGATCCAAGGACAAACAGGGATTGATATATTTCGTGTGGCAAAAGCAGCATTTCCATTTTTCTTGCTTTTGTTGCTCGGTGTTTTGTTGATCAGCCTCTTCCCACAGATTGTGACGGCGCTTCCAAATTATATGACCAACTAACGCGAAACGCTTTAAAGCGATGCTGCCGCGCGGCTTGCTTGATCATATTGGCCGGAAAATGCACGCAAGTGAGCTGCAATCTCGCGCATTTCTTCGCCAGAAATATCTAAGTGTGATAGGCTATCGATGAGGCAGGTTTTGCGAACGGCGCGATAATCTTCGCAAAGTTTGCTACCGCTCTCGGACGTTTTGTAAAACACTTCTTTGCCGCGTTTTTCCGACAAAAGAAGCTCCATTTTCATCAACTTCCGCAAGGCGTAATTGACTGTGTGCGTATCTTCGATGTTGAGCATAAAGCAAATATCCGTCAGCCGTTTGTCGCGTCCGCGGTGATTTGTGTTGTGTAACACAAGAATTTCAATCGGCGTCAGGTCAGTGTTTCCAGCCGCTGACATGCAGCGCGTCATCCAACGGGAGAACGCGTTGTAGGCGATAATCATACCATATTCGATCTCCGAGGTCTCCCAGCCGTCACCTTCCGCAAGATGCCGCGATGAAACGATGCGGCGTTTGGGATCAATTTCTTCGGACATCGACTATAACCCTTATATTTTGTTTACATTAAGTAAGTGAAATACTGGCCTTCTGCAATGAGAAGAAAGGTATTATCGGTTCAATAGGCAAGATTGCACTTTTCGGCAGACCATTCCGCGCCTCAACTCGCCTCTGACAGGCAGGTTTTGATGGATGTCGCCATGTTGCGAATGAGCTGAAAATAAAGCTCTGGTCCATTTTCAAGGCTAGCACCGAGTGGGTCGATGACACCAGACCGAGCTGATGTGCCTTCGATTACGGTTTGCACGAGTTTTGGCTCAAATTGCGGCTCGGCAAAAACGCATGTCGCGCCCAGCTCCTTGACGCGCGCGCGAATTTCAGTGATCCGCCCTGCACCTGGCATGACTTCCGGCGAGACGGTAATTGAACCAGATGCGGTGATGCCAAAACGCTTTTCAAAATACTGATAGGCATCGTGAAACACGATAAAGCCCTTGCCTTTGATGGGCTCTAGTTCCGCGCTGACTTCAACCATAAGCGCGTCAAGCTTTACCATGGTTGCTTGCGCATTGGCTTCATATTTAGCAGCATTGGCCGGATCGGCGGCAACAAGCGCCTCTTCAATTTCATGCACAATCGCCTTGGCATTCATCGGGTCGAGCCAGATATGGGCCTCAAACGCGCCGTGATCTTCATGGCCCTCATGGCCAGCTTCAGCGTTCTTGTCATGATCGTGATCATGATCGTCATGCTTCGCATCGTCATCATGGTCGTGCTCTTCGAATGCACCGCCTTCGCGGAACTCCAGTTTGACGAGATCATGGGCATCCATGAGTTCAATCGACGTTGCATTGGCGCCTAAGGTCTCCAGCGGCTTTTCCAGAAAGGCTTCCATTTCATGGCCTATCCAGAAGATCACATCTGCCTGTTCCAGCATCTGCGCCTGGGAGGGCTTCATAGCATAGGTGTGCGGCGAACCTGCGCCTTCCACGATAAGACTTGGTTCGCCCACGCCTTCCATGACAGCTGCGACAAGTGAATGCACCGGCTTGATGGACGCAACCACATTCACTTCGGCGTGGGCAGATATCGCAGATGTGGCCAGAAGCGCTGTACAAAGACAAATAGTTTTAAGCTGTATCATTGCGAACTCTCAGGCTGGTTTCTAACAAATAATGAAACGTATTGTTATATTATCACACCGTTGCGTAATTGTATAACGTATGCGATGATCCTCTGCAATCCACTTGTTTTTCAACGTTTCAAAATTTAAAATATACCATGGCTAAAACATCGAAGACGCTTGTCACCCTCCAAAACGCCGGGATCAATCGCGCAGGCCGATGGCTTGTGCGCGGTGTCACCATGTCGGTTGATGCCGGAGAAATTGTCACGTTGATCGGGCCCAATGGTTCGGGAAAATCCACAACGGCCAAGATGGCGCTTCGCATTCTTAAACCCGATGAAGGCCAAGCCATTCAAAGGCCAGTTCTGCGCGTTGCCTATGTTCCCCAGAAACTGAATGTGGATTGGACGCTGCCCCTAACTGTAAGCCGATTTATGCGTCTGACTGGTGAAGTCAGCGAAGGCGAAGCGTCAGCTGCCATGGCTTCAACAGGTATCGCGCATTTGGCCAAGGCGGAGGTGCGTGATCTTTCCGGCGGCGAATTCCAGCGGGTCATGCTTGCCCGCGCCATTGCACGAAAACCCGATTTGCTGGTGCTCGATGAGCCGGTGCAGGGCGTGGATTTCAACGGTGAAATTGCCCTTTACGATTTGATCCAGCGCATTCGCGATGAGATGCATTGCGGCATCCTTCTGATCTCTCATGATCTAAATGTGGTTATGGCGGCCACTGACCGCGTAATTTGCTTGAACGGGCATGTCTGCTGTTCTGGAACACCGACAGCTGTAGCTTCCAGTGCCGAGTACAAAGCCCTATTCGGCGCGCGTGCGGCACCGACGCTGGCCATTTACGAACACCACCATGATCATATTCATTTGCCCGATGGACGGGTTGCCCATGGCGATGGCACAATCACCGACCACTGCCACCCCGAAGATGGCCATCATGATCATGCAAATCACGGACAAGGAAACAGTCGGGATGCTTGACGATTTTTTCACGCGCGCGATTTTCGCAGGTATTGGCGTTGCGCTGGTGGCGGGACCGTTTGGCTGTTTTATTGTCTGGCGCAGGCTTGCCTATTTTGGCGATACGCTTTCCCATGCCGCGCTGCTGGGTGTAGCGCTGGCATTTTTGTTTGAGATCAACATCACGCTCGCTGTTTTTGGCGTGTCTGCTTGTGTGTCTCTTGCACTGCTTTTGTTGCAAAAACGGGCGTCTTTGTCAGCCGATGCGCTACTAGGGCTGCTTTCCCATTCGGCTCTTGCCTTAGGTCTTGTCGTACTAGCCTTCATGACATGGATCCGAATAGACCTGATGGGCTTTTTGTTTGGAGATATTTTGGCCGTCTCAAAACAGGATATTGCGATTATTTGGCTCGGTGGAGCCGCAGTTCTTGCAATTTTGGCGATTATTTGGCGTCAACTCTTTGCCGCCACCGTCAATTTTGAGTTGGCACAAGCAGAAGGCATGAACCCTGAACGGGCAAATATCATTTTCATGCTGCTTATGGCTGCCGTCATCGCCATTTCCATGAAGATCGTGGGTGTTTTGCTGATCACGGCCATGCTGATTATTCCTGCCGCCACGTCGCGCCGCTTTTCAACGAGCCCAGAACAGATGGCGTTGATCGCAGCCGTGGTTGGCGCAGTATCCGTCATCGGCGGCCTTTTTGGGTCGCTTGAGTATGACACCCCTGCAGGGCCGAGCATCGTTGTAGCGGCGCTTTGTCTTTTTATCTTTTCTATTTTGCCCTTTTTCAACCGCACACGCCAAAAGCCTGTGGAGCGAGCCGAAGCGCAACCCAATCGAGCAAGAGAGAACGCCGATGAGTGATCATGGTCACGAAGCTGCGCGATCTGACCAAAAACCAGGCGCTCGTTATGGGCGCGCTGACGCGATCAGAGGGGCCGCTAAGCGCTTACACAATTCTTGATGCGTTGCGCGATGATGGTTTTCGTGCACCACTTCAGGTCTACCGCGCCCTCGATAAGCTGCTCGACTATGGGCTTGTTCACCGCCTCTGAAAGTCTTAATCGCCTTTGTTGCCTGTCGGCATCCGGCCTGCGATACCCATCAGATGATTGCGTTTATGATTTACGAGTAACGTAGCAGCTCGCGTAGGAAATTTCAGAACATTCCCCTCTTGCAAAACGGCTTAAACAACTTGCAATTGACGCGGGCTTGCGTGCTCATGATGTACCACTGTCGAGCTGCGTGGTATGTGCATCAATTCGTCAGGCAGCGTTTGGTGAATCGAAGTTCTAGGAAAAGCAGCTGCTAAAGCATCGCGGCTACAGAAGAACCATGACAAGGCTATCACTTCATTCAAATGATCAGTACGCGTTAACTCAGCGCCGTTCATCAAACAGAATCCTTACATTCGCCTCGTTTGTTTGCCTGTTAGCATTGCCGAGAAACCGGTTGTGTGCAAAATCTTGTACGTTGTGTTGTGGCCCAGATCATAAAGATCAAGTGGTAGAGATCATCCAGCGAGTGCTCCCATTGTCGATCCATGTAAGAATAATCTGCACCTTTGATCGACCAATGTTTTCGGACGGGCATTTGCGGTAAACGTGTATCAGGTGCCAATGTTGAAATTTGCTTTGCGAAAGCGCTGAGTAAAGCTTCTAAGGCTCGACGACATTCGAAGTTTGAAAGAGATGTATCGACGAAGCTCCTGAACTGGGTCGCCATCGGCAGCAATTGTTTCAAACGGTGCCAGCCAGCCCTCAACAGTTTGTTCCAAAACTGTTGTGTAAATTTCTCTTGGAATGATAAGTAATACATAGCATTGATCGCTCGCGGATATACCCGACTCGATCAGGCGATACGCTCAATTGCAGCAGCACGATACCCATCGGTTGAAAATACTAAGCGTTGCGCAAGCCCTGAAACTGAGCTCATTGATTTTGCGTCTGGAATGCGGCTTTTTATTAGCCGTCGCGGGATATTTGGCGCTTGGATAGTTACTAAAAATTTCGCTAAATCAATTGAGTTTGACCAATATGCTGTCAGTTTCAGCCTTTACATTTTGACTCAATGCCGCAGTCTATTTTATTTAGAGGCTGAGCGCTGCGCGTACTGATGGGACAACGCTTAAGCGAACACTCGGCGAAAATTTAAAAATCAAAGGTGACCGCCTGTGGAATACGATCCATGAGCTAGCGCAAATTGGCCCAGGCATTGCTGGTGGCAGCAATCGCCAGACGGTTACCGATGAAGACGGTGAGGGCCGCAAACTATTTCAACAATGGTGTCAGGCTGCTGGCCTGACGATGGGCGACGATGATGGGCACCACCTAGTTCATGCGCCGTGAAGGCACAGACCCCGATGCGCTGCCCGTCTATGTCGGCTCCCACCTTGATACCCAGCCGACCGGTGGTCGATATGATGGTGTGCTCGGCGTGTTGGCGGGGCTTGAAATCGTGCGCACGCTCAATGATCTTGATATCAAAACCAAACATCCCATCGTTGTTACCAACTGGACCAATGAGGAAGGCACACGCTTTGCGCCCGCCATGATGGCCTCAGCGGTGTTTGCTGGTATTATGCCGCTTGAAACTGCCTATGCAAAGAAAGACGCAAAAGGGCTGAACTTTGGCGACGAACTAAAGCGCACTGGATGGCTGGGCGAGTAGGGAAGTTGGCGCGCGCAAAATGGCACGTGTTCTTTGAGCTGTAGTATGAGCAAGGGCCGGATCTCTTGAGGTTGAAGGCAAAGAAATTGGCGTCGTCACCCACGGTCAGGGGCTTCGCTGGATACAAGGCACGATCACGGGCAAAGGCCAGCACACAGGTTCAACCGCCCGATGGCGGATGTGGCGCAATGCGCGGGCGGTGGTGGGCGGTGCGCAACTCGCAGAGCTTGCCCATGGCGAGATTAGGCGACAATGAAATATCAGCCCAACTCGGTGGGCGCGATGGAGGCGGATGATGGCCGATGTCCATCCTAACAGCCGCAGAACATCATCCCTGAGAAAGTCGTTTTTACTGCCGACTTCCGCAGCCATATCTCGCCGGTGATGGATAGCCGCGGTGACTGAATTTAGAACGCTTGCACCAAAGATTTGCGAAGAGCTGGGCTGTGCTCGCGAACATGAAATTGTCAGCTTTTTTGATCCGCCAGCCTTTGACTCCCGTCCCAGGTAGTATGTGGCAGGGCGCTGCGCAGCGCCTCGGATACAGCCATATGGATATTATTTCTGGCGCGGGGCACGATGCCTGTTGGATCAACCGTGTCTATCCGACCACGATGATCATGTGCCCCTGCGTTGACGGTCTATCGCACAACGAGGCCAAAGACATCACGAAAGAATGGTCAACCTCCAGCGCGCAAGTTCTGTTCCATGCGGTTGTCGAGACGGCGGAGTTGGTGGGGTGATCGGGTGATCGGCTACATTTTTGCAACTAAGTTCGGTAATTTCTCGATCTTTCCTGACGGATCTGGACGCTCGCCGTTGCTGAAATGAAGGGGCGAATAGCCTTGTTCGACGCCATGCGGCAAGCTGCCGATGCCGCAAAAGCAGGTGTTCTGTTCCCGCATGCCAGCGGGCATATCGATTGGGACGGGTGCAGGGCAATGTTCGCGCCCAACCGAGATCGGTTTGAGCTCAATGGCAAGCAACACGAAAGCTGGGCTTCCAGATATTGGTCAGCGACAACTAATAATCATCAAAAATCAGCAAACGATTGAAACAACCGCTGACTGGACCTATAAGGCTTGACGCTTCAAACTGGCGCGTGTGATCACCGAGATTGGGCCCGAACATGAGCAATACGTAACCGGAACTGGAAGCAACAACG
>JAXHNY010000057.1:0-10636 GCA_034519905.1 Ahrensia sp.
ACTGGTTTTGAGCGAGTACGGTGGAAATCATCAGCACACTCGCCGCACCCTTCTAATATACCTAAAATTTTTGCGCCGCGCCCTATCGCAGATTCAAGCGTTTCCATCACCAGTGATGCGGCACCTTCGGCCATAACAAAACCGTCGCGGTCTTTTGGAAAAAGGCTTTGACGCCTTTTGTCGGATCTTCATTTTGGGTGGATAACGCAGAAAGAAGTGAAAAGCGGATAAGCGATTCTGCTGTTACTGAGCCATCAGTGCCGAACGACAACTGACACGCATCTGCTTCGCCGCGCCTCAAGCACTCGACACCCATTTGGATGGCCGTCGCCCCAGAAGCGCATGCAGTTGAAAGGGTTACGGGTAGACCGCGCGCGCCGATTCGGGCGTGGAGCCGATTGGCCAACTAGCGCTGCGAAATTTAACTGGATGGAGTATGTACTGGCGGTTTGACTGATTTGCGTGCGGCGGTAAGCAGCCTATCGTAGCCACTTGTGGTAGCATGATCAACTCCGTTGCCACGTCATCGTTCAGTTCAAAGCGGCTTTGCCATTCAAGTTCAACCGGCGGTGAAGCCAAAAACAGCGCGATCCGCCAAAGTCATGCCGATGGGAAACCAGCTTGTGAAAGCGCTTCCATCGGTGGCAATCTCCGCTAAAGCGTATGGTCAATGCTGGCGCAACCATCCTCGGGTTTTGTCAAAAAGTCGACAGTTCCCGCAATCGTCGTTTTCAAGTGATCAATTGGAAACCGAGTGATCGCGTGAATACCGGATTGGCCATTTTTAAGCTTTGTCCAATTTTCGGTTTTCCCAACGCCAAGCGATGAAACAATTCCAGCACCAGTGATGGCGATAATCGGACGGCCTTTTGTGTCTATGAAATTACGCATTTCAATGCACCCATCGATCGGCGGTTGAAAGGACGGCGACCCCTTCGCTTTCAGAAGCTCCTACAACCAGTACACCGACTTTCGAAGGTTTGATATTCGTTTTGGTTTCAAAGCGGCTGTCGATTTGGTCAATTGGTTGTTTGAATGTGGATGCTCAGCGCAGCAAGCGCGACTGCTAACGGAAATTGGGCTTCGCGCAAGATGACCTATTACTGATGCCACACGCTGCGCACCGGAATATGCTGCAAAGTAGATGTCAAAAGTTCTTTTTCGATCTTCGTTCGGGTTTTGACCCCAGACGCGCCAGAAACGATGAAATCGACATTTGCTAGGCCTATGCCTTCGACAAGTCTGTCGAGGCGCTCACGTGTTTTGTCCTTATCCGATGTCCCTGAGTCTGCATCAACAGCTTCTAAAATAGCATAAATTCTTGCGCCGCGGGCTTCCGCATGGGCGCGGCTTTCAAGTACCAGAAACGCACTTCCTGAGCCGAGTATCATACCACCACCCTCAACTTCGTCGCGCTGCCAAACAGGAGACCACGGTCCATGCATCAGATGACCACCAATTTCGGCGCTTGAGAAGCATGTCGGGATGTTCGCAATTGTAAGATCCGCCAACCAAGTGCATGAGTGCTTTGTCCAGCCCTGAATGCGCGCTGCTGCTGTCTTGATCGCTGATATTCCCGGCACCCTTCCTCACCCAAAAAGGTACGAGACGAGCCCGTTACTTTATGAACAATCGAGATATTGCCAGCCAGAAGATTTGAAAGCTGCGATAAAAAAAGAGTTGGTCGCAATTCGCTGGTCAATTTGTCATTGAGCAATATTTGTCTATCGAGCTTCCCATCACTAGAGTGCGATAAGATCGCCTCGTCCACACTAATATCCCGCTCACCTGCTGCAGCGGCGACGCTCATATCCATGGTAGAGGTTAGTTCTGGTTTATCTTTCATGCCGGCATCTTCAAGAGCAAGCCCCGCACCAAAAGTACCGATGCATTGCCAAGAACCCATCTGGCGTTGATCGCGCTTTGATATTTGCTACTGACCAATCGATTGTGGGAAGTGGATGCACGGTATATGGAGCAAAGCGTTTGCTATCGAAAATGGAGACCGCGCCTTTAGAAAGGCTTTTCCAATTTTCTTCAATACCAGTGCCGAAGTGCTGTGACAAGGCCAATTCCTGTAATAACAACGTCGCTTTTATGGAGTTTCTTTTCCCCCATCACAAAGCTGCCGATTGCTTTATCAAGACTGCTGCTTGCTGTTTATGCAGTTTTTGAGGCAACAAGCCCGTCAATTTTGGCACAAAGATTTTCAAGAACAAAATATTCTTCTGATGGCATTTTTCCATCATTGACGTCTTGAGTCCATTCCCCAAGTGGAATTTTGATCCCGAAGTGTTTATCGATTGCAAACACGATATCGAGAAAGTCCAAACTGTCGATCCCTAAATCGTCAATGGTATGGCTCGCTGGTGTGATGGTTTCACTATCGATCTCGCACGTATCAACAATAATTTCTGCTACTTGGTCGAAAGTGGATGCCACGGGATAGTCCTTCTCGTCAATCTACGCGAATTTCTTAGATTCTTTTCTTCCGCCTCTCCTTACTTCTTTTACATCCCGAGTAAAAGGCTTTCGTATGTTAAAATCGCAAATTTCATTGGGTTATAAAATAATTTGGATCAAAACCTGCATTCAACTATAGCTCTCATAAGTCAGGCGTAGATATTTTTTCGCTAGAGGAGATATTATGCTAAAGAAGAACAGCCGCTTTCAACGAGATCATAACTTTATCGCCGGCGCATGGTGCTTAGCGGATAGTGGGCAAACCATTGATGTTTTCAACCCGGCCACAGGCGCTCTGATCGGCACAGTGCCGAACAGTGGTCGTGCGGAGACGGAGCGCGCAATTGCTGCCGCAGCGACAGCTTTTGAGGCTTGGCGCAAGACGACGGCGCTCGAGCGGGGAAATATGTTGCTGAAATTGCATGATCTGGTGCTGGAGAACCAAGAAGAACTGGCGCTGCTTTTGACCACCGAGCAGGGCAAACCGCTTACTGAAGCGCGCGGCGAAGTGGCCAGCTCGGCGGCGTATTTGCGCTGGTTTGCCGAAGAGGGCAGGCGGGTCTATGGCGATTTGATACCGAGCCCAATCGCGACACGGCGCTTGATGGTAATGAAGGAGCCGGTCGGCGTTGTGGCGGCGATCACGCCTTGGAATTTCCCGTCGTCGATGATCCCGCGTAAACTAGGGCCGGCGCTTGCTGCTGGTTGCACAATTATCATCAAACCTTCAGAATTTACGCCCTATTCGGGTATCGCATGGGGTGTTTTGTGCCAAGAGGCGGGTATTCCGGCAGGTGTGGTCAACGTTTTGACGGGCGATGCGGCGGAAATTGGTAAAGCGCTTTGTGACAGCCCTGTAGTGCGAAAGATCAGTTTCACGGGATCGACACGGGTGGGCAAGATATTGCTGAAGCAGTCCGCCGATACGGTGAAAAAAGTATCGATGGAGCTTGGCGGCAATGCGCCATTTATCGTGTTTGATGATGCGGACATTGATGCGGCGATTGCAGGCGGCATGGCGGCAAAGTTTCGAAATGCCGGGCAGACCTGCGTGTGTACAAACCGGTTTTATGTGCAAGCGGGAATATATGATCGTTTCGTTGAAAAGCTGGCGGCTGCCTCTGCGGCCATGAAAGTGGGCGCAGGGCGATGAAGATGGTGTGATGCAAGGCCCGCTGATCAATGAAGCGGCGGTCGCCAAAGTTGAAGAGCTTGTGTCAGATGCTATCACAAAAGGTGGAAAAATCGTGACGGGCGGCAAGCGCCACGCGCTTGGACAAACCTTTTATGAGCCGACTGTGATTTCTGGCGCAACGCAAGATATGCGGATCAGCCAAGAAGAGGTTTTTGGCCCGGTCGCGCCGATTTTCAAGTTCGACAAAGAAGAAGAGGCGGTGGCCTATGCCAACGATACGATCTTTGGGCTCGCGTGCTTCGTTTACACACAAAATCTTGGTCGCGCATGGCGGATGATGGAAGCGTTAAAATATGGCCTTGTCGGCGTCAATGAGGGCGTGATCGCAACACCGGAAGCACCGTTTGGCGGCCTCAAGCAATCCGGCCTTGGCAAAGAAGGCGGTCATCAGGGCATCGATGATTATCTCGACGTTAAATATGTGGCACTTGGCGGACTGGGGCTTTAGGTTTGCCGATGGTCGAGGCTTGGGGTCAAACCAGCGCTGGGCGCGATATCAAGCGGATCACGCTCAAAAACGGTGGGCTAACCTGCGCTATCATTACTTTCGGCGCGTCAATTCAAGACTTGCGGCTTGAAGGCCACGGCACGCCACTTGTTTTAGGCCTCGCTAGCGTTGCGGCATATGAGGCGCACGGCCTTTATTTTGGTGCCGTCGTTGGGCGGTGTGCAAACCGTATTGCTGGTGGGCGTTTTTGTCTCAATAAATCGCAAGTTCAATTGGCTTTGGATGATGCAAGCCTTCAACATTTGCATGGCGGGCCGCACGGATTTTTCAACCAAGTTTGGGATATTGAGAGCGCTGGTGAGAATAGCGTGACGCTAAGGCTGGAAAGCCCAGACGGTGATATGGGGTATCCGGGTAATTTGGTTGCGCTGTGTCATTATCATTTAACCGCAGACAATAGGCTGGAAGTCACGCTACAGGCAACGAGCGATGCACCGACGGTTTGCAACCTTGCGAGCCATGCCTATTTCAATTTGGAAGATGGCGGCGCGTCCGATGTCAATTTGCATCGCATCGCCATTGCATCTGACCGCTGTTTAGAAGTCGATGATAACACTATACCCACCGGGATAGTGGCCGATGTCAGCGGGACCGAACTTGATTTGCGTGAGCTGCGGCAGATTTCGGACTTTTCCGATTTCGATCATAATTTTTGTCTTTCTACTAAAAGAGAAAAATTGCGACGGGTTGCGGAGGTGTTTGCTCCGACCTCAGGTATCACCATGGATGTGTTGACCACCGAACCGGGTCTTCAATTTTATGGCGGAACGCATATCGGGCCGATGATGGGTCTTGATGGCATTGCATATGCTGCAGGATCAGGTTTTTGCCTTGAAGCTCAGATTTGGCCCGATGCAATCAACCACGCGCATTTTCCCAGTGCTATATTGAAGCCTCGCGAGATGCTAGAGCAAAAAACGGTCTATCGATTTACGCGTGCTGCGGGCTGAATTGGGCTTGCAACGCAGTTACGCCTTTGGTTTCATTGGCTTGTGTGGCAAACTTGATAAAACAAGGTTCACAATAACAGGCGTGACATCACCGAATGAGCGATAAATTGACAAAGTGGAATGCCGATGCGGCGCGTGATTTAAAGGGCAAAGACCCTTCGACGCTCAATTCTGCAACGCCTGAAGGCATCACCATCAAGCCGCTTTATACGGACGCTGATCTTGCCGACATAAGTCATTTGGGTTCGATGCCCGGACAAGTGCCCTTTGTGCGCGGTCCAAAAGCCACCATGTATACGGGGCGTCCATGGACGATCCGCCAATATGCTGGGTTTTCAACGGCAGAAGCCTCAAACGCATTTTACCGTAAAAACCTTGCCGCAGGCCAAAAGGGATTATCGGTCGCGTTTGATCTGGCCACCCATAGGGGCTATGATTCCGATCACGAGCGCGTTGTCGGCGATGTGGGTAAGGCGGGCGTTGCGATCGACACCGTCGAAGATATGAAAATCCTGTTTGACGGCATTCCACTTGATGAAATGTCCGTTTCTATGACCATGAATGGCGCGGTGATACCTGTGCTCGCAATGTTTATCGTGGCGGGCGAAGAGCAGGGCGTTGCGCGCGCGCAATTATCCGGCACCATTCAAAACGACATTTTAAAAGAGTTCATGGTGCGCAACACCTATATCTATCCGCCCGAACAATCGATGCGGATTGTCGCCGATATTATTGAATACACGGCCAAAGAAATGCCGCGTTATAATTCCATTTCTATCTCCGGCTACCATATCCAAGAAGCCGGATCGACCCTGGTGCAGGAGCTGGCCTTTACCCTTGCCGATGGCCGCGAATATGTACGCGCGGCGCTGGCCAAGGGTATGGATGTGGATGAGTTTGCTGGACGGCTCTCCTTCTTTTTCTGCATCGGCATGAACTTTTTTATGGAGGCTGCAAAGCTGCGCGCGGCGCGGCTTTTGTGGTCGCGGATCATGCAAGATTTTGGTGCCAGCGAGCGTAGCCAGATGCTGCGCACCCATTGTCAGACGTCGGGCGTTTCGCTTGCCGAACAAGACCCTTACAACAACATCGTACGCACGGCCTATGAGGCGCTGGCCGCCGTGCTGGGTGGTACGCAATCGCTGCATACGAATTCGTTTGATGAGGCAATGGCACTGCCAACCGAGTTTTCCGCGCGCATTGCCCGCAATACGCAGCTAATTTTGCAGCATGAAACAGGCGTCACAAAGACGGTCGATCCATTGGCTGGCTCTTACTATGTGGAAAGTCTGACGCAGGAACTTGCCGATAAGGCATGGGCTTTGATGGAGGAAATTGAAGCGGCAGGCGGCATGACCAAGGCCGTCGGTGAAGGTCTGCCCAAGCGGATGATTGAAGAGGCGGCCGCACGCAAACAGGCGGCGGTTGACCGCGGCGAAGAAGTTGTTGTCGGCGTCAATAAATATCGGCTTGAAAAAGAAGATGATATCGACATTTTGGACATCGACAACACGGCGGTGCGGCTGTCGCAGGTTGCGCGGCTCAAACGCATCAGGGCCACCCGTGATGCATCGGCGCATGCTGCGGCGATTGAAAATCTGAAACAGGTTGCAAAGTCAGGCGCGGGCAATTTGCTTGAGGCGGCGGTTGCAGCGGCGCGCGCGCGCGCCAGTGTCGGCGAGATTTCCGATGCGCTTGAAGAAGCGTTTAAACGCTATCAAGGCGATGTTGTTACCATATCGGGCGTCTATGGTAACGCCTATGCGGGCGATGCGCGGTTTGAAGCGTTGCAGAAACGCATTGCCGGTTTTGCCGATGGAAATACCCAAAAAACGCCTTCCATTTTGATCGCGAAAATGGGGCAAGATGGCCACGATCGTGGCGCTAAAGTCATTGCGACTGCGTTTGCTGATTTGGGTTTTGAAGTGCATGTGGGGCCGCTGTTTCAAACGCCTGCCGAGGCAGCGCAGATGGCGGTAACCCATAATGTTCAGATCGTCGGCGTGTCATCGCATGCGGCGGGGCATAAAACATTGTCGCCGATGTTGGTCAAAGAATTGGCGGCGCGCGGCGCTGCCGACAAAATTGTCATTTGCGGCGGTGTCATTCCCAGCCAAGACTATGATTTTTTAAGGCAGGCCGGTGTTGCAGCGATTTTTAGCCTGGCACCGATGTCCTAAAAGCGGCTGAAGATTTGATGACATTGTTGGAAGACCAAGCGCGGCGGCGCAATTTCACAGCGCAAGATGCTTAAAGCTGGCTGAGTGGCAAGTAACCTTTGTGGAGTCGGGCTAAAGGGCTAAACGGCTCATTTGCGCAGTTGACCATATAATTGGTTTAATTTAGTCAACTTTTGCTACCAATCAAATTTCTCTGGGGTTTTGCCTCTGCGAATGTTTTGAGGTTATCTTGTGGGACGTTCGTTTTTCAAACTCTTTGTCATATTGTTTGCCGGCCTTTGCCTGCTGCCGATTTTCTTTGTCGTGTTTTCAGCTCTATCTGGCACATTCGAAACTTCGTCGCGTTTTGCAGTGACTGTTCTGCCGCGATTTACCTGGAACACCATCGTTTTGGCCTTGTTGGTGGGTATTGGCACAGGCATCATTGGTACAGCGGCCGCATGGTTGGTAAGCACGTGCCAGTTTTTTGGGCGGCGCACACTGGAATTATTGCTGGCCCTGCCGCTGGCATTTCCGGCCTATGTGCTGGCCTATGCCTATACCACTTTGCTCGATCATCCTGGCCCTGTGCAAACCGCTCTGCGATCGCTGACCGGGTGGGGCCCGCGCGATTATTGGTTCCCCGAAGTGCGATCTGTTTGGGGCGCTGCGCTTATGTTGATTTTCGTGCTTTATCCTTACGTCTATTTGCTCGCGCGGGCGGCATTTTTGCGCCAATCGCCGACCGCCTATTTTGCCGCGCGCACGCTCGGGCACACGCCTTGGTCCGCTTTTTGGCGGGTGAGCCTGCCCGTAGCGCGCCCCGCGATTGCCGGTGGTGTGCTGCTCGTTTTGATGGAAACGATTGCTGATTTCGGCACTGTTGCCCATTTTGGGGTGCAAACCTTTGCAACGGGCATTTATCAGGCTTGGTTTTCTATGGGTGACCGTGCCGCGGCATCGCAATTGGCATTTTGCCTGTTGATGGTCGCGCTGATGCTTGTTGTCGTGGAGCGATCACAGCGCGGCGCTGCGCGGCACTTTGATGCGGGAAAACGCTTAGAGGCGATGGCACCGCATCAATTGTCAGGCTGGAAAAATTTCGGTGCATTTATGGCGTGTGCGCTGCCCGTTTTCCTTGGCTTTTTTCTGCCGGTGATTGTGCTGTTTTCCATGGCGTTTGATGCAGGACAAAATCCGTTCACCGAGCGATATATGCGTTTCATCACAAACTCATTGACGCTCGCCAGCATGGCTGCGGTGTTTACGGTAGTCGGTGCTTTTCTCGTTGGTTATTGGCATCGGCTATATCCGGGGCGGTTTTCCGGCAAAGCCAAGCTGCTGGCGGGCATCGGGTATGCGGTACCGGGCGGCGTAATTGCCGTGGGCCTGCTTGTGCCATTTGCAACTTTAGACAACGCGCTTGATGCATTTATGCGCGCGCAGTTTGGCGTCTCTACGGGATTGCTTTTCACCGGATCCCTCACCGTGCTGGTCTTTGCCTATGCGGTGCGGTTTATGGCGGCGGCCATGTCTTCATTTGATACGGGCATGAGTGCGATTAAACCGAATATCGATGCGGTGTCGCGCTCGCTTGGGGCAGGTTCAGGGCGCATGCTGAAAGAGGTTCACCTGCCGCTGATGCGCGCCAGTATGCTGACGGGACTTTTGTTGGTGTTTGTGGATACGATGAAAGAACTGCCCGCGACGCTGATTTTACGGCCGTTTAATTTCGATACTTTGGCGGTGCAAGCCTACCGACTGGCCTCCGATGAGCGGCTCACACAGGCTGCGGTGCCGTCACTTGTGATCGTCGCCTTCGGCCTGCTGCCCGTCATCGTGCTTTGCTATACAATCTCCAAAGAGCGGCCACGCCATCATAGTGAAATGGCAAGACCGAGCCTTGAAACTTTTGCGCAAACAAAAGCCCGCACACTCTAAGAGCATGCGAGCCTGTGTAGTTTTAGGTATTCAATAAAGCTTACTTGTAACCAACCGCGTTATAAATTTCCTGTGCCTTGGTTTGGTTGATACCAAGT
This sequence comes from Ahrensia sp., assembly GCA_034519905.1. GTDB lineage: Bacteria > Pseudomonadota > Alphaproteobacteria > Rhizobiales > Rhizobiaceae > Ahrensia. Next base: position 9,315 of record JAXHNY010000057.1, read on the forward strand.
TCTCGACAAGTTCAAATCATCGCGCTTAAATTCGCCAAGGCTTTTTTGCAATCGCGGACTCCGATGCACCAGCAACGGCAGGATATTCATTGTTGCCATTAGCAAAGTATTCTTGAGCAAGATCTGACGATAAATATTGCAACAATTTAATCGCGTTCTCACGGTTTGGCGCTGTTTTCAAAACACCCGCTGCCGATGTGTTGATGTGCGTGCCGTTGCCATCTTGGTCGGGAAATACCCAGCCTATTTTGCCAATCTCAGCGGAAAGACCTTCGACACCGCCGGCAAGGCCACGGGCGAAATAATAGTGGTTTGCGACAACGATGTCACATTCGCCAGAGATAATTGCTTTAAGCTGATCGGTGTCACCGCCCTTTGGTTCACGGGCAAAGTTTGCGACAATCCCTTTGGCCCAATTTGTGGCGGCTTCTTCGCCGTTATGTTTAATTTGCGAAGCCAACAGTGATAGACTGTAGATGTTTGACCCTGAGCGTGTGCAGATTTTACCTTTGTATTGTGGGTCGGCCAGCGCCGCATAAGTTTGTGGTGGGTTTGAAACGCGGTCTTTTGAAAAGAAGATCAGCCGCGCGCGCGTGGAAAAGCCGAACCAAAGATTGTCTGGGTGCTGAAGCGCTTCCGGGATGCGTTCCTCAAGGATCGGGCTTTCAACAGGGCTGAAAATACCAGCTTCCTGAGCGCGCCAAACACGGCCTGCATCAACTGTCATAAATACGTCGGCAGGGCTGTTTGCACCTTCGGTTTTAATCCGCTCTAGCAGTTCATCGGCTTCGCCTTCGATGCGGTTGATTTTGATGCCTGTTGCGGCCTCAAAGCCGGAGTAGAGGCGCTCGTCGGTGTCATAATGGCGTGATGTGTAAAGATTGACCTCACCAGCAGCCAAAGCGGCGGCAGGTGCACCCAATAGGGCGGTGGTGGCAAGTAGTGTGGCGAGTGCTGCGCGCATCATCATTGTAAGCTTCCTTTTGTTGAGATAACAAAACCTGATGGTTTTAATCATCTTTATTTGCGCCATTTATCCAAGTCAACAGGGGAGGCGGAATAAACTTGACTTTTTAGGTAAGTTTTTTCTAGAAGAATTTTAAAATACTGGGAGACTAAGTCGATGAAGCTCACCAAACAGACAGACTATGCATTTCGGATTTTGATGTTCTGCGCTGCGGGTGGGGGCAGGCTAAGCAGGATTACTGACATCGCTCGTGTTTATGGTGCGTCGGAACCATTTTTGTTCAAGATTTTACAGTCATTGGTGGGCGCAGGGATTGTTGAAACTGTGCGCGGTCGCAATGGCGGAATAAGGCAAA
>JAXHNY010000052.1:0-24831 GCA_034519905.1 Ahrensia sp.
GAAAGGGGGCATTATTTTACGGACGGGTCCAGCAACATGGTCGCGATGATCTCTGCCTGCTTGTCTTGGGCCGAATGCGTCGGGGCGTAACGAATGTTCGATGCGCTTCTGCGGCGTCAGGCGGCTTTGCAATGTCGGTTTTCAATGCCCTCAGGCGATGCGGGCGCCACGCAGGCGCAAGCCGCTGTTCACGCCCAAGGAGCTGTATCGGTCATAACCGCATGAGCGAAGAAGGCCGTTGCGGGACATGCAAGGCGCTCTAACCGATGATGGTTAGCAAATCCATAGCGAATTGTGGGGCAGGCGCGACCGAATGTTGCGGGGCGTTGGGAGGAGGGGTCGATCGGGGCGATGGCGCGGTGGCAGTTACCTGCTGAGGAGTTCCCGCCAGGCACCTATGATGTCGTGTTTATAGATCCTTCAAACAACGTCGCTGTCGGCGCAATTGAAGATATTATTATTGGCATTGACGCTGTTGTTATCGATCAGGATATGCCTATCGATCCGGCGGGTGTTATCTATAATGCCGTCACCGGTTTGCCGGTTGCGGGGGCCATCGTCACGCTGACAACGGCCGATGGAACACCATTGCCCGATGAGTGTCTTTTGACCAACCAACAGCGTCAGGTCACTGGCGCGAATGGGCAATACCGTTTTGATATCCGCGTTGGCGCGTCACCGCTATGCGGCGGACACTGAATACCAGCTCTCGATTGTTTCGCCCGCTGGATATTTGCCTGGAATATCGCGAATTATTCGGCCGCAGCTCGGTATCTTGGATGCAGACAATTGCTCGCTGGATACAACACCGGGTGGTTCATGTTCAAGCTTTCATCATCGCCCAATGCACCAGACCCATTGTCGCCAACCCCCTATTTCATGGCCTTCCGGCTTGGCTCAGGTGACCCTGATATTATCAATAACCATGTGCCTTTGGATCCTGTTCCAGTGATCGCGATTGGCGACTTGGTCATGAGCAAAAACTGTGTCGCAAACCTCTGTCAGCATCGGCGAGACAGTACGCTACACGCTTAATGTCTCCAACACATCGTCTTTCAACTACGGACCATTGAACATGGTTGACGTTTTGCCGCCGGGCTTTGCCTATCAGCAAAACAGCGCTGTGCTTGATGGCGCGCCAACCGAACCCACCGTTGCCGGACGCAGGCTTTACTTTCGACAATGTTATGATTGCCAGCGGCGATGATATCACTGTCACCATGACAGTGCGTGTCGGCACCGGCGTTGCGCCAGGCAATCACGTCAATTTGGTTTCCATGGTGGATCCTGTAACCGGAGATACGGTTTCCAATGTGGCAAGCGCAGCGGTGCGACTGGATGCCGATCCATTGTTGATTGCGGCGAAATCATCGGCAAGGTGTTTGACGACCGCAATAATGACGGAATGCAAGATCCCGATGAGCCGGGTTTGCCGGGCGTAAAAGTGTACCGTCAAAGGCGTTTTGATTACGACTGATCAATATGGCCGCTATTCGGTGCCGTGTGCAGCGCTGCCGGATAAGGCTTCAGGCTCCAATTTCATTCTAAAACTGAACACTCGCACACTGCCGACCGGTTATCGCATTACGACGGAAAACCCGCGCGTCGTACGATTGACAAGGGGCAAATTGACCAAGCTGAATTTTGGTGCGTCGATTTCTCGTGTTGTCGATATCACGCTGACCAATGACGCGTTTCTTGGCTTCTCGCTGCAATTCACCAGTGCTTTGGATGGGGGAACGCCGATGATCTCGTCGACACACTGGTTCAGGCACCTGTTCTCGTTCGCCTGACCTATCGTGCGGCGTCCAGCGACCAGTCGCTGTCCCGCAAGAGGCTCGAAGCGGTGGAGGCAGAACTGCGGAAACGGTTCCGTGATCGTGGCGTGCGGCAAAAACTAACAATAGAAAACGTGGTGGTGAACCGATGATTTGCTTTTCAAAAAAGGGTCATGAACCCATGGCAAAGCGGGTTAAGGCTTTAGCTTCAACCACAATGCTTTTTGCTATCACCACGTTACCATTAGCGCAAATGGCGATGGCGGCAGGCAGTGGATTTGTAATCACAGTTGATGGCGAAACGGTTAGCCGGTGATGCGGCATTGGCGAAAACCAATGTGCCTGTTGCCATCAGGGAAAACGTTGAGGGCAAAAAGAGCCAGCGGTTGGATTATGCTAACGCAGATCGATACCGACCGTTTGCTTGATCGTGTGGATGTGCAGGTCAAATTCGACGGTCTTGATGTAAAGCCGCAGCTTAATGTATTGCCGGTCAATTTGCGCCGTACTTATGAAGCTGGCGAATATGTCGGTTTCAATGCGACAACCAATTATGCCTCTTGGATTTCAAGGCAGAAGTGCGGATTTATCGCGCTGACGGCGACGCGCTTGGTGCAAGCGATGTTGTCGGAATTGTTCCTGTTACCTTAAATTCGGAAGATGCAGCTGATTGGCGTATGCCTTCATCGGGTCAAAGTGATTACGCTTATGTACTGCGTGTCTATGACGATAAAGGCCGGTTCGATGAAACTGCGCCGTTAACACTACACCGAACGAATTCCCCGCGTATGCTCGATAATAATGAGGGCGCGCAAGATGAGACACCTGATCTCGGCCGGCCGCGGAAGAGATCGGACGGCACTACGAAACATCCCCGTGTTTGGTGGTGCCGTCACTATTTATGGCCGAAATGTGCCCCCTGGTTACCGGGTTGCGGCGCTTGGCCGAGACGTGCCTGTTGACGTGGAAAATGGCTTTATCGTGCAGCAGCTTCTACCGCCCGGCGACCATGTGATTGATATCGACGTTTATGGTGACGTCAAAACCGGTGGGCTGGAAATTGAACGCGCGATCAATGTTCCGTCTAATGATTGGTTTTATATCGGCATTGCTGATCTAACGATTGGCAAGCGTTTTGGCGGCGATGCGGTAACGCAGGCCGAGCAAGACGAATATGATCATGTTTACACGAAAGGCCGCCTCGCATTTTATCTCAAAGGAAAGATACGCGGCAAGTATTTGCTGACGGCTGCGGCGGATACAGGCGAACGGCCCCTGTCTGAAATTTTCCGCGATCTTGATGGAAAGAATGCATCCAGTGTGCTCAAGCGTATTGATCCAGATCAGTATTATCCCGTTTATGGCGACGATTCGACGTCCATCGATGACGCGCCGACGAGCGGTAAATTCTACGTGCGCCTAGAGCGCGGCGATAGCCATGTGATGTGGGGCGATTTTAAAACCAAAATTAATGGTGCAGAATATATCCGCTCTGAGCGCCAACTCTACGGCGCGAATGCGGTATTTAAATCTGAAAATGTTACCGAGTTTGGGGATGCTAAGGTACAGACTTCTGCCTATGCAGCACAGCCTGGTACACTACCCCAGCGTGACGTGCTGCGCGGCACGGGTGGGTCTGCGTATTTCTTGAAACGTCAGGATATCAATATCGGCTCGGAGACCGTGACGATAGAGGTGCGCGATAGCGGCCACCAACCGCGTAATCAGTCGCCGGACATTGATTTTAGGCACCGATTACAAAATCGACTACTCACAAGGGGTCATTATTCTCGAAAATCCTTTTGTCTTCATCGACGAGAGATGGCGATCTGGTGCGTGATGGCGCGCTGGGCGGCGATTTGGTAAATTTGGTTGTTCAATATGAGTACACGCCAACAGCGGGGCAAACGGACGGCTACTCCTTTGGTGGGCGCGGGCAGGTTTGGCTTGGTGAGAACGTGCGTCTGGGCGCAACTGCGATGCGCGAAGAAACCGGCAACGGCGCAATCAACAGCGATCAAGACATGATCGGCGCGGACATTTTGGTTCGCCGATCTGAAGGCACGTGGCTAAAGGCAGAATTTGCGCAGACTGAAGGTCCCGGTTTCGCTCGGTCGATATCTGACGATGGAGGGTTGACCAGCGAAGAGATTGTGAGCGCGGGCGCAAGCAATCGTGTGGCGCAGGCATGGCGCGTAGAAGGGCAGGCGGATATTGCCGATTTCACACAAGGTCAGACAACCGGCAAATTGCGTGCCTACTATGAAGAGCGCCAGGAAGGCTTTGCAACACTCGATTATAATGTGGGGGTTGATGAACGGCTATTTGGCGCAAGCGTCGATCTGGATATCGCCACCGGTCTGGTAATTACTGGGCGTTATGATGATTATCTCAACGCCGATGGCGATAGCCGCCGTGAGGCGAGCGCGGGTATCGCCTATGAATTTGACGAATATTGGAAGGCAGAATTAGGAGTCAAATATTCTGATTTGACCACACCGGCTGGCGCTGCGGACAAAAACGGTATGCGTGTTGATGTGGCCGGACGGCTTAACTATTCACCAAATGATGATCAAACCTACTACACCTTTGCGCAAGGCACGCTCGCCCGCTCCGGTGGACGCTTAGAAAACAATCGTTTTGGTGTCGGCGGCGATATTAAATTGAGCGAGAAAATAGGCTTGGAAGCCGAAGTCTCTTACGGCACCACTGGATGGGGTGCCTTGGGCGCGATCATCCTATGACCCAACAAGTGATGAGCACTATTATTTCGGGTATGAGCTCAATGGCGATCGTTCATACAAGGTGACCAGCCTCGATGGCTCTGACCTTGGTAATTTCGTTTTCGGTACCAAACGCAAATATGATGATCATTTGTCGGCATTTACGGAGAGCACTTACGATGCGTTTGGCAAAGAACGCTCGCTGACGTCTATCTATGGCATCACCTACACACCCGATGATTATTGGAAGCTGACGGGTGGTCTGGAGTTTTGGCCAAGTGCTCGGCACAGATGCTGACATCGAGCGTAAAGCCGTTTCTTTAGGCCTAAACTATAGTGAGAAGGATAAGGTCGACGCAAAATTGCGTGCGGAAATTCGCCTTGATGATAGTGCTGCCACCGAGGACGACATCACGTCATTCCTAATTGCGGGCGCAATTGGTTATAAAGCCAAACCGTCTTGGCGTGTGGTTGCTGATTTTAATGCAGTTCTGTCGCAAGACGGCGGGGCAAATTTTCGCGACGGAGATTATGTCAAAGCATCAATTGGCGCAGCTTATCGTCCCGTAGAAAACGACCGTTTCAACGCACTGTTCAAGTATACGTATTTATATGACTTACCAGCCACAGATCAGGTAACAGAAACAAGCAATCGAAATGGTCCGCGTCAGCGCAGTCACGTTCTCAGCGCGGACGGTATTTGGCAAGTCAATAATTATGTCCAGCTGGGTGCCAAATACGGCATGCGTTTTGGTGAGGTGGAAGTATCGCCTGATGGTATTGCGCCCGCGCGTGGATCGGGCGTGTGGCAACGCTCCGATGCGCAGCTAGGGATATTGCGCGCTGACATTCATTTGTTGCGCAATTGGGATGCACTGTTGGAAGGGCGCGCGCTGTGGTCCAGTTCCGCCCAAACCATCAACTGGGGCGCGGTCGTCGCCGGTTATCGCCAGATTGGCGACAACATGAAACTAGGCGTAGGCTACAATTTCGGACGCTTCTCGGATGATTTGTTGGATCAGACATTTGATGATCAGGGCGTGTTTTTGAACGTCGTTGGCAAGTTTTAGCCTTGATGCTGTGCGGGGGTTCCGCTTACCAAGTTGGTCATAAGTTAGCACCCAACAAATGCGTTAAGACTTAAAACTCATCGATTCTGCTGATTCCGTAAAAAACATGACGAAAAATCGTGCAAAAATGCTAATGTTAACGCAATGTCAAACTTCGTGAACAGATCGTTTATAAATTCGTGTCTTTTTTGCAACAAATAGAAATGATGCACAGCTAGAACCCACCAAACTGCACAAACCATGTTGCGCAAAGGCAAACCATGGGTATGTTCAGCTTCAAGAAGCGGGCAAACGTTTGTTTCTTAACTCTTGGGGATGGGACAGTGACTTTGATACATGTCCTTGTGATGATACCAGACCCGTTTTTAACTATTTTGACTGGAGGTCAATTATGAACATTAAGAGCCTACTACTCGGTTCTGCCGCAGCACTCGTTGCTGTATCAGGCGCACGCGCAGCAGACGCTGTTGTTATTCCAGAGCCAGAAGCCGTTGAATACGTTCGCGTATGTGACGCAGCTGGCGCTGGCTACTTCTACATTCCTGGTGGCGAAACATGCTTGAAAATTTCAGGTTATGTGCAGTCCCGTTAGCCTCAAAATTCCAGCAACAGTGACGACAACTGCGAATGAGTTTGGAGCAGAAAGACACAGAAGCGCGTCTACTATTCGCAAATCTTGGACAGATTCAGAATACGGCCCTGATCAAGCTAACTATTCGTATTGATCCGCACAACATCGAACATGATGAAACTGGTGCAGAAGTGCGGAAGGCCTAATGGTTCGACCGTGCGGTAGTTGACAATCGGCGGCCTATGTCAATGGGTCTTGATCACAAACTTCTATGATTTCTCAGAGACTGGCGCTGCGGATCGAACGTGGTTTCTAACGGCGAAGATCGTAACCAGATTTCAGTATCAAAGCGAACTTTCGGCGCCAGTTAAGATCGGTATTCAGCTTCGGTTGACGATTCGCATTGCTTACGCCAACTACGTACCAAATGTTATTGTTGCTCGGTGAACTGCGAAGCTGGCTCTTTGGCGTTTGGCTGCTGCTGTTGCTTATGACGAAGACGATGCTGGTGACTCTTCTTATGGTGTGCAAAGGTAACTGCTGAATTACGCCGGTTTCGGCGCGGTTGTAGCGTCTCCTCCTATCTAGATGCTCTGGTAACTACACTGTAAGTGAGTGGTTCGCTTCCTTCCGCAGACTTGGAACCAGTAATATTGGCGTGCTTGGCGCGAACTACGACTTAAACGCTAACAGACAAGTTGCACAATCAATGCTGGTTTTGTTTACGGCATAAACGAAGGTGGTTTTACTGAAAACGATGATGATTTTGTTATTGGTTCTAGAAGCAAAAATACAAGTTCACAAAGAACTTTACGAGTGTCTGCACGTGTACGTTACCGAGGAAGATATTGATTAGACTGCGCTGGTGACACAGCCGGTTGGGACGGTCGTCTACGTTTCAAAGCATCATTCTAATCTAACGATTTAGTTTGAACGAAAACCCGGCAGGCAACTGCCGGGTTTTTGTGTTTTTGTGCGACGATATTTTGCTCATTTTTGCTTCTTTTCTGCCTAAAACCCATCATTTCCCTAACAAATCCTTAATTTAAGCTTGATTTCCTGCGCGTAATGCGCGAGTTTTTTCACGATGCAATAATGGCATATTAAATATGCTGCATAAATGCTCGTGGAGGGGCGATAATATGTGTAATTGGAAGCGCTGGGTTTGGCCCGGCATTCTGGCAACGGTTATTTTGACCGCGCTGTCAATGTTTTTTCAATCCGGTAAAATTGAGAACGATTTAACCGCTAAGGCATCAAGCGTCTTACAGGCAGCAAATCCCTGGGCTTCTGTTGCGCTCGACGGGCGTGATCTCACGCTTAATGGCGTTGCGCCATCTGAAGAGGCGGCTGCTGCGGCGCTTTTGTCCGCCGACAACGCCTATGATGTGCGTGTTGCGCGCAACGCGACAACCTTGCCGCCGATGGCATCGCCATATCCATTTAAGGCCATTAAAAACAACGATGGTATCACGCTAACCGGCAATTATCCGTCTGACGCGGTGCGCGCAGAGATCGTTGCTGCCGCTGGGTCGGCTATGCCGGGCATCGCGATTAAGGACGAGTTGACGCTCGCCCGTGGCGCGCCGGCAGGTTTTGCCGCTCTTGCTGGTCTTGGCTTGAGCCAGCTTGGTAACTTCACCGATGGTGAAGCGGCGCTAAGTGACATCCAATACACAATTAAAGGAACGGCGGCTGACCCTGCCGCCTATGAGGCAGAAACTGCCCGTGCGACTGGCACCTTGCCAGAAGGTGGTGCTTTGGCCATGGCCGATATTACGCCGCCAACCATTGCGCCTTATGTGTGGAATGCAGCAAAAGCCGCTGACAACACAATTACTCTGACTGGCTATGCGCCATCAATTGATGCGCGTGATGCCGTTGCGGCGGCTGCTGTCGTTGCAAATCCGGGCGTGACGGTTGTCAACCAGTTGCAAATCGGTGCGGGTGCTCCTGCTTCTTACGGCGATATGACTGCATTTGGCCTCGGTCAGCTCAACGGTCTTTCAACGGGCACTGCCGCGTTGGCGGATGATAACTATGCCATCACCGGTGCTGCAAAAACATCAGCGGCCTATGATGCAGAACGCAACTCTGCAAACGGTCAATTGCCTGGCGGTAAATTGGCAAATGTGGCAATCACACCGCCGGTGGCTGAAGGTTCTTACACTTGGGCTGCAACAAAAGGTCCAGATGGGTCAATCACACTGACCGGCCTGATGCCAACAACGGAAGACCGCGATCGTATTGCTGCCCGCGCAGCAGCGATTAACCCGGGTGCAGCTATCACCAACCAGATCCAAATCGCATCTGGCGCGCCCAACGGGTTTGTAGATGCGGCTGATTATTCGCTTGGTTATTTGCCACGCTTTACGGCGGGTACGGTCAATATGTCCAATTTGGATTTGAACGTGCAAGGCCGTGCGGCCGACGCTGCTAATTTTGATGCGGCAAAAGCAATTAATGGTCAAATTCCAGCTGGCGTGCAACTTGCAGAAAATATCACATTGCCACAGGCAACAGGAACCTACGAAGTCGTAGCTACCCGTTCGGCGACAGTGATTACTTTGCAAGGGTTTGCGCCTTCTACTGCGGCAAAAGACAAAATCGTAGCGGAAGCTAATGGATTTGGTCTTCCTGTAGTCGACCGGATTGTGGTCGCAGCAGGCGCACCCGATGGGTTCGACTGGGGTTCAGCCGCAGCATCTGTGGTCAAGGGACTACAACGTGCCTCGGCAGGTACAGCGACTTTGCGTGGCAATGTTGCAAGCGTTGATGCAGACCTTGCGACAAACGCAATCGGCAGCGCGCAGGCCTCCGCCGTATTCAGTGCGTCCATGGTTCAAGGCGTTAAAGCTGAGACAGTGGCTTACCGTCTACCACGGGTAACACCATACAATTGGCTCGCTACCCGTGACGCTAGCGTCGCAATATCCGGTTACGTTCCATCACGGGAGCTTGGCGATAAGGTTGCCACTGAAGCGAAGGCTTTCTTTCCTGGTGCTGACATCAGCAACAAACAGGCGCTTGCCTCTGGAGAGCCTAGAGGTCTTGAGTCCGCCATTTCGATCGGCTTGGCATCAATAAGCCGACTTGAAAGTGCGCGCGCTGAAATCGTTGATAATGTGTTGACAGTTTCGGGTGTTGCGCAAACGCAGCCAGCCAAGACCGATATCGAGCGTAAGGTCGTCAATGGTGTTCCGCCAGGCTTTACCGGCATCGCGAACATCACTGTTAAGCCAGCACCGTTGGCCGCTGGCGGGCTTGGGCAGCTTGCTCCAAATCTATGCCAGTTGCAGATCAACAATGTGCTGAAAGGTGGCATTAATTTTGAAACCGACAAGGCTGATATCTCTCAGACTTCCTATGGCGTTCTTGATCAACTGGCTTACACGGCGGGGCAGTGTCCTGACGCAAAAATCGTAATCGGTGGTCATACGGACTCTGATGGCGCTGATGCTTACAACCAACGTCTTTCTGAGGCTCGCGCCACGGAAGTTCTAAAGTATCTAGTTACGTCGGGTATAGCATCGGCGCGATTAGCAGCTGTTGGATTTGGCGAAACATCGCCAATCGCTACCAATGATACGGAGGAGGGCAAAGCCCAAAACCGCCGCATCGAATTCGTAATAGCACAGTAAAAGGGGGGGCGAACCATGTGGTATATTGCTTCAAATATATGGATTTGGCTCCTTATCGCCTTCGTGATCGGCCTAATCGTGGGCTGGCGCACAACAACATTTCGATCAAAAGCATAAGCTGAAAGTAGAGAGGAAATAAAATGTTAGTTCTTATTCTGCAATCCGCACTTTTGCTCGGCATTGCGTATATCTTGGGTTGTATTATTGGATGTCTTCTTCGGTCTTTGATGGGTAGCAGTGATGTCGCTGCGCCAGTCGTAGCAACTGCAGCGGTTGCAACTGCTGCCGTTGCTCGGCCAACAGTAACAGTGGCCCCAACGCCGCCCGCACCGGCCCCAGAGCCGGTGAGAGCGCCGGAACCGGTTAAAGCACCAGAGCCAGTGGCGCTTGTTAGTGCACCACCGGTTAAAAAGGCTGCCCCAAAACCAAAACCAAAACCAAAAGCAAAACCGGTTGCGAAACCAAAACCGGTGGTTGCAAAAGTACCGGATAATCTAAAGTTGATCCGTGGTGTTGGTCGTCAAAACGAAGCGCGCTTAAATGCTCTTGGTGTAAATACGTTTGCACAAATTGCATCTTGGAGTGCAAAAGATGCGGCTGAATGGGGCGATCGCCTCGCATTTCCTGGGCGGATTGAACGCGAAGACTGGATATCACAGGCCAAGAAACTGGCTTCAGGTATGAACACTGAGTTTTCAAACCGTGTGAAAAAGGGCGGTGTCGCTACGTCTGTCGGCAAGGGTACTGTTGGCGATCTTGGCAAAAAGCCTTCGTCAATGGCAAAAGCTCGCGCTTCAGGAGCCGACAATTTGACCCTGATCGACGGTGTCGGCAATGCGATTGAAAAGCGCTTGTTTGCACTTGGGATCTTCCATTTTGATCAGATTGCGAAATGGACTGACGATAACAGCAAGTGGATCGGCAATGAGATCGGCTTTCCGGGTCGTCCAGAGCGTGAGAATTGGGTTCGTGAGGCCAGAATACTAGCGGCTGGCGGCACAACAGCGCACGCTCAGAAGGTTGAAAGCGGAAAAATAGCAACAAGCCGCAAGTCAACCGCTGCGGAAAAAAAGAAGAGCTAGTCCTTCTTAAATGAACTAAAAGCCCCGTTTCGGCGTGCCGAAGCGGGGCTTTTTTGTTTAAAGAGCCTGTTTCTCAGCGTTTCGGCAAAATGCGGCAATTGTCGCTGGTATCTGTGCGGTGTGAAGCATAGGTGCGTGTCCTTGACCTTGTATTGTCATCGTCTCCATCCGTGGATGCACCTCGCTCATGCGCGCAACTGTTGCTTCTGATAGAATATTCGAATTTTCGCCGCGAATTACCAACATCGGAACGCGCGTTAAACCGACAAATTGTGGCCAAGCCGTCGGCAAACGATCTCCAGCATTCAGCGATTTCATAGTCAGTACCAGCTTCGGATCATAATCCGCTTTGAGTATTCCGTTATGAAACGAATAGCGGCTTTCAGCTTCAAATTTCCAATCATCATCTGTCAGCGCGGGAAAATTCTTAGCCATGATGGTTTTTTGCGTCTGGATTGCCTCCGCCCATGTTTTAGGCTTTGGAGCGCGCTCCAAATAGCCGCGTATTTGCATCAAACCCGCGCCCTCAATGACAGGTCCGATATCATTAAGAATAACTGCTTTAATCATCGTCGGGCGCATCCCCGCCAAAACAAAGCTGATCAATCCGCCACGCGATGTGCCTAAAACGATGCCATGTTCAATGCCAAGCGCTGCCAATCCTGCCAGCACGTCTTCGGCTTCGGTTACCACATTGTAGTTGTTGTGGTTTTTGTCGTACTCTGACAATCCGCGACCACGATAATCAAAAGCGACCACGCGGCGCGGGTTGTTCACGTCACCTGCAATTGATTTTGCTAAAAGGTCAAAGTCACGGGCGTTGCGGCTGAGACCAGGAAGACAGATGAGTGGTAAAGCGGCCTGGTGGTTTATCGGCGCATAATCGCGCACGTGAAGTTTCAAACCATCGCGACTTGAATAAAATACACTGTTAATCTGCATGCTTTGCATTTGCTCAGACAATCTTTTTTGATTTCAGCTTAAGGCTATTTCTTAGACATTTGGTCTAAAAATATACAAGTACTTATAGTTGTGCACGACCATTGACTAAGTCATGCACAAGCGAAGATTGTTGCCCAAGCTGTAATTTATAAACTTGGTAATTCTCAAGAATACGTTGAACATAGCTTCGCGTTTCTGGAAAAGGTATTTGCTCAATCCAGTCGATCACTTCGTAAAGCGACTTTCCGCGCGGGTCGCCAAAACGTTCAATCCACTCTTTGGCGCGTGCAGGCCCCGCATTATATGCTGCAAAGGTCAGCACATAAGAGCCTTCAAATCTGTCGAGTTGCTGCCCGAGATAAGCGGCTCCCAACTGCGCGTTATAATTAGCATCGGTGATTAATCTCTCAGGCCTGAAGTCAATCTTATTTAGCCTCGCCATTTCTCTTGCGGTCGCGGGCAACAATTGCAAGAGGCCTTTCGCGTTGGCCTTTGAAACAGCGGCGGTGTTAAACTCGCTTTCTTGCCGCGCAATTGAATAGGCAAGAGCGTGATTTTCGGGCGACAGCGCGGTGGCATCTGATATGGCGCCGAGCGGATGGGTTAGGCTTCCCACATCGATACCGCGCCAATCGGCAGCTTTTGCGACTTTTAATGCGGCATAGTAATCGCCGTGGTCCCTAGCATGGTCGGCAACCGCACGAATTTCAGACGCATCATTTAAATCCCAACCGAGCGACAAATATAAATCGCGCGCCCGGTCTTTTTGTCCGGTGGCCGCAAGAAGTTCCACTGCTTTAAGGGGTTGCAAGCTGTTGGTCTGGCTTAAATGAGGCGGAACAATTGATTGCGAAAGCGGCTGTTTGAGCTCCGCATTTGCAAGTTGGCCATAAAATGTTGTGACAAATGCTGCAGCTTTTGCGAATGCTTGCTTCGAAGCTTCCCCTTCGCTCGCCCGCCCGAGCCAATAATATCCGCGCGCTTTTGATATGTTACCTTTTGCAAGCGTTGTTATTTTTTCAAAATGGGAAGCTGCCAATGCTTTGTCGTTTAACCCCTGCAGCGCATACCAACCGGCGTGAAACGCAGCATCAATTTGCGTTTCATCATCACCGCTGGTCTGCTTGGCCACGATTTCATGAGCAGCTTTTGCGTCGCCCGCTTCAAATTTATGGCGTGATAAAATTCTGCGTGCATCCCACCAGGCAACGGGATTTATTAAGGAAACTGTATCCGTAGGCAGAGCGCTTAAAAGTGAGATTGCTTCGTCATCGTTACCAACCCGCGTCAAATGCTCAACCCGCATAAACGCATAGTCGACGGTCTTTTTATCTACATCGGATAGCGCGTTCATCAGCGACGCAGCATTTTTATGCTTTCGAATAACAGCGACCCAAGCGGCATGAATGTTTTGATTGTTTAAAACTGTGGTCAGTAGCTCGCCTGATTTTACCCGGCTGCGCGCCATCATGTTAAAGTAGCGCGTTTGATGATCGCCTTTGGTGAGAACGTCGCCAAAAGTGTCGAGCATCAACACTTCATCGGAGGCTGACAGGATGCCATCATGCCAGAAGGGCGTGAGTAATTGCCGAGCTTTTTCATGGTTGCCGATCAAAAGATAGCTGCGGGCAAGTTGAAAAGCGGCGGAAAAACTTTTTGGCGCCTCGTCACCGAGCGCGAACGCTAGACGCAATGTCGAAACACCGTCGCGAACCATCGCTAACTCTAAATTTCGTTGCATAACAGTCTGTTTTGGCCAACCGTTTAGACGTCTTTGCGCATCACGAATTTCTTGTTCCGTAACATTTCTATTGCCAGATGTCGCCAAGGCCCAAGTCAGGTATTCGTGTTCAATCTGTTCAATTTTGAAATTTTCAAGCAAAGATCGCACAAGATCTATATCACCCTTATCGATTGCTATGAGTGCAGATTTGAAGATTTCAAGCGACGAATTGGGTGTTTCTAGCTCGTCAGCAAGCTGTGGCACCGGTTCTTGCCGCGTGCCACGCAGTTCATCGGTCGATACCGTGGCAGTGGCAGTTGCAGTGGTAATGGTATCGATCCCTTGGGGGCGCGGTACAAAAAGATAAATCGCCGCAACGCTCATCGCGATGGCTGAACCGGTCAGCAAAGCATTCTGAATCATGCGGCTGAATTTGTGTTGTTGTTTCATTACGTTCTTCTGACAATTTTACGTGGCAGTATTTTGGCGAAGCGCATTTATAGTGCGCGTGGGTGGTGAATTCAGGGTTAATAAATAGTAATCAAGCTTATAAATTCGTGACGTCTTGCGTTTCAGCCGGAAGCGGTTCAAAAGCGCATGATCACGAGATTGGATGTAGCGGCACTGCTGCTTGGAGACACACATGACGAACCGTCAAAGCTATCGCGGCTCGATGACCGCAATTGTGACGCCTTTTAATGACGCCGGCGCGGTGGACGAGGCGGCGTTTCGCGCGCTAATCGACTGGCAAATTGAAGAAGGCACTAAAGTTATTGTCCCCGTTGGCACCACGGGAGAAAGCGCAACGCTTTCCCATGATGAGCATAGGCGCGTCGTGGAAATCGCGGTAGATCAAGTGGCAGGGCGTGTGCCGGTGATGGCTGGGGCAGGGTCGAACAACACCGTGGAAGCCGTTGAGCTTGCGGTTCATGCGCAAAAAGCGGGCGCAGATAGTATTCTTGCAGTGACACCTTACTACAACAAGCCGACGCAGCGCGGCCTTTATGCGCACTATGCCGCTATGGCGCAGGCCGTTAATATTCCAATCTTTATTTACAACATTCCGGGTCGCTCCGTTGTTGATCTAAAGCCAGAGACCATGGGCCAGCTTGCCCATGATTTCTCAAATATCTGGGGCGTAAAAGATGCGGTTGGGTCAATGGAGCGCTGCTCGCAGCAGCGGATCACATGTGGAAAAGACTTCATTCAACTCTCTGCCGAAGATGCATCATCGCTCGGTTATAACGCCCATGGCGGTGTTGGTGCTATTTCTGTAACAGCTAATGTTGCGCCGCGCCTATGCAGTGAATTTCAAGATGCTATGGCCGCTGGGGATTATGCCAAAGCGCTCGATTACCAAGACCGTCTGATGCCATTGCACACAGCGCTCTTCATCGAACCGGGCGTGGCTGGCGCAAAATACGCGTTGGCAAAATTGGGAAAAATAGGCAATCATTTGCGCTCACCGATACTACCAGTCGAGGCAGGCACCGCCGCTGCTATTGACAGCGCGATGCGTCATGCCGGCATCTTGAATTAGCGCGCGCTTGATGCGATTTCATTGATATGGCGACGAAAAAGAAAAAATTGACGAATAAGTTCATAGCGGAAAATCGCAAGGCGCGGTTTAACTATGAACTTAAAGAGAATTTCGAAGCTGGCATCATGCTCAAGGGAACCGAAATCAAAAGCCTGCGTAACGGTGAGGCCAATATTGCTGAAAGCTATGCCAGTTATGAACATGGCGAAATGTGGCTCATTAATTCTTATGTGCCGGAATATCTTGAAGCAAATAAATTCAATCATGAGCCGCGCCGGCGGCGCAAATTGCTGCTGCACCAAAAAGAAATTGTTAAATTGGCCAATGGTGTTGATCGGGAGGGTATGACAATTGTGCCCCTCAAGCTCTACTTTAATGAAAAGGGCAGGGCCAAACTTGAGATTGCTCTAGCGAAGGGCAAAAACGTGGCGGACAAACGCCAAGCGGAAAAAAACCGGGATTGGAACCGCGAAAAGGCGCGTGTGCTCAAAGAGCATGGCTAAGTCTAACGTCAATTATACTGATCTAGCGCAAAATATTGCCGCCTTAACCGCGGGTGAGACTGATATTGTCGCGCTGATGGCGACGGTTGCCTGCGAAGTGCACCACGCTGACACTCGGTTCGATTGGACTGGTTTTTACCGCGTCGTCGCACCGGAGCTTTTGAAAATAGGCCCGTATCAAGGCGGTCACGGGTGCTTAACAATACCGTTTGATCGTGGTGTATGCGGTGCAGCGGCGAAAACACGATCCACCCAACTGGTTGATGATGTGAATAGTTTCGTTGGCCATATTGCGTGTTCGTCAACCACCCAATCTGAAATTGTTGTTCCGGTATTCAATAAATTGGGCGATCTGATTGGCGTCTTCGATATTGATAGCAATCAGCCTGCCGCTTTTGACCAAGAGGATCAAAAGGCACTGGAAGCGCTTTTGAATGACGTCTTTTCTAAGATATGAGCCATATGATCATTCGTGGCCTCAATTAGTTAGATTTAGTTGCATGCGGCGTTTTGCTTATGTATACGGGCGCGAGTAATTCCCGTTTAACCGATGAAAAGGAACGCACTATATGGCCCGCGTGACTGTTGAAGATTGCGTCGACAAAGTAGAAAATCGTTTTGATCTCGTATTGCTAGCTGCCCATCGTGCACGTCAGGTATCGCAAGGTGCCGCGATAACGGTAAGCCGAGACAATGATAAAAACCCAGTGGTTGCACTGCGCGAAATTGCAGAGGAAACACTATCGCCCGGTGATCTTGAAGAGGATCTGATCCATTCCTTGCAAAAGCATGTTGAAGTTGATGAGCCGGAAGCAAACTTTGATGAAGCGATGGATGATGACGATGCGCCCGCTCAAATCACGTTTAATGCGATGAGCGAAGAAGAGTTACTTGCGGGTATTGAAGGTTTGGTTCCACCAGAAAAGTCCGACAACGACTAAGCACTTATTCTAAATTAGCGCTTTAAAGCAGCGCTGATTGCTGATTATATAAAACGCTGTGTTAGTGATAACGCAGCGTTTTTTTTCGGAGTTTTAAACCCACATGATGCGGCAATACGAGCTTGTTGAACGCGTGCAGCGCTACAAGCCGAATGTGAACGAAGCGCTGCTCAACAAGGCTTATGTCTACGCCATGAACAAGCATGGTGGTCAGATGCGGGCTTCTGGCGATCCATATTTTTCTCATCCTTTGGAAGTGGCGGCTATTTTGACCGACATGAATATGGATGAAAATACCATTGCGGTTGCTCTCTTACATGACACAATCGAAGATACGTCCGCTACGCGCCTCGAGATCGAAAACTTGTTTGGCGAAGATATTGCGCGTTTTGTTGACGGTCTTACCAAACTTAAAAAACTCGATCTTGTTTCGAAAAAAGCTGCACAAGCGGAAAACTTGCGCAAATTGCTGCTTGCGATTGCCGATGACGTGCGTGTGCTCCTAGTCAAGCTGGCCGACCGTCTGCATAATATGCGCACGCTTGATCATATGCGCGAAGACAAGCGGCTGCGTATTGCCGAAGAGACCATGGAAATTTATGCGCCTTTAGCGGGGCGCATGGGCATGCAAGACATGCGCGAAGAGCTTGAGGACTTGGCTTTTCGGCATACGAATCCGGAAGGATATCGGGCGGTAAGCGAACGGCTGACGCATTTAGCCGCGCAAAATAAAGACAACAATTTTAGAGATTTCCACGACGCTTAAATCGCTTCTTGCTGATAATGGAATACACGCATCAGTTAAAAGTCGCCAGAAAAAGGCTTGGTCTGTTTTCCGTAAGATGGAATCTAAAGGTCTTTCATTCGAGCAGTTATCAGATATTTTCGGGTTCCGCATCATCGTCAAAAACGACGATGACTGTTATCGAGCGCTCGGGATCGTTCACCGCAAATGGACGATGGTTCCTGGGCGTTTCAAGGATTATATATCAACGCCGAAATCAAACGATTACCGTTCGATCCACACAACCATTGTCGGGCCGTCAAAGCAGCGTGTCGAGCTTCAAATACGCTCCGAAAAAATGCATGAAATCGCAGAGTTCGGCGTCGCTAATCATGCGATCTACAAGGATCAGCCGGCGAGCCTTGATGAAAAATCAGGTGGCATCAAAGCGGCAAAAAAACCTGCCTATAATTTTAAAGACACCAATGCCTATGCGTGGTTGCGCCACACAATCGAAGCTCTTTCCGAAGGCGAAAATGCAGAGGACTTTCTTGAAAATACAAAGCTTGAATTATTTCACGACCAAGTATTTTGTTTTACACCAAAAGGGCGCCTCATTGCTTTGCCACGCGGCGCTATTCCCGTTGATTTTGCCTATGCCGTCCATACCGATGTCGGCAATGCGTGCGTGGGTGCAAAAATCAACGGCCGTATCATGCCGCTCGTAACGCAGCTAAACAATGGCGACGAAGTGGAAATCATACGTTCTGGCGCGGCTGCGCCGCCTGCCGCTTGGGAAAATATTGTAATTACCGGCAAAGCCAGAGCTGCAATACGCCGAGCAACACGGCTGTCCGTACGCAAG
This sequence comes from Ahrensia sp., assembly GCA_034519905.1. Taxonomy (GTDB): domain Bacteria; phylum Pseudomonadota; class Alphaproteobacteria; order Rhizobiales; family Rhizobiaceae; genus Ahrensia. The sequence continues at coordinate 18,104 of JAXHNY010000052.1, forward strand.
CAATATGCTGGCCTTGGCAATCGTATTTTGGATCGTTCGTTTCAGCGGGCTGGAAAACCGTTTTCGCGCGAGATTTTAAAGGAAGTATTGGCAAAGCTTGCGTTTAAAGAAGTTGATGATCTTTTGGCGGCGGTTGGTCGCGGCGAATTGTCGTCGACAAATGTTCTAAAAGCAGTGTTTGAAGATTTTCAAGCCGATACGGATGATCAAACTCTGGCTGAGTTTTTAGGTGAGGGTTGGTTCAATTTGTCTGATGCTACGGGCATGATGTTCAAGTTTCCAGACACCAGTCAGACAATTGGAAAGCAGAAATCGCAAGATCTTACCTCACATCTGAGAAGTGCGTCTGGTGATTTGCCCGTCACTTTTGCGCCAGAGGGCGCTTTGCCTGGAGATCGCATCATCGGGATTGCAACACCGGGCAATGGTATTACAATTTACCCAATACAGTCGCCTGCTTTGGCGACATTTGATCATCAACCGGAGCGTTGGATTGATGTTAGGTGGGACATTGATGTCAATAATCGAAGCCGTTATCCCGTTCAAATCGTTGTGACGGCGACCAACGCGCCAGGATCGTTGGCAGAAATTGCCACGATTATCGCAAACAACGATGCCAACATACATACGATGGCGATGGCCCGAACAGCGCCTGACTTTACCGAAATGGTGTTTGATTTACAGGTATGGGATATCAAACATTTAATCCGATTGTTATCGCAGTTGCGCGAGGGCGGTTCTGTCAGTACGGCAGAGCGAACCAATGGTTGATTGGTACTTTTTGACTATAAGATGAGAAAACGATGAACACTGAACAAGTGATAGATATTTTTAAAAGTGCTGGCGCCGTACTTGAGGGTCACTTCATTTTGACGTCTGGGCTACGAAGTCCAATTTTTTTGCAAAAAGCGCGCGTGTTTATGCATGCCGATAAGACAGAGGTATTATGCAAAGCGCTGGCAGAAAAAATTATAGCTGCCGGTTATGGCGATGTGAAATATCTCGTTGGGCCGGCGATCGGCGGCCTTATCCCAGCCTATGAGACCTCACGGCACATGAATGCAGCCGCCATTTGGGTTGAGCGCCAAGATGGCAAATTTGCACTACGGCGCTTTGAAGTTGAGCCGGGAGACCGCGTTGTTATCGTTGAAGACATTGTTTCCACCGGACTTTCAATCCGAGAGACCATTTCATGCATGCGTGATTTGGGCGTCGATGTTGTCGCTGCCGCTTGTCTTGTCGATCGTTCCGCTGGTAAGTCAGAAATTGGAGTACCGCTCATCGCGCTGGCAGAATATGAGGTTCCAGCATACAATGCAGACAAATTGCCGCCCGAATTAGCAGCGATACCGCCAATAAAACCGGGCAGCCGCAACATCTGATAAACTTTAATGTGGTAGCCTTGGCTAACATAAACTTATGGCGAGCGAGCGCCATACACGACACATGTAGAAGAACGGATTCTCAATGCTGTTTTCACGGCGAAATAATGACAGTTTTTGGACACGCATGCGTGTTTACTTCTGGCCGCGCCGCAATCATTCGCGGTCAACGCGCTATATGTGGAAACGTGTGTTGCGAATCCGTGCATCACCGCATGCTATAGGTTTGGGTTTTTCTGCTGGTGCTTTTGCGTCTTTTACGCCGTTCATGGGGTTCCATTTTTTATTGTCATTTGCGCTGGCGTGGATAACTAGATCTTCTTTTATTGCCGCAGGTCTAGGAACTGCCGTCGGCAACCCTCTGACATTTCCGCTCATTTGGGCTTCGACACTCAGCTTTGGACGCACGATTCTTGGACGAACAGCTGACCAGACTGCCCATGCAGACGGCTTTCTGACGACGTTGACCAATACGGGTTTTGTGGCCGTATGGGATCCGTACATTTTGCCTATGATTGTTGGCGGTGTACCAATCGGTATCGTTGCTGCCGTAATATGTTATTTTCCAGTTAAAAAAGCGGCGGAAACATTTCAAAATCGACGCTCAATGAAAATCGCTGAACGTCAGAGCAAAATCGGGCTAACTAACCCACAAAATGTACAGGACCAGCGTCCGTGATTATCGGTATTGGCAGCGATTTGATCGATATTCGCCGTGTGGAGCAAACACTCGAAACCCATGGGGACCGTTTTACACACCGTGTGTTCACCGAAATTGAACGAAATAAATCGGACAAGCGCCGGATGCGCGCCGCATCGTATGCCAAACGTTTTGCTGCAAAAGAAGCCATGTCGAAGGCGCTCGGCACCGGTATTTCGAAGGGCGTATATTGGCGCGATATGGGCGTGGTCAACTTGCCAAGCGGCAAACCCACCATGGCGCTGACCGGCGGTGCAAAAGCACATATAGACAAAATGATTCTTGAAGGACACAAGGCAGCCATCCATTTGACAATAACCGATGACTATCCCTTGGCTCAGGCTTTTGTCATCATCGAAGCCGTGTCTCTAAACTAACAGTTTATGCATTGAAACATGCGTTGCGGTACCGCGCTTGTCGGTTTAAAAGGCGTCACATATTTGATTTGTGACTTTGTACAAATCTCCTAGAGTCAGAGAACGGAGCCGATATTTTGGCGAACAAAAACGATAAAAAAACAGGCGGTATAGGCGAAACCATATCCGTGGTCATTCAAGCACTCTTGCTGGCTGTCGTTATTCGCACACTTTTGTTTCAGCCGTTTTCAATTCCGTCCGGGTCCATGCGGCCAACCCTTTTGGAAGGCGACTATCTGTTTGTTACGAAATGGGCCTATGGATATTCAAAACACTCCATGCCGTTTAGCCCCAATTTATTTGAAGGCCGTATTTGGGGCGCAGAACCCAAGCGGGGCGATGTGGCTGTGTTTAAGTTTCCGCCGGATCCGAGTTTGGATTACATCAAACGCGTTATTGGCTTGCCGGGCGATAGAATACAAATGAAAGCGGGTGTCTTGTTTATTAATGGCGAAGCAGTAAAACGCGAAAAAGTTGACACAATCGACGATGTGGACATCACTGAAGTAAACCGTCCTGTCGATATTTACCGCGAGACGCTGCCCAATGGCGTCACCTACACGACGCTTGATTTGCAAGAAGGCACGATTGGTGATGACACGCGCGAATTTATCGTGCCAGAAGCGCATTTTTTCGCAATGGGCGACAACCGGGACAATTCTGCTGATAGCCGTTTTAGCGTGGGTTTCGTGCCGATGGAAAATCTCGTCGGGCGCGCCAATTACGTGTTCTTCTCGATTGCCGATGGCGCTTCACCGTTAGAGCTATGGCGTTGGCCGTCGACCGTGCGCACCAATCGTTTGTTTAAGTCCGCTTCGCAATGATAATGAACGCGCCCATAGGCACGGTTACGCCGGAACGCCTTGCGAAGATAGAACAACGGACCGGCCATACATTTACTGATCTTGCTCGATTAGACCGAGCGTTGACACATTCTAGCGCAAGATACCGCACTGGCCGTGATTATGAGCGGCTGGAGTTTTTGGGCGACCGTGTACTTGGCTTATGTGTTGCACAAATGCTCTTTGCTGACTTTTTGGACGCGAATGAAGGCGAACTATCCGTGCGGCTGAATGCACTTGTCAACGCCGATACACTTGCTGAAGTAGCGGACGAACTAGGTCTGCACGAATTCATTCGAACAGGTGCTGACATTCCAGACCTCACTTCTGCCCGTCAAAAAAATGTTCGTGCTGACGTGGTCGAGTCTTTAATAGCAACAATCTACCTCGACGGGGGTCTTGAAGCGGCGCGCAGCTTCATTCACCGCTATTGGGGTCCACGCGCTCAAAACGTGATGGCGGCGCGGCGCGATGCGAAAACGGAACTGCAAGAGTGGACGCATAAGTATCACGGCACCAGTCCAAGCTACGAAGAGTTATCGCGCGAAGGGCCAGATCATGAGCCCGTATTTGTAATAAAAGTAACGGTCGGAAAACTTGCGTCAGAACGCGGCGAGGGACGCTCTAAGCGTCTTGCTGAACAGGCTGCAGCAGAAAAAATTCTTCGCCGCGAAGGCGTTTGGTCAGATGGCGAAAATGGAAAATAACATGACTGATCAAAATCAAACTGAAGCCACGCGATCGTTAGAGCCCACCAAATCGGGTTTCGTTGCCCTGATAGGCACACCCAACGCAGGCAAGTCCACATTGCTCAATCGCTTGGTGGGGTCAAAGGTCTCTATTGTTTCCCACAAAGTGCAAACAACACGCACGCTTATTCGCGGCGTTGCCATGCATGGGCGCGCGCAAATCGTGTTCCTCGATACGCCGGGCATCTTCGAACCAAAACGCCGCCTTGATCGCGCGATGGTTGGTGCAGCCTGGACGGGCGCCCATGACGCAGACATCGTATTGGTTTTGATTGACGCGCAAAAGGGCCTTAAAAGCGACGAAGAGCGGATTTTAAATGCGCTTGATAGCGTAAGCCAACCCAAATGGCTTATCCTGAACAAAGTGGATTCGATGGATCCGCCCGATCTGTTGGCGCTCGCAACATCGCTCAATGCACGTGTGCAATTTGATCAGACCTTTATGATTTCCGCGCTCAAAGGTTCGGGCTGTGTGGATGTGCTTAACGCACTCACGAAGGCGCTGCCTGAAGGGCCGTGGTACTATCCCGAAGATCAAGTGTCAGACCTGCCCATGCGCATGCTTGCGGCCGAGATCACGCGGGAGAAAATTTATCAGCGGTTGCACCAAGAACTTCCCTACGCAACGACAGTGGAAACTGAAAAATGGGAAGAGCTACCAAAAGGTGATGTGCGTTTAGAACAGACAATTTACGTTGAGCGCGAAAGCCAAAAGAAGATCGTGATCGGCGAAAACGGGGAGACGATCAAAAAAATTTCCATGCTTGCGCGCCGAGAAATCGGAGAGATGATCGAAAACAAAGCCCATTTGTTTTTATTTGTTAAAGTGCGTAAAAATTGGGGCGATGACCCTGCTCGTTACCGCGAAATGGGCCTTGATTTTACGGACTAGGGCCTGCTGATCATGGAATGGCGCGACTTGGGCGAGGTATCAAATCCAAAAGTCAGGCGAAGTGGAACCGGTTCGCCGCCCGGACTTTTGGCAGAAAATGATAATGATGCGGGGCGCTTAGTCTGATCATGGAATGGCGCGACGAGGGCATTAAATCCAAAAGTCAGGCGAAGTGGGAACCGGTTCGCCGCCCGGACTTTTGGCAGAAAATGATAATGATGCGGGGCGCTTAGGCTGATCATGGAATGGCGCGACTTGGGCGAGGGCATTAAATCCAAAAGTCAGGCGAAGTGGGAACCGGTTCGCCGCCCGGACTTTTGGCAGAAAATGATAATGATGCGGGGCGCTTAGGCTGATCATGGAATGGCGCGACGAGGGCATCATTATCGGCTGCAAAAAGCACGGTGAAACCAGCCTAATCGTTGAGCTGATGACTCCCAACCATGGCCGCCATTTAGGGCTGGTGCGCGGCGGGCGTTCGCGCAAGATGCAGCCATTTTTGCAGCCGGGCAATCGCGTCGATGCGGTGTGGCGCGCCCGCATTGATGAACATCTGGGCACCTATACCAGATTGAGCCGCTGCAAATGACCGCCGCCAAGCTCATGGAGAGCGCCCTTGGGGTCAATGGAATTCAACTGTTGGGAAGCCATTTGAGGTTGCTTCCTGAACGCGATCCCCATGAGGCGATGTATGCCGCACTAGAGGTCGTTCTCGAACATATCAACGACCCGATGATGGCGGGGCCACTGATGGTTAAATTTGAAATGCGTTTGCTGGATGAACTGGGTTTTGGTCTCGACCTCACCAAATGCGCCGCAAATGGCTCGGTGGAAAACTTGATCTACGTTTCGCCAAAATCCGGCCAAGCGGTGAGTGCAGAGGCTGGTGCCCCATGGGCCGACAAATTGCTTCCCTTGCCGAAATTTATCACCAAGACCACTGACCGCCAATGTTCACTTGACGATTTGCACGACGCATTTCGCCTATTGGCATATTTCTTGGACCGCGATATTTATCATCCGCGGGCCATTAAAGCGCCCGATACGCGCGCCGGCTTTTTAAGTGCAGCAAAACGGGGCTGGAAAAGTGCTGACCAGCTCTAGGCTGGCTTTAACCTTGCCACACCTTGCTCTTTAATGGGCCAATGCATAATTGCCGCAACAATGCCAAGCATGACACCAAGCCACCATACGGGGTCATAGGTGCCGAACTGATCGTAGAGATATCCGCCGAGCCAGACCCCCAGAAACGAACCGATTTGGTGCGAAAAAAACACAATACCGCCAAGTGAGGCCACCGGTTCCTGACCACCTGACCCCCGAGAGGACACGCCCCATGGCCACCAGCAGTCAGAAATTCATCGCCCGCAACCGCGCCCCGCGCGTGCAGATCGAGTACGACGTCGAACTCTACGGCGCCGAGAAGAAGGTGCAGCTCCCGTTCGTGATGGGCGTGCTGTCGGACCTGTCGGGCAAGCCGGCCGAGCCGCTGGCCCCCGTGGCGGACCGCAAGTTCCTTGATGTCGATGTGGACAACTTCGACTCGCGCATGAAGTCGATGAAGCCGCGGGTGGCGTTCCAGGTGCCCAACACGCTGACCGGCGAGGGCAACCTGTCGGTGGACATCACCTTCGAGTCGATGGACGACTTCTCGCCCGCAGCGGTGGCGCGCAAGGTCGATGCGCTCAACCAGTTGCTGCAGGCGCGCCAGCAGCTCTCCAACCTCATCACCAGCAATACGTAACTT
>JAXHNY010000034.1:0-12452 GCA_034519905.1 Ahrensia sp.
CGGGTTACGTATTGCTGATAGCCCCTCAAGCCGCATGACCAAACCAACACCAACGGCGATGGCGCCAACGCTTGCACCCCCCGCCTGCCATGACAACAGGCCGATGAGCCCAACGGAAAACAACAGCGCAGAATTGACCAGATCCAGGCCTATATTAAGCTTTGAGCCGATGCGCATTTGCGGATAAACAGTGCCCAAAAACTGCGTCATGGACTCCTTTGCATAGTCCTGCTCGCTCCGCGAATGGGCAAACAGCTTGACCGTCATGATGTTGGTGTAGCTGTCAACAATACGTCCGGTCATGGTTGACCGCGCATTGGACTGAATTTCCGATATTTCGCGCATTTTTGGCAAATAGCGATAAAGCAACGCGCTGTAGAGCACTAGCCAGCCCAAAAACGGCACCATCATGGCCCAGTCGAGCGAGCCCACCAAAATCAGCGCACCGCCAAAATAGACACCGACATAAACCAGCACATCGAGAATTTTTGCCACCGTTTCACGCACACCAAGCGCAGTCTGCATGACCTTTGTGGCAACGCGGCCAGCAAATTCATCTTGATAAAACCCAAAACTTTGGCCGAGCATAAATCGGTGCGCGCGCCACCGTATGCGCATCGGATGGTTGCCAAACAAGACTTGATGCATAATCAGCGTGTGCAGCGCGCCTGCCACGGGTAACAAAACGATGACGACAGCGCCCATCCAAAACAGCGACCAAAATTCGTCTTGAAAAAATGTCTCACGGTTGGCGGTGGCAAGCCAGTCAACCACTTCGCCCAAAAAGCCGAACACCAGAACTTGCATGATGGCGATTGCTGCGGTCAAAAACGCAACAAAAATGAGCCATGGCCAAAAGCCTTGGGTGTAATGCACACAAAACGCGAAAAGCGTTTCAGGTGGCCGCGTCACCTCTTGCGGCGGAAAAGGGTCAACCCTTTGTTCAAACCAATCAAATAGCGACATTTGTGACCTCAATTAACCTATAATTGGAGCAACGGTTCAAAATGACCATGCCAGCATCGACTAAATCAGCTCAAAAGGCGATCTATTGCGCAGTGATAGGTCGCACCATGTCTTTGTGTTCTATGCCTGCATCCATATAGGCATCTGAACAGATCTCAAAGCTCAAATGCTCATAAAAGCCGATGGCGCTGACTTGACTCGATAGAAAAACACTTTTGCCAGCCGCATCATTACGCGCCGCCAGATCATCCATCATAAAACGCATCAGCGTCGCGCCAAGTCCAATACCGCGCGCCACCGGCAAAATGGCGACCCGCTGAAACTTGAATTTATCGTTGAGCACCATGACCCGCGCTGTGCCCATCGCGATGCCGTCAACCGTGATCAGATAGTGTAGACAGTCATTATCGTGCCCATCACGCTCAAGTGCGGCAGGCACATTTTGTTCAACGATAAACACCGCCTCGCGAATTTCCAGTCCAGCGCTAAGATCATGCGCTGATGTCGCGCGGCAGCAAATGATTTGCATGATGAAACGAAATCCAGATTGTTAGACTATTGTGAACATAAACGTCTAAATTTCAAGCAAATGGTCAAATTTTGATCTTTAAAACCAAGCAAAACTTTTACTTTTCAAACAAAATTACGGGGGGGGGGAGGGGGGGGACGGGGAAGGGAAGGAGGGGGGGGAAAAGGGAAAGGGAGGGGAGGAGGGGAGAGGGAGAAAGAAAAAAAGAAAGGAGGGAATGATAAAGAGAAAGAAACAGGCGAAACAAAACTAACAGAAAAAGAAGGAAATGAGGGAATGAGAAGAATTTGGGATGAATAAAGAAAGGAGGGATGAAAAATCAGCAGAAGAACATAAAAGGCTACGGGAGACTGGGGAGAGAGAGAAAAGAGAGGGATATTCAAAAGAGAGGGAAAAGAAAAAAGAGAAGGAAAGGAAGGGGGGGGTTAGTACTAAGAGCCCACAGAGGAGAAGTTAAAAAGAACCCCCGGGGGAGGGGGGGAGTGGGATAAAAATCTTGGTACCTCCAGAAGGAAGGGAGGGGAGAGGGAAGGATTTAAGGGGAAGGCAGGGAGGGGACCAAATGAAAGAACTAAAACCTCGAGGGGGATCGGAAAGGGAGGAAAATATAGAGGGAAGGCTCAAGAAAAAAAAGAAACTCGATCGCAGCGCATAACGGGATATCCCGCAAGGGGGCGGAGGTAAGCGCAAGCCAGATCTCCCCGAAGGGAGGGATGGGGAGAAAACTAAAAACCCGGACACAGAAAAGGAAAAAAAGACGCAGGAATTACGCCAAGAAGGGGGCGTCGCGGACGAACAGACCAACTTATCGAACGGCCTTCGACTTGATTTATAGTGTTTCCGAAATGCTTTAAATACGGAACACCGATGAACCGCGCCGCTGCCATTGAGAAAAACCGCCTCGCCCTTTTGGGCATGGTCAGCGGCTGGCTTTTTCTGGCATCGCTTTTTTTCATAAAGCACAAAAACAAGCAGCTTCCGCGCCGTCTTGGCGCTTATATCGCAGAAACCTTGGCGAAAGCCGAAGCCGCCGCGCGTTTTCTGCAACTGGCTTGCCTGCAAAATCTATCTTCAGCTGATCAACGCTATGCGTTTCAGCACATCGTCCATATCAACGCGCAACAGGCTAAACGCAACCAATCCATCACCTTTGCGCTTGTGATTGAGCGTTTGAAAGCGCTGCGTTACACGCTGACCCATTTGCAGGTCTGCGCCGAAAAACTTCGGCTTAGCTTTGCAGGAAGGAGCGAAGGTAACGCTTCCATCGGTCTGGCGTTTCAAAAATTTTGCAATACCCCAGCAACGCCTATCGAAGTCTTTGGGTTGCCCGCGACAATCGACAAACATGCCGATCCACCGTGGCTGCCAAATTTTATTTCAAACCTTCAAGTTGCAAATCACCCGTTTGCGACAACGCTTAGCCGCGTCTTAGTGACAGAAATCAATCGGCCGTCGGCAAACGCCGCATCGTAAATTCCACGATGTTATCTTCCAACAGTCGCCAGCTTTCCACTTGTGTCCAATAGGCTGCCTTGGGATATTCTTTGAACCATTTTTTCGCGGTTTCGCGCGCTGCATCACGGGGTTGGCGGTATGTTTTGCGCACAAAAGTCATAGCTTCCGCGTTCGCACGGCTGCGCGCCAAAGTGGCAGACATCTTTTCTCTGGGTATCCGTGGCGGTGCCATGTTAATTCCCGACGCTTACCTTCTGTATCTTCTTTTACAGCCAAACCAGAAAAAATTCAAAAGACTTTTCGCACAAAAAGGGCTTCAAAAGCGATCTGCAAACTTGGCAAAACGTAGCTTACAAGGTAGCAGATAGCCAAACAGGGTTTGGGGTATGTTAAAATGAGTGAACGGCCAACGCTGCCAATCGGTCTGCCGGATGATATCGAGATTAAAAAAGCCGCTGCCGAAAGCTGGTTTCAAGAATTGCGCAACCGTATCTGCGCCGATTTCGAAAAGCTCGAAGATGATCTGACCGGACCATTCTCGGAATATGCACCGGGGCGCTTTGAGCAAAAGCAATGGGGCCGCGACGAGGGCAAGGGCGGCGGCGGCACCATGTCGATGATGTATGGCCGCGTGTTTGAAAAAGTCGGCGTTCATACATCGACAGTCTATGGCGAGTTCTCGCCGGAGTTCCGCAAACAAATGCCCGGCGCAGAAGAAGACCCTCGCTTTTGGGCGTCAGGCATTTCTCTCATCGCCCATCCACAAAACCCAAACGTGCCTGCGGTTCATATGAACACCCGCATGGTTGTCACATCGTCGTGGTGGTTCGGAGGCGGCGCGGACCTGACCCCGGTTTTAGATCGGCGGCGCACCCAACAAGATCCAGACTCGATTGCCTTTCACCGGTCGTTTGAACTGGCCTGCAACAAGCACGCAGTGGCGGACTACGCCTATTTTAAAAAATGGTGCGATGAGTATTTTCACCTGCCACATCGCAATGAGCCGCGCGGCATCGGCGGCATTTTCTGCGACTGGCGTCATTCGCCCGAAGAGGCCGGCGGCTGGAACGCTGACTTCGCCATGATCAAAGATATCGGCCGCACCTTTGCGGTGGTCTATCCGCACATCGTGCGCAAAAACTTCAACCAGAATTGGACGGATGCTGACCGCGACGAACAGCTGGTGCGCCGTGGCCGCTACGTCGAGTTCAACCTGCTCCATGATCGCGGCACGATTTTTGGCCTTAAGACCGGCGGCAATGTGGAGAGCATTTTGTCTTCCATGCCGCCAGCGGTTAAGTGGCCGTGAGCCTGTGAGCATCGCCGGCACTTTCACCATGGCGCATTTGCTAGGGCAATTTGCTCAAGTCGGCAAAGTCGAATGGATCGGCATCCGCACCTTGCGCCGTGCGCCAATGACGGTTTTGGGCGAGTGCGACATCGCCGATTTTGGGTTGGTCGGTGACCACCGCACGAAGCCCGGTAAGCGCGCCGTCTCGCTCATTCAGGCAGAACACTTGCCCGTCATTGCCAGCCTTGTTGGCTGCCGTGAAGTTTCGCCTGGCCAACTTCGGCGCAACATCGTTGTCTCCGGCATCAACTTGTTGGCGCTGAAAGACGCCACCTTCAAACTCGGCACTGCAACGCTGAAAGGCACTGGGCTTTGCGCACCATGCAGCCGCATGGAAGAAGAGTTCGGCTCCGGCGGATACAATGCGGTGCGCGGCCATGGCGGCATTATCGCCACTGTCGTTGAGCCGGGCTTTGTTAAACTCGGCGACGAAATTCTGCCTTTGATTTAGAGCATCGTCAAAAGCACCTCGCGGCTCATTTTAAAGTCACTGGCCACCCATGCGGCTTCTAGCTCTTTAAGCTTCGCGCCAAGCGCGGGCCCCTTTTCAAACCCGCGTGCCATCAAATCTGCGCCCTTGATAGGCAGGACGGGCACAGGCCAACCGCTTAAAATAGCCTCGGCAGCACCAAGTTCATCAGAACGGCGCAGCGCCGCCTGCACTTTTAGCCCGTCGATCACGGCGCCTTTTGAATGGCGATAGGCGAGCGCGCGCAATGCGTTGGCATCGTCAGGTAGGCAGATTTGGCAGCGCCGCCCACGCCCGCAACCGGTCGCGCTCATGATTGGCCAGCTTCCAGCGCTTGGCAATATCGTTGACCGTTTCTTGGCGCGCGGGAATAATGGCCATCAACCGAAGATGGCTATCAGGCTCCCAGCCGAATTTCGCTTCGGCTTCCATCAGCGGCGGAATTGCATCAATGCCCCACTTTTCGCTCTCGGGCAAAAGCTGGCTCAGCACACTTGACTGACGCATCCACAAAAGCGCGCGCGAAGGATCGTCTGCGCCCAGTAGCTTGCGCATCTCAGACCATATGCGCTCAGCCGAAAGTCCGGCCATGCCGTCTTTGAGCCTAGCGCAGGCTTTAAGCCCCTCCGTGTCCGGCCTAAATTTTCCGAACTGGGCGAAAAATCTGAAGAACCGCAAAATGCGCAAATAGTCTTCTTCGATGCGCTTTTGCGCCTCGCCGATGAACCGAATTTGCACCGGGTCAATATCGCTTAAGCCGCCAACATAATCATACACTGCGCCATGTCGATCAACATACAGCGCGTTGATCGTAAAGTCGCGCCGATGCGCATCCTGCGCAAAATCGCCGCCGAAGGCGACCTGCGCATGGCGGCCATCGGTGGTGACATCGCGCCGCAGCGTCGTAATTTCAAACGGTGCACCGTCAATGATTGCCGTCACCGTGCCGTGATCGATGCCCGTTGGAACGGCTTTGATATTGGCCGCTTGAAGTCGCGCCATCACCTCTTGCGGGATTAGGTTTGTGCAAAAATCCACATCGCTATCGGCTGCAACTTTAAGCAAATGATTGCGCACAGCGCCGCCAACAATGCGCGCTTGGCCGCCATTTGCTTCCAGCACGTCGAAAAGCGTCTGCACATCTTTTCGGGCAAGCCATGGCGGCGCAATCGTCACGTCCGTTTTCACCGATACAGCCTTTCATACATCACGCGCAAAATGCCCGCCGTCACACCCCATATATAATGCTCTTTGTAAGGTATTTCATAGAAATATCGCGGTGCACCTTGCCAGTCGCGCGAAGCCATTTTGTGATTGGCTCCATCCATCAAAAATGACAGCGGTACGTCAAACACTAAGGCCACCTCATCGGCATTTGGCACAATGGTATAGTCACCCGAAATAACGCCAAGAATGGGGTGAATGCGATAGCCCGAACCCGACAGATAAATCGGCAAACGCCCCACAATTTCAATGTGATCAGCGCCAATCCCTGTCTCTTCTTGCATTTCGCGAAGCGCCGTGTGTTCCACCGAACGATCATCCTCATCGGCGCGCCCGCCAGGAAATGCAATCTGGCCAGAATGCGTGCGCATAGTTTGAGTGCGCTGGGTGAGCAAAATGCGCGGCTCATTAGGAGAATCTATCACGCCGACCAGCACCGCCGCCTCACGATTGGCATTTTCGCGAATCGTATCTTCAAACGGGCGGTTGAGCATAAAATCTCCGCACTCTTCTGATCGTGCGCTTCCACTCGTGCGGCGCGCGCGCTGGCGAAAATCATCGACTGAAAACGTGCGTCAAGCGCTTGCCTTATCGAGTTCGGCCGACGACATCATCGGATAGACCTCACCGTTGGAACGCACGGCAAACATCGACACGCCATCAATCTTAATGTGTTCGCCAATGGCGACCATTTCGTACATTACGGCGCGGGCAACCAAGGCCTCCAAGCGACCACGCACACGCACATAGGGCTTCAGGCCCATCGTTTTATTTTCAATTTCAAACCGCAGCGGGTTGCTTGGCCCGACTTCAACAATATCGCCGGTCAACGTGCGAAACGTCAGCCTGCGCGCATCACCCTCACCGGCAACATTCATCTCGACGACTAAAAATGGCGCGTCTTCAACCCGAATGCCCACTTTTTCCACAGGCGTGACGAGATAGGTTTTACCATCCTCATCTCTGCGCAGGATAGAAGAAAATAAGCGCACAAGTTCAGGGCGGCCAATTGGTGTGCCTAAATAGTGCCATGAGCCATCGGCAAGTATTTCCATATCAATATCGCCGCAAAATGGCGGGTTCCATTGATCAACAGGCGGCAGGCTTTTCCCTCTGCTTTGTGCCCGCGCCAGCATATCTTGCAAGCCGCCAAGGCTCGTGGGCGCGCCGCCGGCCTTTGCTTTGCCGTTATTTCGCATTCATATTTCCTTTGCCGCAGCTAAATCATCGTAATTTGGTTGCCACTCACGAAATAGTCAGTCTTAGTGCACTTGTCAGTACCAGCTTATGAATTAGTTTATAAGCGGTTGCACCGTCACAACGGAGATAGTTTAAATGAGCGTTCACACAGCCGCTGAAACGACCGATCCCAAAAAAATTATCGCAGAGGCAGAAGCAGCCTTGGCAGATATCGCAGCGACAAAAGCAGAAATCGCCAAAGTGATATTTGGGCAGGAACACGTTGTTGAGAGCACCATCACTGCCATTATGTCTGGCGGTCACGCTCTGCTGGTGGGCGTGCCGGGTCTTGCGAAGACCAAACTCGTTGAAACGCTGGGGGTTGTGCTTGGTCTTACGGCAGGACGCGTCCAGTTTACACCCGATTTGATGCCCGCCGATATTTTGGGTTCTGAAGTTCTGGAAGAGGACGGCAAAGGCAAGCGCGCTTTCCGGTTTGTAAAAGGCCCGATCTTTACACAGCTGCTCATGGCTGACGAAATTAACCGCGCAAGCCCGCGCACGCAGTCGGCTTTGTTGCAGGCGATGCAGGAGTATCATGTCACGATTGCCGGTGCGCGCCATGACTTGCCCGCGCCATTCCACGTTCTGGCCACGCAGAACCCGCTAGAGCAAGAAGGCACTTATCCATTGCCTGAAGCGCAGCTTGATCGCTTTTTAATGCAAGTCGACATCGACTATCCAGAATTTGAAGCCGAGCGTCAGATTTTGCTGCAAACCACGGGCATCATCGCACAAAAAGCATCACCTGTCCTCGACACGGTCAAATTGCAAAATTTGCAACAGCTTGTGCGCCGCATGCCCGTGCCTGAAAGTGTGGTGAACGCAATTTTGCAACTCGTGCGCTCCGCCCGGCCCGGTCATGGCATAGCCACGACCGACAAAAATATCGCTTGGGGCCCCGGTCCGCGCGCAAGTCAGGCACTTATGCTGTGCACACGTGCACGCGCGCTTTATGATGGACGATTTGCGCCATCCATTGATGATGTGCGAGCCTTGGCAGAACCCGTGCTGCAACATCGCATGGCGCTCACATTTTCAGCACGCGCCGAGGGCATGAGCGTGCAAAAAATAATTAAAGATCTCGTTTCAGCCATCGAGTGAACATTGGATTAATTTCGGGATATTCTTAATGGCCCCCATCGGTCAGGCAACAGCAGCAACCAGCAACAAAGATGCGCTTCAGCGGGCGCGTCAGCGGGCAGCCTTGGTGCCTGAATTGTTGGTGGAAGCACAGCGCATTGCAAACACCGTTGTGGCCGGATGGCATGGCCGCAAAAAGCGCGGCATCGGCGAAACGTTCTGGCAATACCGTCCCTATGCGGTGGGCGAAACCATGGCGCGTATCGACTGGCGCCGCTCGGCGCGCGACGATCAAACCTATGTGCGTGATCAGGAATGGGAGGCCGCGCACACCATATGGCTATGGGTCGATAAAAGCCCATCGATGCTGTTCAAGTCGTCGGCAGCGACCGTCTCAAAAGAATCGCGCGCGCTGGTCATCACTTTTGCTCTCGCTGAACTTTTTTCAAGAGCAGGCGAGCGCATTGGTTATCCAAGCCTCCTGAAACCAGCAGCATCGCGCAATGGTGCGCAGCGATTGGCAACCGCTTTTGCAAACTCAACCAGTGAGACGGCCAATGAACCATCGCTTACCATGGTTCAGCGCCATAGCGACATTGTTATCATCAGCGATTTTCTGGTCGAACCCGATACCACCATCGCGATGATCGATCAGATCGGGGCGCAAGGCGCGCGGATGCATCTGGTCGAAGTCGCAGACCCCGCTGAAGAAGAGTTTCCCTATGATGGCCGTGTTGAATTCTTGGATCCTGAAACAGGCATTAAACTGACATCGGGCCGAGCCCAAGACTGGCGCGAGCAATACCGAAACCTCTATCATGCCCGCCGCGATGTGCTGCGCGCACGCTGCCGCGCCCATGGGGGCAGCTATACCGTCAGCCGCACGGACCGCCTTGCCTCGGAAACATTAGTGCAGCTGCACGGCTATTTCACAGGCAACCCCGTTGCCACCGCACCTCAAG
This sequence comes from Ahrensia sp., assembly GCA_034519905.1. Taxonomy (GTDB): domain Bacteria; phylum Pseudomonadota; class Alphaproteobacteria; order Rhizobiales; family Rhizobiaceae; genus Ahrensia. The sequence continues at coordinate 9,279 of JAXHNY010000034.1, forward strand.
GCGGAGGCGTGTGATGCTCGGTTTACCGCTTGCCTTTGCTGCTCCCGCTGTTCTGTTTGGCTTGATCGCCCTGCCCGTCATCTGGTGGCTCCTGCGTTTAACTCCGCCAAAACCAGATACTGAAATTTTTCCGCCCCTTCGCATTTTGCAAAGCCTCATAAAACGCGAGGAAACCCCGGCGAAAAGCCCGTGGTGGTTAACACTGTTGAGGCTTCTTTTAGCGTCCTTGGTGATTTTTGCGCTGGCGCGACCGCTCATCAATCCGCAGGCTAACGTTGCTCTTGGCGATGGCCCTGTTTTGATCATGGTCGATAATTCGTGGGCAGCAGCACCCGAGTGGGCAGCGCGGCAAAGAACCGGCGCATCGCTCATCGAGCAAGCGCGCGAACAGGGAAAACCAGTAGCCATCAGCGCGACCGTATCTGCGCCCAATTCAACGGTGTCACTCACGGATGCCACAACGGCGGCGGCGAGCTTTGCGGCCATTGAGCCCATTGCTGCTACACCAGACCGCGCCATCGCGATTTCACGTCTCGTGGAGGCATCGCGTGAAAGCCCCAATGCAACGCTAGCCATTCTGAGTGATGGGCTGGCACACACAGATGACCAGCAAGCCTTTGCGCCTATTTCCGGCTCGACCATCACAAGCACGCTTTATTTTGGCGGCAACACGGATAATCTTGCGGCCTTAAGTGGGGCGCAGAACCGATCCGATGCGTTAGAAGCAACGATTGTCCGCACGGGCAATTCCAGTGTGCCGGAAATTGTGTCGGTCTCCGCTTTTGACGAGAAAAATAGGCTGCTCGCAACGGCTGAGGCACAATTTGAAACAGGCGCAACCGAAGCTGTTGCCAAATTTGATGTGCCGTTTGAACTGCGCAATGATATGGCGGTTTTGCGCATCGCAGAGCAAAGCCATGCAGCCGCGGTCTATCTTCTTGATGAAAATAATCGTCGCCGTCGTATCGCGCTTTTAAGTGGGCGCGCTGGCGAAGAGGCGCAGCCATTGCTTTCGCCGCTTTATTATATCGCCCGCGCCATCGAGCCTTACGCCGACATCATCCGTCCGCGGACCAATGATTTGAACATTGATGTCTCATACTCATTGACCTTGTACTGGCCGTCATCGTCATGTCGGATATCGGCGTTTTGCCTAAGAACGTCGAGGCCAAGGTCGCCGACTGGATTGAGGCGGGCGGCACGCTCGTGCGCTTTGCTGGCCCGCGTCTTGCCGCATCGGCTGAGGACGATCCGTTTTTGCCGGTGCGACTTCGCTCGTCCGCGCGGGAGCTCGGCGGCGCACTCACATGGACCGAGCCGCAGGTTGTAGCGCCCTTCTCAACCACAGGACCTTTCGCCGAACTTGATGCACCAGAAGATGTTTCGGTCAGCCGCCAATTGCTGGCAGAGCCTGACGTCGAGCTTGCAAACCGCACATGGGCCAGCCTTGCCGATGGCACGCCGCTGATTACGGGATTAAGACGCGGCAACGGCACCATCGTTCTGTTCCATGTGACCGCCGAAGCCACGTGGTCAAATCTGCCGATCAGTGGTTCATTTATTGAAATTTTGCGGCGCATTGCTGACCTGTCGAGCAACACAGGCGCGGCTCAAATTTCAGGCGCTTCGACCAACACGCAGACGCTTAACCCTTTGCGCATTTTGCGCAGCGATGGCGAACTCAGCCCCCCGCCGATATATGTAAAACCGCTTGAAACCGGCATTTCACCTCAAGCAACATTTGAAAATCCAGCTGGACTCTACGGCATTGCCGATGCTTTTACCGCGCGCAATATTTTGACCGAAGGCGATGCTCTGAACCCATTCAATCTTGATCAAACTGTCCCCAACGCACAATCACTTGCCTATGCTGCCGCCGAACAACGAGACCTAAGCGGTTGGCTTTTCGGTGCTGCATTTTTGCTGCTCATAGTCGACACCTTGGCGATGCTCTGGATCAACGGAAAGCTGAAAAATCTGAGCCGCCTGTCCGCGCCAACGACTGCAGCTTTAGCAATCATCAGTTTGGCAATGTTACTCGCGCCGCAAGTTTCACAAGCGCAGGACATAAAGGCCGGCGATGAAGCGCTGATAGAATCGCTCGAAAAAACGCGGCTAGGCTACGTACTCACGGGCATTAGCTCGACAGATGAAATCACCAAGGCGGGCCTCTCGGGCATAAGCCGTTTTATCGCCACCCGCACGGCTTTTGAGCCAAATGAGCCCATCGGCCTCGATATAGCGCAAGACGAATTGTCGCTCTATCCGCTGATTTATTTTCCCATCGATGCCAATGCTGACATGCCGTCGGATGTGGCGATCGCCCGCCTTGATGCCTATATGCAAAACGGTGGTACAGTGTTGTTTGATACACGCGATGAGATTGGCGGCGCATTGAACGCTGGGCAAAGTCCCGAAAACGATCGGCTTCGCGCCATCATGCGCAATTTAAATGTGCCCGCGCTTGAGCCCGTTCCCGAAGATCACGTGCTGACAAAATCGTTTTATATCCTTGATAATTTTCCTGGCCTTTACGATGGCTCGCCGCTCTGGATTGAGGCAAGCGTGCCAGAAAACATCGACGATGATCGTCCCGTGCGGCGCGGCGACGGGGTTACACCCATTATGATCACCGGCAATGATTTTGCTGCCGCATGGGCGCTGGATGATGCAGGACAACCGATGCGCGCCGTTGTGTCGGGCAATCCGTTGCAACGGATCTATGCCTTCCGCTCTGGCGTGAACATCTTAATGTATATGCTCACCGGCAACTACAAAGCTGACCAAGTGCACATTCCAGCGTTGCTGGAACGGCTTGGGCAATGATGCAATAGGGATTTGGGATCTGGCATGAACAATTATTCCATCAGCTTTGATCCCTTTTTGCCTTGGCCATTTGTTTGGGCAGCGGTGGTAGCAGCGATTTGTCTTGCTGCACTGATTTTGTTTGTGCGACTGCGCGGTGCACCGCTGCGCAGTGTCGCCTTTTTTGCGCTGGCCGCTGCATTGGCCAATCCCGTAATTAACCAAGAAGACCGCGCCAGCCTGCCAACAACGGTTGCCATCGTCGTCGATAATTCGCAGAGCCAGCGTATTGATGGGCGCGCGCAAACAACCGCAGATACGGTTGCCACCTTACAAGAAAAGCAATACGTAACCGGAACGGCGAAGCAT
>JAXHNY010000054.1:0-25787 GCA_034519905.1 Ahrensia sp.
TAACGCAATCACAGCGCTTCGTCGCCTAAGGTTGTTAATGAAGCCACTACTGCTGCCTTGTTTATATGATCGATCTTGCCGGAGATGTAGGCACTAAGTTGCTTGGTTGAAAGTTCTCATTGCAATAAGATGGTCTATTAAATATCCCGCGGCCGAATATAGTCGTCTAAAATCCATTTTGCCTTCTGGATATCAGAAAAATTTCCATCGAAATGAAGGATTGCCACAGCCGCCGTTGCAAAGCCCATGTTGATTTGGGAATAGGCTTCATGATTGCCGTTTTGGCCAAGACCGATCGCTAAGTCTTCAAGCATGGGATTATGACCAATCAACATGAGATCACCCGAGAAATGGGTCGCCGCTGCGACTTCCAGATAACCGGGTGCATCGGTTGAGTATAGTTTTTCATCATAATCAACGCGTGTGATCCAGTCGTCACTGTGACCATTATTCATGGCGTCAAAGGTCTGGCGAGCCCGCAGTGCAGATGAGCAAATTATTTTGTTAGGAACCAAACCCCGATGCCTTAAGGCGCTGCCCATGGCCGCTGCTTCTTCGATACCTTCTTGGGATAATTTTCTGTCAAAATCTCGCATACCAGGATCAGCCCAGCTTGCTTTGGCATGACGCAATAAAAAAAGTCTGCTCATTTTAAATCCTGTAGGGCACTCATTTTTGATGATTTACCGTGCCACCTTCTTAAACTCAATGCTGTTTGATCGGATACCAGTTCCAAGTATTTGACACATATTTTACACAAACAGAAAATTGATTTTTAAAAGCTTGTTCACTTGGTCTGCCAAGACTATATAGCGACGCAGCAGGGAAGCGGGAGTATATAGATGTCTGGGAATACGAAGGTTTCTGATTATCGACCGAGTGATAATGAGCCATTTATGAACGATCGTATGCGGGCCTATTTCCGTGCAAAACTTGTTTCTTGGCGGGCAGAGCTTTTGCAGGAATCGCGCGAGACGATCGATCACCTTCAGCGTGAGAGCTCAAACCATCCCGATATAACAGATCGAGCCACGTCGGAATCTGATCGCGCCATAGAGTTGCGCGCACGCGATCGCCAGCGCAAGCTGATCAATAAAATTGATATGGCAATAAGACGTGTCGATGATGGCTCTTATGGATATTGTGAAGAAACGGGCGACCCGATCGGCATCATGCGACTGGATGCACGCCCAATCGCGACACTTTCGCTGGATGCTCAGGAGCGCCATGAGCGCAGAGAAAAAATTTATCGCGATGAATAGGCTGCAGGCAGTGGAACGAATTTTTTAAATCTGTTTTACTGATTGAGTTTTGGTTGCGATGTGCCGGTGAGCATATCTAGCAACTCTTCCATTCCATCGTCTATACGGTCCTCATTGAACCGAACTTTTTGACCTTCACCGCGGATGTCGGCGGGATTTACTTTTGGTTGTTCTAAATCCCTAAAAAGTTTGTCTGGCGATAGATCTACATCAATATCCAAATCTGGCACTGTTTGCGCTTGTGTTGTTACCGCAACATATGGTGCTGGCTGCGGCGGGGCAGTTTGATGAACGATATTTTCTGCAGCGCTTGTTTTTTGTTCCACAATAGGATCAGTTCTGACTGAGCTTAAAGGAACAGTTTCAATTTGCGTCGGTTTGTTGGCTATTGGTTGAGCAGCGAGCGCGGATACTGAACCAGCGACGACACCCAGCCCTGCCGCGACAGTAGGCGTGATTTGAGCTTCAAGTGCCTTTGGTGACAGAATTGGCTTCTGTTTAGCGGCCTGCGGCTGCGATGCTTCGGTCACTGCTGGCGTGGGATGTTTCCCAATATCGCGCTCAATAACCACATCGTTCATGCCGCCAATCAAAATCAGATGTTCGACGTCGTCGCGCTTTACGAGAACAATTCGCCGGCGGTTGTCGATTGGTGCTGCGTCTATAACTGAAAGGCGATGTTTTCTTGAGTTGCCACCAACGACAAACACGCCGCTGCGAAATCTGCGCAACGCGCATCACAATCCACAATCCCACGAGTGCTGCAGCTACCAGTAATGCAATATACGCGATTTGAGCGTTTTGTTCGCCAAAAGCTACAACCAGATAATCATTCAAGGTATATACTCCGCCTTTTGCAGTTCATCATGGAAACGCTCGAAATTGCTATCAATATTCCACGCTATTTACAAATTTTTCCGCTAAAGGGGTTTAACCGCCAACAGCTTTGTGATTCAAACAGAGCTACGGTGCTGATTTGGGGTGGAGTGGGCAATGCTTTGCGTCGGCCGAAAAGTATTTGGAACAATAAATGGCGGATAGAAAAATTACGGTAACGAAAATTGAGCCGCTGGTCTATCGGGGCAGTCGACCGGCAAAAGCTATTCGCCTTATGGCCCTTGGCGCATTTGTTCTCGTCGGGTTGGGGTTCCTTTTCTTTTTTCGAGAAGTTGTCGATGAGGGCTTTTTACTGGGGCTCCTCGGCGTTTTGGCGATGATTGGCGTCTTTTTTCTTTTTGCTATGGCTATCGGCTTAGTCGAATTTAGTTCGTCACGCGCATCTGATGATATTGGCGGTTCTTTTTTAAACAGCTTATCGGAAGGTATTTGCGTCACTGATGAGAAAAACGATATCGTGTATGCAAACAAAGCCTATGGCGATTTGACTGGCGTAAAGAATGTTGTTGATCTGCAATCGCTGGAAAATGTACTTTCGCATCAAGAAGAAGCTGCTAACGCGCTCTATCGCCTCGCAAACAACGCTCAAAATTCGGCTGAAATAGACGAAGAGTTTAGGCTGTCCACAAGCCTGCAAAATTCTGGGACGGGAGCGCATTGGTACCGCGCTGCCGTTCATTCAATGATTGGCCCGAACAATTCTATCATGCGGGCGTGGCGGTTGACCGATATTACCAACGAGCGCGATGCCCAGGAGAAATTTTTTCTGGATTTGCAGAAAGCAATTGATCATTTGGATCGTGCGCCTGTTGGTTTCTATGCGTCTGACACTCAAGGTCAGTTGCAATATATAAATGCGACCCTTGCTGAATGGCTTGGTATCGATCTGACTTCGTTTGTCGCTGGTTCGCGTAATATTGAGGATATACTTGCGCATGAAAGTCTAAGGTTGGTGAGAGCGGTAACTGGCGAACCGGGAACGACGCGTACCGCTATACTCGATTTAGATATGGCAAAAGCCAGCGGCGAGCGTTTGCCTGTTCAACTGATACACCGTGTTCAAACCCATTCCGATGGTGTTACAGTTCAATCGCGTACGATTGTCATCAATAGGACTGAAGGCGAAGAAGCCAGCCAAGACTTACGCAGTGCCGAAGTACGCTTTACCCGGTTCTTCAATTCGACACCGATGGCGATAGCAGCAATTGACCGCGATGGTAGAATTTTACGGACAAATTCTTCGTTTGATGGACTGTTTGGCGCCAAGCTGGGGCAAGGAGAGTTGGCGAGGAGACCTAAGTTTGAAACACTTATAGAAGAGCGAGATCACCAACGATTTGGCAAAATGTTTGCGGCTGCGCGTCAAAACCAAGTTAATATTGAGCCGTTAGATTGCTCTTTAAGTGCTGATAATTCTGGGGAAGAAAAACACATTCGGGTGTTTGTAAATGCCGTCGCACCCGTAATGGGTGTAGAAAGTGAGCTCGAAGTCGAAGAAGCCGCTATCGTTTACGCGATGGATGTCACCGAACAAAAAGCTCTCGAAAATGAGATGGCTCAAAGTCAAAAAATGCAGGCAGTTGGTCAACTTGCTGGCGGCATTGCCCATGATTTTAACAATGTTCTGACGGCGATAATAATGGCTTCAGATTTGCTGCTGACCAATCACCGCCCGTCAGATCCGTCGTTTCCTGATATTATGAATATCAAACAAAACGCCAATCGTGCGGCATCGTTAGTGCGTCAGTTGCTCGCCTTTTCGCGGCGGCAAACTCTACGCCCAGCAGTTTTATCGCTCACCGATGTTTTGGCCGATTTAAGAATGCTGTTATCCCGTCTTATTGGAAGCAATATCAATCTGACCATTGAGCATGGACGAGACCTTTGGCCGGTAAAAGTTGACCTCGGGCAATTCGAACAAGTCATCGTGAACCTGACTGTCAATGCGCGCGATGCCATGCCGAATGGCGGCGATCTTACGGTTCGATCGCGCAATGTATTGGCCGAAGAAATACCTTCGTTTAATTATCGCGGACTTGAGGTTGCCGATTATGTGATGATTGATGTTGTCGATACGGGCACGGGGATTGAACCGGAAATATTAAAGAAGATTTTTGAGCCATTCTTCACGACCAAAGAAGTGGGTAAGGGCACGGGGCTTGGGCTTTCGATGGTCTATGGCATCATTAAGCAGACCGGGGGCTATATTTACGCTGATTCCGAACTTGGCGCGGGTACCACGTTCCATCTTTTACTACCGCGTCATATTCCCACGGAGGCTGAACTTGCTGAGCCAAAAGTCGTGGATGCGTTGCCAGACAAAAAACGGGATCTTTCTGGATCCGCCACGATTTTGTTGGTGGAGGACGAAGATTCAGTGCGTATGGGCGGGCTGCGCGCACTTCGTTCCAGAGGCTATACCGTTCATGAAGCCTCAGACGGGATGGAAGCGCTCGATATACTGGAGGAGCTTAAGGGTGAGGTCGATCTCATCGTCTCTGACGTTGTTATGCCTGAGATGGATGGACCAACATTGCTGCGCGAAGTGCGAAAAGATTATGCGGACATCAAATTCATATTTGTGTCCGGTTATGCAGAGGATGCATTTGCTAAAAGTCTGCCTGAAGGCGCCCAGTTTGGGTTTTTGCCCAAACCCTTCTCACTCAAACAGCTTGCCACAACGGTGAAAGAAACGCTTGAGGCTTAATGCTAATGACGCCAAGCTTGGTTCGCCTATCTGCGGCGTGCTGTAACCCGCACTGGGATCGGAACGAGACTCTCGGTTCCATGAGCCATCACGTTCATGTCCCAAGCACGGCGTGCCATTGCGCGTGCCTCTATTGCCATGCCCGCTGATTTAAGAAGCTTAGCCTGCTTAATCATCATGCGAGCCAGTTCTAGGGCTTTATTGGTGCGGTTCATTCGGAGAACTCCTTCAACACGTTTTTCAGTGAAGTATACGTGTACAAAAGAAAACTGGATCAAAACCTGATTAACCTGCCTCTTGATTATACCTTTTTTAGGAATTCAGTGCGGAGCACTAAGCCTTTTATTTTCTCCACTCGGCATTCAACCTCTTCAGGGTTACCAGTCAGACGAATGCCACGCACCATAGTGCCGCGTTTTATGGTTGATGATATTCCTTCCAACTAAAAAACTGTGGCCGCAGCATATTTGCCACGGCCACAATTTAGTAGATATTTAGTTCAGATTTTTAAGAGCAACCGCTCGTTGACCCACATGTGTCACACTTTAAGCATGTGCCATTGCGCACCATCGTAAAGTTTGAACACTCCGAACACATATCGCCCGTGTATCCCTGCATGATTGACTTTGCGCGTCGCGTGTTTTGCAGCTTTCTTGCTTCAGCCGCGTCGACAACGGCGTCAGCATTCGCTTTGGCCACAACGTCTGGCGATACTCGCTCTACGACTTCTTCGTGCACTTCAGCTTGGAAATCCGCCTGACGGTCCTCATAATCGCGTTTGAAGGCAGATGCCTCCTCTTGCAATTGAAGAACTGGGGCGATGGCCAGTGACGACGATTTGCTCGCCGATGCAATCGCTGTGACATTTGTCGGCATGGCTAAAGTCACACCCGCCTTACCCGAAGGTGCGTCGACCTTGCCAGAGATAACCGACAATTTGTGCCCTCGTGTCAGACCGGCTGAGACTGCATCTGCCTTACCCGCAGAAATCCCTTTACCAAGTGTTGTATTGGCAAATGTCGATTGGTCAACATGGCTCAAATCATGGCGGCCAAGATAAGACACAGCAAGCTCGCGGAACACATAATCAAGGATTGATGTCGCTTGCTTGATCGCATCGTTGCCTTGAACAGGGCCTGCCGGTTCGAACTTGGTGAACACAAATGCATCCACATATTCCTCTAACGGCACGCCATATTGTAGGCCGAGGGACACAGAGATCGCGAAATTGTTGATCAGTGCGCGCAATGTCGATCCTTCCTTGTTCATATCAAGGAAAATCTCACCCAAACGCCCATCGTCATATTCGCCAGTACGCAAGAACACCGTGTGTCCGCCAATTTTGGCTTTTTGCGTGTAGCCTTTGCGGCGACCCGGCAATTTTTCTTGGTCGCGGCTGATCTTCTCGATGATGCGTTCAACGATTTTCTCAGTCACTTGCACCGCGCGTGCGGCCATTGGTGCTTCGATGAAATCGTCTAGTGCATCCTCGTCGCTGTCGTCCTCGATGATTGAGGCATTAAGCGGCTGGCTGAGTTTTGATCCATCGCGATAGAGAGCGTTGGCTTTCAATGCCAGCTTCCAAGACAACAGATAAGCATCTTTACAGTCTTCAACCGTGGCCGTGTTGGGCATATTGATGGTTTTCGAAATCGCACCGGAAATGAACGGCTGTGCGGCTGCCATCATACGAATATGGCTTTCAACAGACAGATAGCGTTTGCCGATTTTGCCGCACGGATTGGCGCAATCAAACACCGCATAGTGCTCTTGTTTCAAGTGCGGTGCCTGTTCGAGGGTCATCGCACCGCAAATGTGCACGTTGGCCGCCTCAATGGTCTTTTTGTCAAAACCCAACGCAGAGAGCATATCGAATGAAAAATCATTCAACTGTTCTTCTGTGAAGCCAAGCGTATTTTTGGCAAAGTCTTCGCCGACCGTCCATTTGTTAAATACGAACTTAATATCAAATGCTGATTTAAGCGCCGTATTGACGGTACCAATCAACTCGTCGGTAAATCCCTTTGCTTTTAGACTGCTAGGATTGATGCCCGGCGCTTGGTTTAAGTTGCCATGGCCCACTGCATAGGCTTCAATTTCTGCGATTTGTGCTTCGCTGTAGCCGAGTGTGCGCAAGGCTGCTGGCACAGCGCGGTTGATGATTTTAAAGTATCCACCACCCGCAAGCTTTTTGAACTTTACGAGCGCGAAATCTGGCTCGATCCCTGTGGTGTCACAATCCATCACAAGACCAATTGTGCCGGTTGGCGCAATCACAGTTGCCTGCGCGTTGCGGTAGCCGTTTTTCTCACCAAGCTCGATGGCGCGATCCCAGGCGCGCATTGCCGCCACGGGCAAATCTGCATCGGGGCATTCGCTATGTACGAGCGGCACAGGATTGACCGCAAGCGCCTCATAGCCTTGCGCCTTTCCGTAAGCGGCTAGGCGGTGGTTTCTCATCACACGCAGCATGTTCTTGGCGTTTGGTTTGTAGCCCGGGAAGGGCCCAAGCTCGCCTGCCATTTCAGCCGATGTCGCATAGGCAACGCCGGTCATTATTGCAGTCAATGCACCGCAAATGGCGCGACCTTCCGTTGAGTCATAAGGAATGCCGGATGACATCAACAGACCGCCGATATTGGCATATCCAAGGCCAAGCGTGCGATATTTGTATGACCGTTCCGCAATCTCTTTTGATGGAAACTGTGCCATCATCACGGAGATCTCGAGCACAATCGTCCACAAACGCACTGTATGCTCATAATGGGCGATATTGATGTTTTTCGTCTGCTCATCCTTGTATTGCAGCAGATTAATCGACGCCAAATTACAGGCCGTGTCGTCAAGGAACATATATTCTGAACATGGATTTGACGCGCGGATTGGACCTTCGCTCGGGCATGTGTGCCAATCGTTCATCGTGGTGTTATAGTGTAGACCGGGGTCGGCAGACGCCCATGCGGCATAGCCGATTTTATCCCACAAATCTTTTGCTTTGAGGGATTTGACAACGGATCCGTCGCGGCGCGCGGTCAATTCCCAATCGGCATCATCCTCTACGGCGCGCAAAAATTCGTCTTTAATCGAGACAGAATTGTTCGAGTTTTGACCAGCAACAGTCAAATAGGCTTCTGAATCCCAGTCCGTGTCGTATGTTTTGAAATGCAAGTCTGTGTAGCCTTGCTTTGCAAATTGAATCACGCGCTGGACGTAATTCTCTGGAACCATTGCTTTTTTCGCTGCACGCACTTCACGCTTTAGGGCTGGATTTTTGTTTGGATCAAAACAATCATCATTTGCGCCTTCGCAGTTTAGCGCAGCTTTCATGATGAGCGACAGATGCTTGGAGACGACCTTTGAGCCGGTAACAAGTGCGGCTACTTTTTGCTCTTCGTTCACTTTCCAGTCGATGTAGGCCTCGATATCTGGGTGGTCGATATCAACCACAACCATCTTGGCAGCACGGCGTGTTGTGCCGCCTGATTTGATCGCGCCCGCTGCGCGGTCGCCGATTTTCAGAAAGCTCATCAACCCCGATGATTTGCCACCGCCAGATAGAGGCTCGTTCTCTCCGCGGATGAATGAAAAGTTAGAACCCGTGCCTGAACCATATTTGAATAGCCGCGCCTCGCGCACCCAAAGGTCCATGATGCCGCCTTCATTGACGAGATCGTCCTCAACGCCTTGAATAAAGCAAGCATGCGGCTGTGGATGTTCGTATGACGATTTTGATCTCGTGAGTTTGTGCGTGAATGGATCAACATAGTGATGACCCTGACTTGGGCCATCTATCCCATATGCCCAGTGTAACCCAGTGTTGAACCACTGCGGTGAGTTCGGCGCAACGCGCTGCGTGCACAGCATGTATGACAATTCGTCCATAAAGGCTTGCGCGTCCGCTTCACTGTTGAAATAGCCGCCTTTCCAGCCCCAATAGGTCCATGTGCCAGCGAGGCGGGTGAACACTTGGCGCGAATCGCTCTCCGATGTGTATCGCTCTTTTTCTGGTAATTTTGCTAGCGCCGCTTCGTCTGCCACAGACCGCCACAGGAACGATGGGACTGAATTTTCTTCAACTTTTTTCAGTACAGCAGGAACGCCGGCTTTGCGGAAATATTTTTGTGCCAAGATATCAGCCGCCACTTGGCTGAACTGCTCAGGCACATCGATATTTTCAAGGCGAAAGACGATTGAGCCGTCTGGGTTCTTGATTTCGCTTGTGGCTTTGCGAAACGCGACGCTTGCGTAAGCCGATTGGCCTTCTTTTGTAAATTTACGTTCAATATGCATAACTTTAGTCCCTCCGTTCGGTGTAGATAGCGTGTCAGGCTAGGCTGATCGCAAATCTACATCTTGTTATATCCACAGGTGCCCCTTGCTGCCTGCTTCCAGTTCCCAAAAACGCCTCCTAGGATTGCAGACGTCTTTATTTACTCAGCTCTTCGCTACTTTTAACAGCATAAATCCAGCAACTTCCGCTCGCTCTATGCTGTCAGAGATATCAATCAATAGGCGGTCAACTCTTCTTACAGCACTGGAGTCGTCACTACATTATTTGGTGCTCTATTCTTATTTATATACCATATATTGTGTTAATAGACCGTTAACCCGCCGGTTTACATCAGAAAAATGCTCACTATCTACCCCCTTCAGCAGCACAAAAAAGCGATGTGCTTTTCATCGCAACCAAAACAGACCCATCAAATTTGGAAAAACACCGGTAATAACTTAACCACCCGATGCAGCGATCGAAATCGCGTTTCGCTCATAAATAACGACTCGCACCTCATGCGTCAATCGATAGATTTAAAAAAATACGATTATACTACATCTAGTAGCAAAAATTTTTATTGACCCTGCTCATGAGTGAATAACGGGGATAAATGCGATTGGTGCTTGTACAAATAAAAAAGTGCGCGATGCTCTCAATCACCATCACCATTGTTGCTCGATTTTCTCGACTTGAGAAACTATGCCTTGCAATTACCGTAATCTGTGCATATAGCGCTAGCATCGACATTTGACGGACTTGGTTGTGGTTTCCCTCTTCTTACGAAGAGTTCCTTTCAGACTTTTCTCCATTTTTCGACGAACCGAAACGATGAGCATGTTGTTTATCGTTTCACATGCAAACAATGGAAAAAAGGAATTTCTCCATGGCTACAGGTACAGTAAAATTTTATAACAGCCAAAAAGGTTTTGGTTTCATCGCTCCAGACGGCGGCTCACAAGACGTTTTCGTTCACGCGACAGCTCTTGAGCGCGCAGGTATGAATGGCCTAAACGAAGGCGACAAAGTTAACTTTGACACAGAAGTTGACAAGCGCAGCGGCAAAACAGCTGTTAGCACAATTTCTAAGGCTTAATTGCAAATAGCCATCAGGCATTTGCAGTAATATGCGGCGATACAGCAATGTATCGCCGTTTTTCGTTTAGAGAGACTTTTTCCAAACAGCGGGCATTCCGGCGTAAACACCGGGCTGATAGTCGCCTTGGCGGACGACGGCATTGGCTGCAACGACTGTGCGCGGCGCTAATTTTGCACCCGCAAATATGCGAACACCGGAAAATATCATTGTATCGTCGCCGATAATGATTGGCTTTTTGTTCATCGGTGAAAATTTCAATGGTCCATCAAAATTATGGATATCAAAGTCGAAACTGATGAGCGAGGATTGGTGCGCGATAGAAACATTGTCGCCAATTTTTATGCCCCCTTTGGCGTCGAGATAGCATGTCTCGTAGATAGCAACGTTTGATCCAAGCTCGATATGCTCCCAAAAGGTAACGCGCACGCCGGTTTCAAACACGACATAATCACCACATGATTTCGCGAGACGCTTTGCCCATAAAAAGCGCAGAAAAATGCCAAGTTTCCATGGTACCAACTCAAGAAGCGGCCAAGTGAGTGTGAACAAAAAGCGTGGCAGAAGTTTGAACACTACGCCTATTGCTGTAGTCACCGGCTTTAGTTTTGCGAAAATTTGTTGCCCAGACATCGAATTTTCCTTTTCGGAAATCGTAGTGCCAGAATATTAAAATTAAAAATAAACCATATCAAATTCATGTGATGTATCTGAATAGGAAATAGGTAATTGAGCTTACGAGTAGGCAAATTGATTTCTATTGGCGGAGTGATAGTGTCAGCATCTGCAATTGCGTTTACAATTCCACGAGGTGTTGAAGCCAAAGTCGAATTTATCGCAGGTATCGACCCAGTTTGCTTTTTCAATGGGCTATTCGTGCAAGGCGATGTGCCGATTGCTCGGTTGGTAGGTCAAGGTTATAAAATTCCAAATATGTTTGATGATTTTTGGGATCGCTATATCAATAGCGAGCAAGCAAAGCCGTTCCACTTTGGAGTCGTTGTCTTACGACAACCGGAAGGTGCCAAGCCCCAAGCCGACATTTGGGGTTGGTCTTATTTTTCAAATAATTTTTGGCCAGTAAAAACAAATGTATTTGATTTAGCTTTTCGGGGTGACCCGCTGACAACCTGCCTCGCGCATTTAGAAAACTGATATAATTCACCTGGGCGTAGTATTCCCAGAGCTCTTGTCAAAATCTGCTTCGTCATGGCGTTCTTTGAGCTGTTCATGCGCTTCGCCCCAGGTACGGTTGACCATTCGTCCGCGTTTAACCGCAGGGCGCTCGGCGATTTGCCGCGTCCAACGCGCTAAGTGTTCATACTTATGCGCTTCTAAAAAAGTCGAAGCGTCATTGTAAATCGTGCCGAGAATCACCGCGCCATACCAAGGCCATGTCGCCATGTCAGCAATAGTGTATTCATCGCCCCCGAGAAATTGGCTTTCACTCAAACGTCGATCAAGCACATCCAGTTGTCGTTTTGTTTCCATTGAGAAGCGGTCGATGCAATATTCAATTTTCGTTGGTGCATAAGCGTAGAAATGGCCAAATCCACCGCCTAGATAGGGTGCCGAACCTTGCAGCCAGAACAGCCAATTGAGTGTTTGCGTGCGTTGCGCGTGATCTGTGGGTAAGAATGTCCCGAATTTTGTCGCCAAATAAAGAAGAATGTGGCCTGATTCGAATACGGATACCGGTTTTTCGGTTGAATGATCGACGAGGGCGGGGATTTTGGAATTCGGATTAACGCTGACAAAGCCCGAACCGAATTGGTCGCCCTTATTGATATCGATGAACCAGGCATCATATTCCGCGCCGGTATGCCCTGCGCTCAGCAGTTCTTCGAGCATGATCGTCACTTTAACGCCGTTTGGTGTCGCCAGCGAATAAAGCTGCAGGGGATGTTTGCCGATGGGCAATTCTTTTTCGTGCGTAGCGCCTGCGATTGGTCGGTTGGTATTGGCAAATTTCCCGCCATTGCCTGTTTTCCATTCCCAGATCTTGGGTGGTGTGTATTCAGATGAGGTGGTCATGGTTTGCTTTCTTTTATGGTTGTTAGAGCTGCATAGCTAAGTATGTATCAGCTTTTTACAATCGATAAGTGCTTGGCATTTAAAACAAGTGCAATACGGCGGTGAATGTCTTAATAAAATGGAATGGTTACTCTCGCAAACACACAACCTGAGTTAATACTTCAACATATTGGTTGGCGGCCATTTTTTGCTGCGCAATTGATGCCCGAAGAAGCCGATAGTTGCTTGGCTGTGCGCATAACGGCTGTCCACCGCAGTGAAATTAACATAGTTGGAGTTGGTCTTGAGACCACAATTCATTCGCCCCGCGCGATCAATCACAAAGCGCGCGTGACGATCGGCGATTGGCTTTTGCTTGAAAAAGATACCAACCGCATTTTGCGCCGTCTTGATCGGTTTAGCGTGTTCCAACGCAAGGCGGCGGGTTCTGCGCGAAATGTTCAGTTAATTGCGGCGAATGTTGATACGCTGATGATTGTTTCGTCATGCAACGATGATTTTAATGTCGCGCGACTTGAGCGCTATCTGGCCTTGGCACGCGAGGCGAATGTGACGCCCGTGCTCGTTCTGACCAAAGCTGACCTATGCAATTCAGTTGATGATTATCGTGCACTGGCCATAAATTTAATGCCGGGACTTGAAGTTGAAGCGCTGGACGCGAAAAGCGCAAGCGATGTTGCGAAGCTGAAAAAGTGGTGCGGGCAGGGGCAAACAATTGCATTTGTCGGTTCATCGGGGGTTGGTAAATCCACTCTGACCAATTCGCTGCTGGGTGAACAAAAAGCGGCGACCCGTGAAATTCGCGAGGCAGATGCGAAAGGGCGGCATACAACCACGCACCGTGCACTTTACCCATTGCAATTTGGTGGATGGATACTTGATACGCCCGGCGTGCGTGAACTTCAGTTGACCGATGTCGCCGAAGGTCTTTCTGAAGTTTTTAGTGATTTAGAGGAATTGGTCACGCAGTGCCGGTTTAATAATTGTCGCCATCAGAGTGAGCCAGCCTGTGCCGTAAAGGCGGCAATTAAAGCTGGCTTGCTCGATGAAGCACGATTTGAGCGATGGCAAAAGCTGGTTGTAGAAAATACGTCAAATACCCTTGGCTTTGCGCAGCTTCGCCAAATTGAAACACCATCGACCAAGCGGTGGACTGGCAAAAAAACCGGATCGCAGAAAAAGCGGTAATCCGTATAAACTTAAGGATGTCCTGCAAGTTTCAAGCGTTGATTTGCTCGTATTGTCAGCCATAGCGCGATGGCAAACGCGATACCGCAAAGCACAAACCAGGCGCCTGGAAGATTGATCATCGGGTTCGATGAAGAGACGTGCCCCAAAATGATTGAGGCGGCAAATGGGCCGATGATCACCGCCATGGCATTGACTGATTGCAGTGCGCCTTGGAGTTGACCTTGCCGGTCTTCAGGCACAGTTTTTGAACAAATTGCGTTCAGTGCCGGTGCACCGATGCCGTTACCAATCGCATAGAGTGCAATCAGTGGATACATCATCCAGCCTTGGTCGGCGACCGCATAAAATAGAAATGAAAAGCCAGCAATTGAAAAGCCCGCTATAACGGTTCGCCATTCGCCATAGCGTTTGACGATGGGGCCAACCGCGAAACCTTGAACGATAAAATACATAATACCAACAAAGGCAAGGGACCATGCGGCCTGGCGAATATCCCAGCCAAAGCGGAAATCGACATAGAGAACCCACGTTGCTTCTAAACCACGCTGAGCGGTTGCGGTAATAAACAAGCTAATCAAAAGAGCCGACAGGGAAGGAAAAGCCGCGACACGTTTTAGCGCTCGGATCGGATTGGTCTCCGACAAATCAAATTTTCGGCGATTGGTATCGGCGAGCGATTCTGGTAAAATTATCCAACCGAAAATACCATTGGCTAGAGCCAGCGCAGCAGCGGCATAAAATGGGTAGCGAATATCAATAGAGCCGAGCCAGCCACCGAGGAGGGGGCCGAGAATAAAGCCAACGCCAAAGGCGGCGCCAATAAAACCAAAATTGCGCGCGCGGTCTTCCGGTGTAGAAATATCGGCGGCGTAGGCATTTGCGGTGGTGATGGTTGCGGCGAACATGCCTCCGACGAAACGCACAACAGCAAGCCAAAAGTAAGTTGGTGCCAGTGCTGTTAAAAGATAGTCAAAGCCAAGCCCAAACAGTGAAACGATAAGAACGGGCTTGCGTCCAAATCGGTCTGATAAATTGCCTAACAGCGGCGAAAACAAAAACTGTGAAATTGCAAAAACGATGCCAATAAATGCATAGGTGTAGGCGGCGGACGAAAGATCCACATTGCCCATTTCTTGCACAAGTTTTGGCAGTACCGGCCATGCGATACCAACGCCGATCATGTTTATGGTCACCGTGAAAACGATAAACGCCAAGGCGCGGCTTTTTTCAGCTTGGTTCATTTTCAGTATCTCACCGAAATGACTGTTCTACCCCTCATGCGTTTCAGCAATTGGCTTTTGGAATGTCAGACCCATGTCCCACGGGAAATAAATCCAAGTATCTTGGCTGACTTCGGTAATAAAAGTGTCCACCAAGGGCATGCCTTTTGGCTTTGCGTAGACGGTCGCAAAATGTGCTTTTGGCATCATCGCGCGCACGAGGCCTGCCGTTTTGCCCGTATCTGTCAAGTCGTCAATGATGAGAATACCTTCGCCATCTTCTTCCATAAGCGCTGGCGAAATCTCCTTGAGCACATAAATTTCGCCTTGGTTGGCATAATCGTGGTAGCTGGCAACTGAGACGGTTTCGATGACGCGGATACCAAGTTCGCGGCTGATAATGGCCGCTGGGACAAGTCCGCCGCGCGTAATGCAGACAATCGCCTTCCAATCTTTTTTAACCGCAGATACCCGCCAGGCGAGCGCGCGTGCATCGCGGTGAAACTGATCCCAAGAAACGGGAAGGCTTTATCGGGCAAAGACATCGAATAACTCCAAAGTGTTTGGAGATGCGCCATAGACGCAAATCGCAATGAGTGCAATCGAGTGTCGGTTTCGCATCTATTTTAGCGGCTGAAAAGGTTATTTTGACACGGTTGGTGAGGCTAAATCTTTCAGCATCGCTTCTATTGCCACCACTGCCTGTTCAATTGCCGTCTCATCGGCGCCGCGCACCACGATGTCGGTCCAGAATTTTCCGTCCACATATTTTGGGTAAGAGCCGATGATGGTATCAGGGTGCTGTTTTTGTAAGAGACCCAGCGGCGTGCCGATGATGCCTTCTCCGAAATCGCAATGGACCGAACGGGATACTAATTTTCGGCCTGTGCGCAGCGTTGGGACAACATTGTCCAGCATGGCTTGAAATATCGCTGGTACACCGGCCATCACGTGAACATTGCCGATCACAAATCCAGGTGCGTGAGAAATGGGGTTGTCGATGTGATGGGCACCCTCTGGCATGCGCGCCATGCGTTTGCGTGCATCGGTAAATTCGAGGCCGCGGCTCGCATAATGGCTCCCTAGTATCTTAAGAGCATCGGCATCATGGTCGCAGGGCAGGCCAAAGGCGGCAGCGATAGAATCAGCAGTGATGTCATCATGGGTGGGGCCAATACCCCCGGATGTGAAAACATATGTATTTCGTGCGCGAAGCTGGTTTATGGCCTCAACGATGGCGTCTTGATTGTCTGACACAAATCGAACCTCGTTCAGATCAATGCCTATCGCTGTCATGATAGAGGCAAGATGACCAGCGTTGGTATCGCGGGTGCGACCGGATAGAGATCTCATCCCCGATCACAACCATAGCTGCGGTGACAATTTTTTGATCATTTGTATGCAACTTCGTTCGCCCCTGCATTCGGTCGTTACCGCAAACTACTCAGTTTCGATCGCCTTAAAAGTGGTGCCCCCTGCCGGACTCGAACCGGCACGATCTATGATCGAGGGATTTTAAGTCCCTTGCGTCTACCGGTTCCGCCAAGGGGCACATTCACCAGTAACGCCAAATCAGGCGTGCATTCCGTCTAGCGCATGTTTTGGTGATAGCAAAGAAAATATCATATGCCTCTGTTGATTTTAGAGTGTGGAGTTAACTTGCTGCGGTTTTGCACGCCATAGTGTGAAAAATAATAAAAGAGCCGTGACTGTGTTTGTAATTATCATAATTTCAAACGACCAATTGGGTATATTTGAGGTACCGCGCCAAAAAATAAAGCTGATGGCAGCACCAAAACTTGCTAACAAAAACGCGATATAGGCAAGCCACCGCCGACCGCCGCGTAAAAATGATGCGATTGTAAGCGCCAGCAATCCTGCTGCTAAAAATTGCGGTGCAGGGGTGTTAAAGCCGGCCAACATCGCGCCGGCAATCGCGCTGATGCCCGAAATAGCAAGCGATAGCGATGCAGGCTGGTAGCTGAGGGTTGGTGTCCTCACGATCAGCGCTCCTTAGACAAAAATCGATATGCTTGTTAAAGGGCATTTCGCGGATGCGCTTGCCCGTCGCAGCAAATATAGCATTGGCGAGGGCTGCGGCAGCAGGCGGCACCGGTGGCTCGCCAATACCGCGCACTTTGTTGCCGTTCTCCAAACCGCGTACTTCGATGATCGGGCATTGATAAAGGCGCATTCCTTCGTGGGCGTCAAAGTTTGTTTGCTCGGCCTGTCCGTCCAGATAGGTGATCTCGCAGTTCATCGCATGGCCTAGACCCCAGACAACACCGCCTTGCACTTGGTTTTCAAAGTTGATCGGATCGACCACTTTTCCAACTTCGGCGGCGACAAAAACGCGGTCGATTTTTATGCCTTGAGGGTGTGTTCGTTACTTCCACCACTTCGGCAACAGCTGCGCCAAAGGATAGGCAAAAGGCAACGCCGCGACCGCGATTTTCGCCCATGGGGCTGCCCCAGTCGGACATCTCGCCCACTGCTTCCAAGACCTTGCGTGATGGCTCGTGCCACATCAAGCGGATGCGTTCGGCCAAGGGGTCTGCGCCCGCCGCATGGATAAGTTCGTCGAGCGCGCAGTCGTGGAAAAAACCATTCGTTGAGGCACCAACGGCGCGCCATGAACTGATGGGCGCCAATTCGGGTGCGCGGTAGCCTGATACGCGGTAGTTGGGGATAGCGTAGGGTTGATCCCAAGCGCCGGCGACAATCACTGGCATCTGGCCCGGGCAGCGAAAAGCCGAGCCTGCCTAACTGCGATGACATAACCGAAGGCATAGCAATCGAAAGGTCGAGGGTTTCCACTTGGCCGTTTTTCACGGTGCCTTTAGCGCGCGCCATGGCGATTTGCCGCGGAAAATCTTGCGCGAAATCTTCTTCGCGGCGATAGGTGAGCTTAACCGGCGTACCGCTTACGGCTTGCGCCAGGGTCACCGCCTGGTTGATGACCTGTGTTTCAAGTCTATGCCCAAAACTGCCGCCTCCATAAAGCACGTGTAGAAAAATCTTCGATTCGTCCATTCCCGTTTGTTTGGCTACGGATGTACGGGCAAATCCGGGCGATTGCGTGCACGTCCAAATATCAATCCGATCGGTCGTCACGCGGGCAACAGCGCCGAGCGGTTCCAGTGGTTGATGCGCCACATAGGGTGCACGGTATTCAGTTTCGATCACATTGACGCCAGCACCGACTAGTGCGGATACAACATCGCCTTCGTCGCGCGTGCGAGCATCGAGTTGCTCTTCACTGAAGGATGCCTCAAGCGCTTGCCAATGGTCATCCATTTGCGCTGGATAAGGCGCTTGCGCCCAATCGAAGAGGATCGCCTCTGCCGCTTGAAATGCCCGCCATGTATTGTCAGCGATGACGCCCACACCATTTTGGAGCGGTACAATTTTTGACACGCCGCGCATTTTTTCTGCCTTTGAGGCGTCAAAACTATTCATCGCACCTTTACGGGGGTTTGTTTTGACAGTGGCGTACAGCATGCCATCCAGCTCGAAATCGATGCCATAGGGTAGGGTTCCCGTGGACTTTGCCACGATATCGTAGCGCTTCATCGGTTTGCCGATAAGCCGCCACGTCGAGGGATCGCGCAACGCCACATCTGCCACTAACGTCAATTTCGCCGCCAGCGGCGCGAGACTTTACATAGCTTAGAGAAGATCCATCGGGCAGTGTTACAGCACCGTTGGCGGTTGTAAGGTTGCTCACATCAATGCCGGATTTTTGTGCCGCTGCAAGCTTCAAGGTCTCACGGGCGCTGGCACCTGCATAACGCAATTTTTCATAGGCATCGGGAACAGATGTTGAGCCGCCCGTCACCTGAACGCCAAGCATTTTGATCACTGAGTCCACCACTGTGCGCGCTGATTCAGCCAGATAGCTTTCATCAGTTGTGCGAAATGGTGCCCCTTCTTCAGAAAATGCGGTATTGTAGTAGGCTTTGTCAGGCATGCCCGGATCGACGTTTATCTGATCCAGCTCAACGTCCAATTCTTCGGCGATGAGTGCAGCTTGTATAGAATAAGCGCCTTGGCCCACATCTGTTCGCGGCGTAATCAGCGTTATGCCGTTCTGGTCAATTTTAACATAGGGCGTAAACGTTGTTTCGCCGTCGTTTAAATCGTTAAGCAATGGATTGGGATAAGGCGTTTTGTAGTGGTAAGCGCCAAAAGCAACGCCGCCGGCAATCGCGGTTGAACCAATTAAAAACGTGCGCCGCGTAAAAGTTTTGAGCTTGCTCATGCGCTTTGCTCACTAATTCGCAGGGCTGCCTGCTTGATCGCTGCACGAATGCGGGAATAGCTGCCGCATCGGCATAAATTGCCTGACATGGCGCTATCGATATCATCGTCCGTTGGTTCAAGATTTTCGGCGAGAAACGCTGCAGCGGCCATGATCTGGCCTGATTGGCAATAACCGCATTGGGCGACTTGATTATCGATCCAGGCCTCTTGAACTGCATGCAGCGCGTTTGGATTTTAAGGCCTTCAATGGTTGTAAGGGGACAGCGCCTTCAACATCGCTGATTTGGATAGAACAAGAACGCACTGCAACACCGTCTATGTGCACCGTACATGCGCCGCATTGACCAATACCGCAGCCATATTTCACGCCTTTTATCCCGACCTCATCTCGGAGCACCCAAAGAAGCGGCATTTCGGCCTTCTGTATTGGTTTCATAGGCCTTGCCGTTCACGAGTGAGCACGCGCCGTATGCCTCTTTTCGGGTTTCATGGCAGTGTAGGTGATCTGCATCATTGCTCCTACCTATTAGCATGGTTTGTTTAAAAGGATTGGGTCTATTTTATGATGTGAAGGTTGGGATTAAATCTACCAGTTGGACTTCGAGTGCATGGGTTTCAAATCCCGCCGCTTTTTTGAGCGCATGATACTCTTGCCATGCTTTTTCACGGTTCACTTTGTCAGACTTTTTGCCTACCAGCATTATATTTTTCGCCGTATGTTCTAAACGGTGTGAACTCAAAAATTTAACGTCCATAGCCAAGCGTTGTCAGCAGCAAAGCGCGCCGGTGTCAGTGATCAGATCCGCTTGCCGCCATGCTCATCAGCGGGAATTGGCCGATGAGATCAAGCTCGTTTTTGACCGTCGATTTGGCGCGAAATTTCCGCTTGGCAACACGGTGCCAAAATAGGTATTTCATGTTTGCGCGCACGCCGAGGTGCCGAGTGCATCATCGGTTGCGGTATCGCAGGCATGAAGCGCAATCAGAATGTCGAGGTCTTTCGGTTGGCTTTTGTCGATGCGTGCGTTGATGAATTTTAGGCCGCTGAAGCCAACTTCAGCCGCGATCTGATTGCATAAATCGATGACGTTTTCCTTGATATCAATGCCGCATCCAATAGGTGTGTAGAGCGCATGGGAAGCAACATAATCATAGGCAGCAAAGGTGAGGTAGCCCTTGCCGCAGCCCAAATCGAGAATTGAAATCGGGCTGCCAGAAGAAGCGGACAAAATCGCCAATATCTCAAACACTGATTTCGACAAAATTGGCAATTTGTCGAAACTTAGGGTGATATTTTTTTACAATTCGCCCCTCATCGTCGCTCACGCCGAGCCCGCGCAAATAGGGACGGGCCTGATTTAGCACATAGTTTTTTGGACGATTATGGGTTTGCACGGTATCACGCATGAGGTCGCTTACAGGCGTCGTAAAAACGCGGCTCGCCTTTTCGGTTTTCGGCATAATGATAGTCCTTGTTTTGCGTGAAAAGCGAAGCCGCACGAAAGGACGCGTAGGGTTCTTGGCCAAGCTTTTGCAAAAGCGCAGAGATATCAAGGTTTGTTGTTTCCATGCGGCCTGTGGATGTTGTGTGCCTTATCAGGTTTTTTGAACCGCCGATAATCAGGTCAAAACTGGCTTTGAATTTATCATCACCTTTTTCACGCGCAGAAAATGTGACCCGTTTAAAGCTGTTATTTTTGAGTGCTGCGGCCAGCGTGTCCATAAATGCTTGTTGTTGATTGTTCATCGGATGGCCTTAAAGGGTCGTCTATTTTTCTGTTTTGCGGCCGATATTATTGCGCCAAAATACAGGGCTTAGCAGCACCAGCATCGTGAAAATTGCCAGGCCGGATACGTAGAGAAACGATAAAGCACCTATTTGGCGCTGTCGGCCAGTGGTCCGAAGTTACCGGCTGGGCGATAATATCGCCGAGGCCTGGTCCGACATTTGATACCGCAGTTATAGCGCCAGAGAATGCTGTCACGAGATCAGCACCAGAAAGTGCGATAAAGGCGCATGGTACCCATGTTTGCCGGGAAGCCCAAATGTGCAAAAATACATTAAAGTCACGAATTGCACTTGGTCGGAAATCGCCATGGTGCCACTTCGCACGGGACGTACCGCATTGGGATAAACAAATTTTTCCAAGCTGCGGCTTACAATCCCGATGAGAACAATCCAGCGTGAAGCTTTAATGCCGCCAGAGGTGATCCTGAGCACCCGCCCATGAAGGTCGCATCAGATATTGCGCCAGCGGAAGGACCGGAAAGAAGCAATTGTCGTTGAATATTCCGTTGTTGGGGATTAGAAATGACGGGCAGAAAGTTGTGAAGACGGCTTAGCACTATTCATTCACTATTAGTCAGCTGAATGGCAACACGACGAAAGAAAATGCAGGCGTTGCAAAAATCATCAGCTATGATAATCTTAAAGCTGATTGGGGCGGTTTCAGTGCCAGTAACGACGACAATCGCAGCCGTATCAGGGAAGCAGCAGCACGGACGGCACCTTATGGTAAGAGTCGTTAAAATAGGGCGAAAGAGTTGTCGTGGGGGAAGCGCCGCCTGTCGTGGCGGTTGCCGTCAGCATGGTTGATCGGCATAAACCAAATGGCACGAAGAAGGTAGAGAATATGCGCGCTATCACTGTTATGCCGGTATAAACAGAACAATCGAAAACAGGCATACGGCAAAACTGGATGGGTAATTACTATACTGGTCGACATCTACCTTTAAAAGAAGACACTCCACTCAAGAACGGTGATTGAACAGATCATTGGGCATTAATACGCAACAATCCACCTATCCACCGCAGAATTGAGCGCCACAGTAAGATGCCGCAGGCATTAACGGCGGCCGGTATACCGTCGCGCCAGCAGCGGTAACGGCGGATACCGATCAAAAACGAGTCGGGCGACAGATACTAAAGTCGACAGCGAAACAGGTAATAGTAAACAGAAAGTCAGCCAAAGCAGCTACCACCAGAACGTAAAGCGTAGATACCACGGCGGCTCAGCGCGGTGGCTATGCTGACAGAGCAGAGATACCGCCTATGCGCCTGCAGCAAGAGGTGGAAAATACCGCTAACTGGGGGCTCTGGAAGAGATCAATGGCGCCGGCATAGCTATATCATTGCCGCGATAACGTTAATATCGAAACTGATGAAACCGCATTTCTGCGCACCTGTCTTTCACCAGTCATTCTCTCAGATCGTCTATGAAGTCATTCTTCAGGTGTTGAGTTTACGCACAACCGCAGTATTTGGCATATACGATGCCCTCCCATTGCCAAAACAATTGTGTGCGGCGGTTTTATGTTATGCGATGAGTAAATTACTCACGAATACGTTATTGGCATTGCAAGCGAAGCAATGCGTGACCGGAATGATAAAACGCGCGCAGGAAAACGTTCCTAAGCCAGCGTATGGTGGTATACTTTAGCGAGAGAAGACTTTGTCGCCAGTCCGATCTTGGTGACACGGGGAAGCTTAACTTTTTCCCGCAAATCTCTGAAAGCGCCAACCCATCTGGTTTATTGGTATTTTAGAAAACTGTGTCGAAGGTCGGCGAGGCTAGGTTGTATCTTGGGGGAAAAAGGGTGGTACGAGCCCGGTCACGACCCCGCAGCAAAAGGATTGATGAAATCGCTACTTGTAGGCCCACCGAAATTCGCTAATCATATATTTCGATGATTGTCGCGCGTCGTGATTTGAATGAAAAGAACATAGTTCCAGTTGTCAACCGTTTGATCATCCATAGATATTATCGAATAGGCGACCAAGAAATTACGTCAGTTTTCAACAGCTCGATGATCGCCAACGACCGCATGTCAAAGTAGTCTTTCAGTTAGTATTATGCTATTTCGAAGACAAACACATTTGCGCCCGATTCACGTTTGTTGAACCACCAAGTCCGGCTTGAAACGAAGCCTGGTGAAAAGTAACCGTGTAAATTTCGAATAAGCTGATAATTTGTTGATATGACCCATTATGATGATAAAGGCACATCCAGTTTCGTACCTCGGCAAAGGCTTCTGCGACCCGCTTAAATCCGATCCTTGAAGATTCGGCTCGAATAATTCATAATTGAGATGCCCAAATGCTTGAAGAATCGTGTCGGCTTGCGGCGCGGCCGATCGATGCGCCCAAAGATGTGCGGGCGAGAAGATACATCTTATGAAAAATACTTTGTGCGATCACACCTAGTGGGAACTCTGATCTTTGAACCGCTCCGCCGGTTTTTGTTATGGCACCTGCGTCAGCGACTTGAAAGTACATTCTTCAGCTGCTGCGCTCGGCCACAAAGACTGGAGGCTTTTCATGATTTTCAAACCCCTATCCGATGAATGATATTGCAACGGTTTGAATATTTGAACCCAGCGCGACGCGGCATTCGGTCTGTTGATCAATAATCGCTTAATGCTGAAAATCTTTGCATCGCCTTATGCAACTACGGACAGGAGTGAAGAATCAAGATGATAACTGAGGAAGAACCTGTCGCATCTCTTTAATCCACTCATGATCGTTTTCAGGTTACCGCGCTTTCAGATGTGTCAGCAACTGTCGATTTCGGGCAAGCGTCGAGGGGATCGGCTCCGCACGGCAGATACCCAGGATTCGCGATGGAATGCGTCCTGATCCTTCGATAAGACGATCATTAAATTGCAAAAGGGTACCGAAAGAAGGTGCTCCTGTGACAATTCAGTTGAGCTGAAGCCCCAAGTGGTTAATGCCACCAGAATACGATAGGTTTATGTTGCCGTGTCCACCAACAACAGTTCGAGGAAGCTGCCCACAAGGACTGGTGAAGAGATCGCTGCGATTGCCACGCCGACGATCCATCACATCGCCGAATGAACAATGCAAATTGCGACTGGAAGAGACGCCAAGAAACGAGCCATATGGCGAATGCCATCGCGCATTAAAACGCCCCAAAAGGCAAAATCGAGACCAAACGCCATAACATAACTATGGAGCCCAGTGGCGAGACGCTGATGAGTAGCGGTACAGTCAACGATTCGCTGGGTTAATGATGACGATTACCAATAACGCGCGCACTGGAGAAAGTGGATCATTGGTCAAACGCTCAAATTGCGCGCAATGGCCTGCTTCAGTTAGCGCAAAGCCCGTGTAAACCAACACGACGAAGACCAAGAGCCGTTGTCGCGACGGTACGATGACAGGTTGACGTTGGTGGCTTGAAGTTGATGCCTCCGGCACATCGCGCCCATGGTCTGCCAGTTATTCTGTTCGGACTTTACCTTCGCTGACCGACTGGGCGATGCCTGTATGATGCTGGCCAGCTTTGCCCGTATGCTAAAAGCAGGTGATAACCCGACGATGCCTGAAAATGACGAAACACGGCAAACGGGTGACGACGTTTTTACCATAACCAAGATTATATCGTATAACGCATAAAGCAGGGGAAGACGGCTTCGCGCGAAAAACAATTCAGCCGTTCGCCAAAGCAACATATGCAGGCAAGGATATGCTGGCGACATGGAATAAAATGCGCGATTACGATGAGCACCGTTAACGACAGGCGCTGGTGCAACACCGAAAACTGGCTGGACCATTGCCAGTTACATTTTCTTTTTGCGCGTTCAGGGAATTTGCGTCATTATGCGATGCTCATTTCGACTTAAGACGATCTGGCTGTTTTGCAGAAGGCAAGGCAATGCGCGTAATGTTGTATTGCAGACTTACATGCGCGTACATCGAAACGATGACAGATCATGAACACCTAGCATATGGCAAGTCGCAGCAATGAACATGACGGCGGTAAGAACAATCTGCTGGCACCGACTTTTCGTCACGGCATTACCGCTCGACATTTGGCGTCACGCTGGCGGTTAGGGGAGCAGGCAGAATATGGTTTGGAGCGCTCTGTTTTGCCCATATTTATTGTGCAGTTTTTTCGCTCATTTTTAGCAGGGTTCTGACGCCTGCTGATGGCGGTTGGGCATTACGCGTCTCTGATCTCGCGCTGCTGGTGGCGTTGGTTCTTTGCCTTGCAATATGCAGTTTGGCTGCCGTATCGACCATCGCTATGGCTACGCAGAACCCAGCTCTTTTCAGGCGTTGCGGCCAGCAGCGGTGTTTTTCAGCCATGTTCGCACAAACACTGCTATCGTGATGATCGTTGCCGCCAGCGTAGCTTTGATCGGTATTAGCTGCTCGCCCGCCCCCGCGGCGCTGCTCTACGGTACACCATCACCATGCCGGCTTTGCATTTCTCGCCTGCTCATTGTCGGCTTTGGCAATTTAAAATATTTTTGGCAGCACGCTACCGGCCGCGGTAATTGAATTTTTTCGGCGAAGTAACAATATTGTTTGCCGGTGAAGCGCTCACCGAAAGGCTGGCGACCATACGTTGTTCGCGATCTACGTTTTAACCAGAAGCCGCAATGCCGCTGCAACCGATAGAGGCCTCTGGTGCTGGTTTGAACTATATTGCGATGACTGGCGAACTTTGGCCGATTACCCATCACAGCGCAAGCTATTGTGGCGGTAGCAGCAGCATATGAAATTTTGGGGCCATTGGCGGTGCATATGGTGCGCCAATGCTGCAACGTTGATGTAACGCTGCGGCAACGTGCGGTAAGCGTTTTATTTAGGGCCCGCTGATGCTGCCGGTCAGAAAGCTGCGCGTCACGGTGGCGGTACTGGCGTCGAAAGTGTTGTACTATTGTCGGCCTTTACGCGAATGGACTTTGCATTATCAGGTCACCGTTCCCGGTTCACAGAGTTTGCTGGCGTTACCGTATACCGGCGGCAAAGCACGACAACTGAACGAAGAATACCGTTTTTTTTTTTTTTTTTTTTTTTTTTTTTTTTTTTTTTTTTTTT
>JAXHNY010000064.1:0-33755 GCA_034519905.1 Ahrensia sp.
CGGCAAATCAGCAATGGGCACCCCTTCATGGGCTTTGACCATAAAGTCATGCCATGCTTTGGCGGGCAATGACCCGCCGGTTACATTTTTCGTCGGTGCGCCATCATCGTTGCCGAACCACACGCCCGTGGTCAAGTTGCGCGTATAGCCAATAAACCACGCATCGCGGCTGTTTTGGCTGGTGCCGGTTTTGCCCGCCGCCGGATGGGTAAACTTTGCCGCCTGCGCCGTGCCTTGGCTGATGGTCTTGCTCATCATCGCGTTCATCATGCCTGCGATATCGGGCGAAATCACCCGCGCGGATTCGGGCAAATGCTCATACAGCACTTTGCCGTCCATCGTGGTCACGCGCTGAATAATGTGCGGCTTGGCGTAATAGCCGCCCGTGGCAAAGGGCGTGTAGGCGCTTGTGAGTTCCAGCAGCGTGACTTCCGATGTGCCAAGTGCCAGCGATGCATTGGCCTGCAAATCTGACGTGATGCCCATGCGGTGCGCCGCTTTCACCACATTGCCTGCGCCCGCTTCCATAAACAATTGCGCCGCAACGGAGTTCAGCGATTTTGAAATCGCCGTCGTCAGCGTGACTTCGCCGTAATATTTGCCATTGTAATTTTCGGGCGTCCATTTGCCGATTTTGATCGGCGCATCGTTGCGCACGGAATTCGGCGTCAGCCCCGTTTCCAATGCGGCCAAATAAACGAAGGGCTTGAAGGCAGAACCCGGCTGGCGTTTTGCCTCCGTTGCCCGGTCAAACTGCGAATTGGCATAGTCATAACCGCCCACCATGGCGCGCACGGCGCCCGTGCCATCGAGGGATAAAAGCGCGCCTTGGCTGACATTTAGCTTTTTGCCATTTTCGGCAACCAAATCACGGATCGCGTTTTCGCCGAATTTTTGCAAGGTCATATCAATCGTCGTATCGACGATGATATCTTCGCTGATTTTGCCGATCAGCTTTTTCAAGTCGTCCATCACGGCATCGGCCACATAATGTTCTGACCCCGTCCAGTGCGCGGCTGCTTTTGTGGTTGGGCGCGATAGGGCAGCTGTCACTTCTGAGTCTGTCACCATGCCCTGCGCGCGCATGGCGCCGAGCACCACTTGCGCCCGCGCCTCGGCAGCATTGGCGTCCTTTGCTGGCGAAAGGCGCGACGGCGCTTTGACAACGCCCGCCAGTATCGCCGCTTCGGGCAGCGACACATCGCGGGCGCTTTTGCCAAAATAGCGACGACTTGCCGCCTCTACACCGTAGGCATTTGACCCGAAATAAACGCGGTTGAGATACATCTCCAAAATCTGCGTCTTGGAATATTTTTGCTCTAGCCACAGGCTAAGCAGCAGTTCTTGCACCTTTCGGCCAAGCGTTCTGTCGGGTGATAAAAATAGGTTTTTTGCCAGCTGCTGCGTCAGCGTGGAGCCGCCTTGCACCATCTGACCTGCAACGATGTTGCGCGTCATGGCGCGCGCGAACCCGATGGGATCAAAACCAAAATGGGAATAAAAGCGTCGATCTTCAATCGCGATGACGGCCTGCGGTATATAAGGCGACATATCGCTTAAGCCCACGGCGGCACCGCCCGTTGCGCCGCGGTTGGCAACAAGACCGCCGCTGACGGAGATGATTTTCACATTGGGCGGACGGTCGGGGATTTCCCATGTGGCAGCCGACGGCATCTGCGCGCCATAAAAGGCGAAAATGCCGACGATGCCGACACCGCCCCAAATGCAGGCAATAAATGACCAATAGAACAGACCGCCGATGAGGCCGCGTCCAGATCGTTTTGAACTTGAATTTTTGGACCGCGATTTTTTAGGCGCTTGGGCGCGGCGCTGCGAACCAGATCTGGTTTTTGCCGCGCTTGGCTTTTGGCTTGGCACCGCACGATCATCTTCAGTCACAGCAAAATCTGCGAGCCCAACATTTGAGGAGCCGTCAGAAAAACGCGGCTCAACGCGCTTTTTGGGCTTTTTGCGAAAAATCATAAGGTCAGTCTACCCTTAACCGTGACGCGAAACAGATCGGCTCGCCGTGACCTTATATTATGGCGCTTTAAAGGGCGGTTAACGCGGGGTTTAAGAACGAAGAGGCTTTTTAACGATGTAGGTTCTAACCATATTAGACTTACAGGGTTTTTAGAACCTAACTCTCTCATTTTCTTGATGCGTCTCAATTCATCGATAAAAAATATCAAAAAACTTATCGAACGCTTTCGCGTGGCGATAATGGCGCGATGAAGCATGGAGATTGACATGTATTGAAAAGCGCGAGCGCTTTGCGGAAAGGGGAAAAGGGGAATGGGGGGAAGGCCGGGGAAGTGCCCCAAGAGGATACAAGAGGAGAGCGGGGGCACTACGAAGAAGGAGGCACGGCGGAGAGGGAGATCGAGGGGAAGAGATAACAGGATGAAAGCGGCGGAAGGGGGCAAACGGGGAAGCGCAGAATGCCGGAAAAGCGCGGAAGAAGTGGAGACAAGAAGATAAATAACCGGCGAAAACACGGCAGGGACAGAAAAAGGAAAAACGGGGGCGAGGGAAAGGGAGCGGAAACGGAAAAGAAAAGGAGAAAGGTGAAAAAAGGGGAACGACGCCGGGGCAAGTAGCCGGGCGAAAACGAATAGGTCGGGGGGACGCGCGGGAGAAATAGATAAAAATCGAGATGAAACAATGGAGGAAGGAGGGGAATTTTGAGCTTACTCTTCATTTTCTCGATGCGTCTAAATTCACGATAAAAAATATCAAAAAACTTATCGAACGCTTGTCGCGTGGCCGCATAATGGCGCGATGACACGCATGGAGATCGACATTGCTATTGAAAAAGCGCGAGCCAAGCTTTTGCGGCTGGTTTTGTGCTGGCTTATTGCCGCGTCATTTTTCAAATCGCAAAAGACAAGGGCCTTGCCGCGCCGTCTTGGACGGTGGGTTAATGCGCAGATTTTTAAAGCGGAATTGGCGACGCATTATTTGCAGATCGCCCTTGGTATCGAAAAACCAAACTGACGAAATGCCGGTTGAACCCTGCGAACCCTTGACGTTTGGTGATATTTTGCTGCGCCTCAAAGCGGTCAAGAAAGCGTTGATCGATTTGAAGCGCAAATCAGCACTCAAGCGTTTTTCGTTTAAGTTTGAAAAGCAGGCATTTGGTCAACGCGTCGCAGTTGAAACGACTGTCTTTTCTTCACTCTTGTTAAAAATCAAAAGCGCTGCGCTGCATTCACGCGCGCCGCCTGTTTTGACGAGAAATTTCTTTGACCCGTTCAAGTTTTTTCGCATCGCAGACCAGCTGCGATGACGCATCTGCACGCCTATTTTCTCCAAACTCTAACCTGCAAGCGCGTGCAATATCCGCGCCCAAGATCGCTGGCCTTTGTGAAAGGAGTTCAGATTGTATTTTTCATTCGGCGAATGGATGCGATCGTCCGATTGAGCAAAGCCAACCAGCAGCGAATCCATGCCCAGCATGGTTTGAAAATCGCCAACGATGGGGATCGAGCCGCCCATGCCGATCATGACCGCCGCCTTTGGCCATTCGTCCGACAGCACGTCTTTGGCTCTCGTCAACAGCGGCGAATCATAGGGCAGCTGTATCGCAGGCGAGCCGCCATGGGCGTGAAACTCGGCGCTGCAATCTTCTGGCAGCCGGTCTTTCACAAATTGGCGGAAGTTCTCGCGGATGGCATGCGGGTCTTGTTTGCCGACCAAACGAAAGGAGACTTTGGCAGATGCTTCAGACGCGATAACGGTTTTGAAGCCCTCGCCCGTGTAGCCGCCATGGATGCCATTGACCTCGGCGGTTGGCCGCGCCCAGGTGAGTTCAAGGCATGAGCGGCCGGCTTCGCCCGATGGTTTTGACAGGCCGATCGCGCCCAAAAAGCTGGCATCGTCGCGGCCAAGCGTCTTCCAGCTTTCTAAAATCTGCGACGGGGTTTCTTCGACGCCATCGTAGAAATCTTTCACGGTCACGCGGCCCTTTTCGTCGTGTAGGTCGGCCAATATTTTTGAAAGGATGTGGATGGGGTTTGCCGCCGCCCCGCCAAAATAGCCCGAGTGCAGGTCTCGGTCGGCGGCCTTAATGGTGATCTCTTCGCCAACCAGCCCGCGCAGCCCAGCGGAGATGGCGGGCGTATCGCGGTCCCACATATTGGTGTCGCACACCAGCGCAAAGTCGGCCTTCAGCTCGTCGGCATTGGCCTGCAAAAATGGCTTAAGAGACGGCGATCCGCTTTCCTCTTCGCCTTCAAACAGGATGGTCACTCGGCATGGCAGCGCACCATGGCGTGCCTTGAACGCGCGGCATGCCTCCACAAAGGTCATCAGCTGGCCTTTGTCATCCGATGAACCGCGGCCAGTGATCACGCGCTCGCCGTCCAGCATTTTGATCTTGGGCTCAAACGGCGCATCGGTCCATAGCGCAATGGGGTCAACGGGCTGCACATCATAGTGGCCGTAGAACAGCACGTGCGGCGCATTTGGGTTTGGCCCCGCGTGATGGGCAACCACCATCGGGTGTCCGGGCGTATCGCGGACCGAAGCCTCAAAGCCAATCGTAGCCAGATCATCCACCAGCCACTGCGCTGCCGCACGGCAATCATTGGCGTAAGCCGGATCGGTAGAGACCGACTTGATGCGCAGCAACTCAAACAGCCGAGCAACACTCTCATCGAGGCTCGCGTCCAAATGATTTAAGACCGTTGCGATGTCTGACATGGTGATTTCTCCTCGCGGCCATACATGGCAATCCGTAGCCTGATTGTCAAAGCTTGTTCGTTTTTCTGAGCACCAAAAGAAAAGCCACCGCCTCAATTTCTGATGGCGGTGGCAATCTTAACCTATGGATGGCAAGAGGGGGGGGATGCCATCCAATGTCCGGTTCGGCGGGGGACAAGCCATTACCGGATCTGCAATGAATATCACTGCTCTTGTGCATATGGACATCTAATTATGGCAACAAATTGTCCAACATAGTTTTTCAATTCGGCGACGGCGAACGTGTTGATAAACTTTTCAAACAACCCGCTAACGATCTGTGGTACAATAGATTTAACGGCAGCGTGATCTTGTCATGGTCATGTTACAATTAACGCTATCTCTAGATTTGTAATACGAATTGACCAGAATATGGCCGAATTATCTTGAATTGATGCATCGTAAACTGTTTTAGGCTATATTGGGCGCGCGGATGGCGGTGACTCGTTCAAATCGCAGTAAAATTGGGGTATTATATGTGCGGAATTGCGGGATTTGTCAGCAAACGGTTCTCATCGGAGCCCGTCGATACAAAATGGCTCATCCAGCTTTGCGATGAAGCCATTTCACTCGGTAGCGGCGCAGAGGCTGCGCCAGCACTGCAAAATATTGTAGCAAATCTGGCTCAAAACTTTGATCGGCTGATGGCGGTTGCAACCATCCGCGCCATCGCGCTTGATGCAACACTGGAGCAAAAGCTGCGCTCACTCGCCCACACGATGGGCACGTATGAAAAAGAGCTGACCAAACTGAGCGAACAAGGCAGTACAGACCTTGATCCGCTCATTGAGGGCCTACGTGACTATGGCTGGCAGCTTCATGCAGAACTTGCCGACCATGCCAATGTGGCGAAAAATCTGGCTTCTCTTGCCATAGCGCCCCACGAAAACAATGCATATCAAGTTGCCATTTCATCCGAATATGTGTTGCGGTCGATCGACCGCTTGGAAGTGCGCGGACGCGATTCTGCTGGTATCGCAATCCAAATCGACATCGATGCCGCAGTCCTTGATCAACTTGGCGGAAAAATCGCAGCTCAGCTCGACGCGCGGCGCAACGATCTGTCCGCAGGTGATCTCTCGATTTTTTGTCAAAATAGTACCGCTGGCCGTCTCAACATCACCTTCGTTTATAAGACTGCAAATCTCGTCGGCCGTTTGGGTGACAATGGTGCAGCCCTTCGCCGCTCCATCAAAGAAGACGCGGTGCTGTGGGCGCTCGCCGGCCATGCGGCGCAGGCCAGCATTTTGTCACATACACGGTGGGCATCTCACGGCGTTATTTCGGTGGCCAATTGTCATCCGCACAATCCCTCATTCGACAGCGACCCGCGCGATAGCAATGACGTGGTTATGGGCGCGATGTATGCACTCAACGGCGATGTCGATAACCACATGGACTTGCTGGCCGAGTTTGCAACAAAGCGCGGCTTTAATGTGCACAGTAACATTACCACCGACGCAAAAATTATTCCTATAGCCGACCGCATTTCAGCCGGCGCAAACAATGATCGGATGGAACAGTTTCGTTCTGCTATTCGCAGACTTGATGGATCGGTTGCTATTGGCTGCGTTGATCCTTCCTATCCAGGCGTCGCGCTTTTGGCGCAAAAGGGCTCTGGCCAAGGTCTCCACGCGGCGCGGCTCAACGATGGCTGGATTTTTGCTTCCGAGGTATACGGCCTTTGCAATGCTTCTTTGAGTAATTTTAATTTGGCGCGCTCTGTTGCCGGTGGATCTGTCATTAAGCTTGACGGCCAAGCGGATGAACCTGAGCTGCGCACCATATCGGACGGAAAGAGTGTCGCCGTGCGCGCGGCGCCCAACCAGATATTTGCCCGCGATATTTATCGCGGAAACTATGATTATTTTCTTGAAAAAGAAATCAATGACGGCCCTTCAAGTGTGGCCAAAACATTGCGTGGACGCTATCGCCGCCATGGTGCGTTTGTGGCCTTCGATGAATTGCCAACAGACATCTGGGAGCCCTTACGTGATCGCCTCAAAAAAGGCCTTGCCCGCGTTTATGTGATTGGACAAGGCACTGCTGGCGTTGCTGCTGTTGGCATAGGCCATTTGATCGAAAAAGCACTAGGGCGCGATGCGCGCCGAAAAGTGCCCATCATCGCTATCCGCTCATCGGAACTGTCTGCCGATATCGATTCATATGACTTTGAGGGTGCACTTGTTGTTGCCGTATCACAATCGGGGACGACAACGGACACAAACCGTGCGGTAGATCTAGCCCGCGAGCGCGGCGCGTTTATCCATGCGATTGTCAATCGCCGCAATTCTGATTTGGTGCGCAAATCTGACTCTGCGCTTTTCACGTCCGATGGCCGCGATGTAGAAATGTCGGTGGCCTCAACCAAAGCGTTTTATAGCCAGATTACAGCTGGTAAACTGACATCGCTCTTTTTAGCCGATCAGCTTGAAACCATGACCGATGTAGAATTGAGTTATGAGCTGGGCGAACTGGAAGCGCTGCCTGCGCACATCGCGTCAGTTTTGCGAATGGAAAATCATATCAAGGAATGCGCAGACAGTTTAGCGCCCTATTCGCGTTACTGGGCTGTCACCGGTTCCGGTGTCAACCATGTGGCGGCGCTGGAGATTCGGATCAAACTTTCTGAGCTTTGCTACAAATCGATCCCTGTCGATTATACCGAAGACAAAAAGCATATCGATCTTTCAACAGAGCCACTGACGTTGGTAATCGCCAATGATTTGCCCGGTGATTTGGTCGGGGATGTGGTAAAGGAAGCGGCAATTTTTAAAGCCCACAACGGGCGGCCCATTGTATTTGCAACCGAGGGCGCGGACGCAGACGCCTTTGCTGACTATGCTGAGCGGGTGATTGCGCTGCCTAAAATTGGTGCTGATCTGGCATTTGTACTGGCGACCGTTGCTGGGCATATGTTCGGATTTCATGCAGCACGCGCCATTGATGTCGGTGCGCAAAAGCTAAAACTTATCATGGTTGGTTTGGAACTTCTGGCGATGCAAAGTTCAGAAGCTTCCTGCGACCATGTGCTCGGCCTGATGGATGCATTTGTCGAAGAGGCTGTCGATGGAGCGTTTAACTCTGGTCTTGGTGCCAGTCACATAGCAAAAATATCGCGTGTGGCTCGCCAACTCGGGCAAAATAAACACGA
Organism: Ahrensia sp.; assembly: GCA_034519905.1. GTDB lineage: Bacteria > Pseudomonadota > Alphaproteobacteria > Rhizobiales > Rhizobiaceae > Ahrensia. The sequence continues at coordinate 7,898 of JAXHNY010000064.1, forward strand.
CACGGCAGCGCTGCAAAAGATCGCGCAAGATGCTGCAGAACCCATCCGCAAAGCCTTTGAAGAGACCTCGCGTCCCGTCGATACAATCCGCCATCAAGCAAAAACGGTTACTGTTGGTACCAGCCGACCAGAAGACGCACTCTCGCCAACCGTGCGCGATGCACTCGGCTCGCTTGCGCTGGCCGATAGCCGTATGTCGTTTGAAAATCGCAAAACGCTGGCCGCTGTTTCTCGAGTTATCGACAGCGTAAAATGGTGTGCTCTTTTAGATGTGAGTGCGCGTAAAGGTGTGAAATTTTTAACAGCACCTGCGTCAACATCATTGCCGGTTGAACTGGCTGAATATCAATTGGGTGCAAAGGCGCTTGGTGTTGTTGGGGCTGCCCTTGATGCCAACAAGCTGGCATGCGGATATTTAATCAATGATGCTGTGATAGTGGTGCCAGTGATGGGCATGCAGTCGGGGACGACCGAGCACCTGCTTTGCATGTCGGTAGATATCGTTGCCCATGCGAGCCGCGAACAAAAAAGTGCGATCATGCAGGCACTGGGAAGCTATCAAGGCAAATTGCGCGAGTGGGAGCAAAGTTTTGGTGATGATGCCGAGGCTCAGCTTCAGCGCCAGATTGCACGCGAGGCGCCAGCTACCATTATTTTCCGGCTATCGGCGCTTGATCCGCTGTTCGAGCGATACGGACAAAAAGCTGGCCTGATAAAAACACACGTGATTTGGCTAAGGCGCTTTCAATAAATTTTCTATGGTTAATGCTTCGTTCAGGTTTTTGCGCGATGTTATGGCAGTTGGTATGGAGAGATAGCCATGGTATTGCGTTTAGGTGTTGCTTGTCTTTTGTCGGTTGTAGCCATTTTTTCTGGCACAGCAGTCAATGCAGAAGGTTCTGCTTGATTCAGTCGGTATAAAGGTTTTGCTCAATCATGCTAAGATAGTGAAGCTATCGCGGGACGCGTCAACTGTCGTCATTGGTAATCCGGAAATTGCCGATGCAACGGTGCAAGATCCATCGACGATTGTTTTGACCGGACGTGGTTTTGGACAAACCAACATCGTTATTTTAGATAGCGATGGAACACCAATTCTTGACGAACGAATTGCGGTCGGCCGCGATGCCGGTGGGACAATGCGTGTATACCGCCGCGCGGTAATCGAAAATCTGTCATGCGAGCCGGAATGTGAAGGCGCATACCTAACAGCGGCAGAAGTACAGGCGATTGCGGCCACACGTGAGGCAAACTCAACAAATGCTTCTCAATAAAAGAAGCTTGTTTGTTGTCCTGAAAACTGATTGCTTTCACTAAAAGAAATACATCTATCGTAAATAGAAGTTTTCTAAATCCAATGCCGCGCGCCCACCGGATGCACCTTTTTAATTTTAGCGATATCTAAAAGAAGATGTAAACTATTTTGTCCTAATATCTGCCAAGAAGGTCTTATATCAGGAGCATTTCTCGTGCTAAAAAAGTGGACGGATCAAAAGGATCAAAATCAGGGCGCATGGGGCTACAGCGGTTTTTTAAAAATCGCGATGGTGCAACGGCGATTGAGTTCTCTATCTTAGCGCTGCCGTTCTTAATGATTGTTTTTGCTGTGATCGAAACATCTGTTTCTTTTACAGCGCAGCAGTTGATGTCAAACACAGCTGACCAGCTTGGTCGCCAAATTCGCACAGGGCAGATAAGTGCTGCGTCTAAAACACAGGCGGAGTTTAAACAGCTGATATGCGATAAAATCTCACTTCTCGTTTCATCAGGATGTCCTGAGCTTGAATTTGACCTGAAGTCATACCCCAACTTTGCATCAGTGCCGAAAACAATTCCCATGAGCTCGCCAAAGGTACTTAATACTGCTGGGTTTAGCTACTCTCCAGGCGGCTCTGGAACGATAAATCAATTACGTATATTTTACCGGTGGCCAATTATGACAGATCTTATGAAGCAGCATATGGCCGGCTTGGAAAACGGAAAAACGCTGCTGTTTGCGTCAACAACATGGCAAAACGAGCCGTTTTAAAATGACACAAGGGAAAAGTGATATGCCTGTTAAAAACCAACTCTCTGCGAATGGTAAGTTAAACTTGTTTAATCGCTTTAGAGACAATAGCGATGGCGTTGCGGCAGTGGAATTTGCTCTTGTAGTGCCGCTGTTGTTGGCGCTTTATTTAGGCACGGTAGAGATTTCGAATGCTATTACTGTAAGTAAACAAACCGCTCGGGTCGCTGGTACTATTGCTGACCTTGTAACACAGCAGTCGGAAGTTAAAAAAGCTGATCTTAAGGATATTATGGATATCGGCTCATCGATTTATTTCCCGTACAGTGCTGCCAAGCCCGTTATCAAAATATATGGGATTGATGTGGACGATGACCATCCGAAGGGCGGAAAAGTGGTGTGGTCGCGTAAGCTAAGTAACGGTGCTGACAGCGCTGGCATTCCAGCGGGTACCGACATTTTGGTGCCAACAAAATTAAAAATTGACGAGACATTCGTTGTAAAAGTTACGGTCGAAATAGAGTATCGGCCAGTTGTAACATGGGTAATTGGCCAGAAAACCGATGGAAATGGTGATAGCTATACGGCGCTTGATATGGATGATACATACTGGCTTCGGCCTCGCCTTTCTGACGATGTTAAATGTACCGATTGCTAAACTATTTATTGATGCCCGAGATCGAAAATATCCCTTGGGTTGCGCGCTGATCGCTCTACGATTGCATCGACAAGCCCGAAAGCTGATTTATAATCATTCTTTTTGACCGACTTAAACCCGCCTGCAAAATCTGGCGATATAGCGTCATAGGCTAAAGGAGCGGTCTGTTCTAAGTCTAGCAGCGCTTCGTTAAGCGCTGATAGAGCTTCCGAAGGAAGATTGCTGCGCACCACATGGGGTCCGAATCTTATTGGGGTCGAAACCCATAAAGTCGCCGCTGCAGCTTGGGGAAGTTGAGCTAGTTTAAGATCTAGGATATTTGGGCCCATGAGTTTATCTGTTGCCGATGTTTCCTGCCACCCAAAAAACGCGTCAACATCCCCAGCCATAAATTGCTTTATAGCGTTTTCAGTATTTTTGCTTTCTATGCGCGTGATACCGATGTCACTGAAGTTTTTTGTACCTAACTTTAATTCATAGGTTGGCAATAAGTTCCCTGACAAAGACGTGTCAGGACCAACAGCAATTCGTTTCCCTGGAAGGTCATCAAGCGTCTTAATAACGAGCGGATTAACAATTAATATCGAACGCACTGATGTCGCGCCTGCGCTGGAAACTGGGGCTACGAGCGGCGTTACACAAGCGCAAAACTCTTCAAGGGTTGCGTAACCAAGCGCTGAAACGATCGCATACTCTATGCGCGATGACGCCATTGCATCAATCAGCGCAGAAGCGTCTCGGGCTTGAAATATCTCAACGGGCATATTCAGCGCTTTGCTTATTTCTGAAGCAAAAAGATCAAACTTAGATTGCTTAAAAGGCTCTTCATAATTGGTGGCAATGCCAATGCGGAATACGCCCATATCGCTGCGCCAATCAGCAGCTGCCTGGGTAACGCCTGACATAGCCACGGGCAGTGACATTGCCGTGCACACTAGAAATCGAGTTAAAGCTCTTGCAAACGGAACTTTTATCATAGAACGAATGGCCCACCTGTATGTTATCACTCTGTTTACCACGATCCTGCTCAACATTTTCTTAATGGTATAAAAGCGGTTTAGGACTTCAAATGGCGCGCGCATTTTTATTAGTTATGGATTCCGTTGGCATCGGCGGTGCCAATGATGCGGAAAACTTTGGCGACAAGGGCGCAAACACGCTTGGGCATATCTTGCGCGCATGCGCGGCAGGCCAAGCCGATCAGCAAGGATTGCGTGTCGGACCCCTAAAATGTCCAAACTTGGCGGCGCTTGGGTTTTTTAATGCGCTGGATTTGGCTAGCAACGATCCCCTGTCAAAAGACCATATGCCGGGCATTCTCACTGGTTTTTGGGGCGCCAGCGATGAAATATCGAAAGGTAAAGATACGCCGTCGGGTCATTGGGAAATTGCCGGCGTTCCTGTGACATTCGATTGGGGTTATTTTGAGCGCACCATTCCAGCTATTCCAGAACCAATTTTGAGTGCAATTTATGCCGAGGCTAAGATTGATGGATCGCTTGCCAACTGTCACGCATCGGGTACCGAGGTTATCGCAGACTTCGGCGCGGAGCACATCAAAACCGGCTTGCCGATATTTTATACTTCTAGCGATTCTGTTTTGCAGATCGCTGCCCATGAAGAGGCTTTTGGCCTTGATCGCCTTTATGACGTATGCGCTGCGGCAAGGCGCATCCTCGACAACTATAATATCGGACGGGTTATTGCGCGGCCATTTATCGGAGATAGGCCAAAGAACTTTGTGCGAACTGGCAACCGGCGCGATTATTCGGTTTTGCCGCCTGAGCCAACCTTGCTCGATCGTGTTCGGTTGGCAGGGCAACATGTCATTGCCGTGGGCAAGATTAGCGATATTTTTGCACACCAAGGCATAAGTCAGTCACGCAAAGCCAACGGCAACGCGATGATTGCCACTGAAACACTGCGCGCCATGGATGATGCGCAAGAGGGTGCTCTTGTGTTTTCAAACTTTGTGGATTTTGACCAGCTTTATGGGCATCGCCGCGATGTCGCAGGCTATGCGGCGGCGCTGGAACATTTTGACCAGCTGTTGCCTGCCTTTATTGAAAAATTGAAACCCGATGATCTGTTGATGATCACCGCCGATCATGGCTGTGACCCAACATGGCCCGGCACCGATCATACGCGTGAACGGGTGCCGATTATTGGCTGTTTCGGTAAACGCGGCCAGAACCCTCAAGCCACCTCAATTGGTGTTCGTCGCACATTTGCTGATATTGGCGAGACCATTGCCGACCACCTCGGCCTACCTTCAGGGCCGTATGGTACCTCTTTTTTGAACGATATAAAAACAGATGCCTGAACTACCCGAAGTTGAAACTGTCAAGCGCGGCTTAACGCCAACGATGGAAGGCGCTGAGCTTGCCCTGTTGGAATTGCGACGCAAAAATCTGCGCTATGATTTTCCGGACGATATGGCCGCAAAGCTGAAAGGGCAGCGCATCACCAGCCTGTCGCGCCGTGCGAAATATCTTCTGATCCATTTTGCAAACGGGCAGGTTTTGGTTTGCCATTTGGGTATGTCAGGTTCATTTCGCGTCGCTGATGACAGCTTGGGAAATTTTCATCATGAGCGCAGCAAAATTGCCGCCCATGATCATGTTGTTTTTCACCTCATAAAATCTGACGGTTTGACGGCAAAGATAATCTATAATGATCCCAGACGTTTTGGCTTTATGTTCATGGGAACGATGCAGGAGATTGCCGAGAACAAGCATCTGGTCAACTTAGGTATTGAGCCCACTGGCAATGCGCTGAATGGCGAAATATTGGCGCAAAAATTTGCGAGCAAGACGACTGTGCTCAAAGCCGCATTGCTTGATCAAAGCATCGTCGCTGGCCTCGGCAATATTTATGTGTGCGAAGCGCTATGGCGATCTGGACTAAGCCCCAAGCGCCGCGCCGCCACGTTGGTGCGAAAAAATGGCAAGCCAACGCAAAGATGTGATCTGCTGGCCGACAATATACGGCAGGTCATTGCACAGGCGATAGAGGCCGGTGGTTCGTCGCTGCGCGATCATGTTCAAACGGACGGATCGCTTGGTTATTTCCAACATTCCTTTGCTGCCTACGACCGCGAAGGATGCGCCTGCCAGAAGGAAGGGTGCAGCGGAATTATTAAACGCATCGTACAAAATGGCCGATCAACATTTTATTGTCCTATATGCCAAAAGTGATTAAGCACGCAGTGTCGCAAAACATAAAGAAGACTTCCTATGGCTTACAAAAATATCATCGCCGAAAAACGTGGCACGGTGGGGCTGATCACTCTAAACCGACCCAAGGCACTCAACGCGCTGAACGCAGAAATGCTGGATGAATTGTGCGCATCGTTAAGCGATTTTGAGCGGGATGCTCATATCGGCGCCGTGGTTTTAACCGGATCAGAGAAAGCCTTCGCTGCCGGTGCCGACATAAAAGAAATGCAAGAGCTCAACTATATCAACGCCTATGTGAACGACCTTATGGGCGCGGGCGGGCGCATCGCGGAATTTCGCAAGCCGCTCATTGCTGCGGTCAACGGGTATGCTTTGGGCGGGGGCTGCGAACTGGCGATGATTTGCGATTTTATGATCGCTGGCAAAAGTGCAAAATTTGGCCAGCCGGAAATTACACTCGGTATCATTCCTGGCATCGGCGGTTCGCAGCGTATGGCGAGATCAATCGGCAAAGCTAAAACCATGGATATGATTTTGACAGGCCGTTTGATGGATGCGGTTGAGGCCGAACGCTGCGGGCTCGTATCGCGCATCGTCGATGACCATGATGTTGTCGAGACGGCCATTTCGGCGGCGCAGAAAATTGCTGATTTTTCACGCGCATCTGTCATGATGGCCAAAGAGGCAGTCAACCGCGCTTTTGAGACAACGCTGAGTGAGGGTTTGCGTTTCGAAAAACGGATGTTTCAGTCCCTTTTTTCAACGGAGGATCAAAAAGAGGGTATGAACGCATTTATTGAAAAGAGGTCACCGTCATTTAAAAATCGGTAATTTGGATTTGCTGTCCGTCCGGATCAAATTTGCGTTGACGCATGCAAATATTGAGACTATACGGCGGGAAAGTTGGCGGCCTTTGGTCGCCATAGTTATTTTAAAAATCATCACTTGGTGTCAGTTTCGCGTGCGAAATAGACACATGTCGATGATGGAACCGTATGGTTCTGGTTAGCATTAGAAAGAGGCATCATGGCCAACACACCATCCGCTGAAAAAGCAACACGCAAGATCGCAGCTCGAACAGCTGTTAACACAGCGCGCCGTTCACGGGTTCGCACATTCTTACGCAAGGTCGAAGAAGCGATTACTTCAGGCAATCAAGAAAACGCAGCCGCAGCACTCAAAGCTGCACAGCCAGAACTCATGCGTGCCGCCAGTAAGGGCGTGTTTCATAAGAACACAGTTTCGCGTAAGATTTCTCGGCTTGCGTCTCGGGTAAAAGCGCTTTCTGCGTAAGAAATACCGTTTTAAATCAGATATATTTAATTCGCGAATTACCAACCCGGCCCTGTGCCGGGTTTTTTATTGAGTTAATTTGCGCGGTAAAGTTACGCTTAGAAAACTCAGGTTAGCTTGACGTAACGTTACAAATCTTATGTCATTGAAATGACATATAAAATAGTATTTTTCTTAAAATAGCCCATTAAAATCAATGGTTTAAGATCATACATTCTGTATCTCGATTTTTATGAGCACCTCAAAGCCAGCCTATGGTGAGTCAAGCTTTTTTTTATTTTTTATTTTTGTTGCCCTCTAAAAAGAGCCTTAAAAAAGAAGTTGTGGAATCCCAAACATTTAGCCATTTCGCTCTTGTTTGAGTCAGATTCTAGGGGCGCTGACAACCCTTTTGATTCGTTAAATTTGTCTTAATGCGTCTTGAAAAGCAGGCTTACATCAGTCTAGAACTTGGAGTGCAAATGCTCGGTTAGGGGGCCGCAAGACTCTATTGGGTCAAGCAAAATAGTACTCGGTTTTACCGATGTATGCTGGTCGCGCATCTGCATAAAATGAACTGGGCCGAAATCTAAACGGAAGCGGTAGCTGCGGTGAATCATGCGATTCTGCCAACACTGCGCTGTGACCAAATTTTGAAGGAACGATGACCGCTACCGATTGCGACATGAAATTTAAGAGCAAAAATAATTCAATCATTTGAGTAATTAGGACAGGTAAAATGCTGACGGGCGCTGAAAATAAGACAAACACAAATGGATCAATGGCGATCGGCGCGTTGATTTCCAAACATGTGAATATTGCGCCGCCGGCACGCAGCGATAAGAATGAGGGGTATGTGGTTATGACCGATGGGGAACGGGCAGAAAATCAAATTTTGGCGCCAATTCATTTAGGCGACGAGAATCAATCCAAGAATGAAACGGTGCAGGCTTCGTTTATTCGGGTCAATAAAATGCTACAAGCTAAGATCGGCACAGAAGTTTTTCAAAGCTGGTTTGGCAGGATGGAATTGGAACAATCCAGCGCCCATGAGATTCAAGTTTCTGTACCGACAACATTTTTGCGGACATGGATCAAAAGCCACTATGCCGATGAATTGTTAGCGCTGTGGCAACAGGAAGATGCTCGGATTTTAAAAGTCGAAATTGTCGTGCGTAATGCTGCACGTACGCAGCGCGCACAACCAAGCCTCACACCACTTATGAACACGTCGGCTGCAACACATGTGCCGGCGGCAAAAACGTCGCCGTTCCCGAGCCTATCAGCACCCAAGGCTCAAAATACCGCATCGATGCACGATCAACACAAAGGCGGCAATGTCATTGGATCGCCCGTTGATAGTCGCTATACCTTCGAGAACTTTATTGAAGGGCCTTCGAACAATGTGTGTCTTGCTGCGGCCAAGACTGCCGTGGACAAAGGTGCTAATTCAGTGCGTTTCAATCCGTTGTTTTTCTACTCCTCTGTGGGCTTAGGCAAAACGCATTTATTGCAATCAATTGCCAATGCGGCAAAGGCAAAAGACCCGTCGCAGCGCGTGGTATATCTGACAGCGGAATATTTTATGTGGCGGTTTGCGAGCGCCATTCGCGATTCAAAAGCGCTGGTCTTCAAAGAGGCGCTGAACGATATTGATCTTCTCATCATCGACGATATGCAGTTTCTGCAGGGAGAGAAAATTCAGTCCGAGTTCTGCCACCTGATTAACACGTTGCTTGATAGTGCCAAACAGGTGGTCGTTGCCGCCGATCGTCCGCCAGCAGAGTTGGAATCGCTTGATCCGCGTGTGCGGTCACGGCTGAAAGGTGGCGTTGCGCTGGAAATCGAAGCGCCTGATTATCCCATGCGCCTATCGATGTTGCAAAAGCGTTTGGAACTAGCCCGCAAAGACGATGCGACCCTGACCATCAGCGATGAAATATTGGAGCATGTTGCCAAGACTGTCTCGTCCAGCTTTCGCGAATTGGAAGGGGCTTTCAATCAGCTGATGTTCCGCCAGTCATTTGAGTCAGCGATTTCGCTTGATCGCGTTGACGATATCTTGGGGCACCTCACACGGGCCGAAGAGCGCAAGAAAGTGCGGATTGAAGATATTCAGCGCGTCGTAGCGCAGCATTTCAGCGTGCCGCGCAACGAAATGTTATCGAACCGCCGCACGCGCACCGTGGTTCGTCCGCGCCAGATTGCGATGTATTTGTCCAAGATCATGACCCCGCGCTCCCTGCCGGAAATTGGACGCAGATTTGGTGGGCGCGACCACACGACGGTGCTGCATGCAGTTCGCAAAGTCGAAGCGATGAAAACTTCAGACAGCGGCCTGTCGAAAGAACTTGAGTTGCTTCGCCGGCTTATCGAAGAATAGGGTCTTGGTACTTACCGATGTAACAGGACTAAGAAAGCATCGCACGTTAGATATCTTTATCCCCAAACTTTAGCCTTTTGCTATGCGGCTATGGTGGTGCAATGCTTGCATTTGCGCTGCTAAAGCGCCACATTGGCGGGTAAGCTGTGCAAAATGTTGCATGCAAAATTTTTGACAATTTGATGGATAGAGACCGATGCGCGTTACAATCGAGCGAGCCAATCTGCTAAAATCACTCAATCACGTTCACCGTGTGGTCGAACGGCGCAACACGATACCAATTTTGTCGAACGTGCTTTTGCGCGCAGCAGGTGCAAGCCTTGAAATGAAGGCAACAGATCTTGATTTGGAAATTACCGAGGCAACCCCGGCCCAAGTGGATCAAGCCGGTGCCACGACTGTTCCCGCGCATTTGCTCTATGACATTGTGCGCAAATTGCCCGATGGCGCTGAAGTGATGCTCTCAATGGATCCAGAAGGATCGACCATGACGGTTGCCTCTGGCCGTTCCCATTTTAAGCTTCAGTGCCTTCCGCAATCAGACTTTCCGCAATTGGCGGCGGGCGATTTCAGCCACACGTTTCGCCTTGATAGCACAACGTTAAAGCGCCTGATTGAGCGCACGCAATTTGCCATTTCTACGGAAGAAACGCGCTATTATCTCAACGGTATTTATATGCACAGTGCCGAGAGCGATGGCAACATCGTGCTGCGCGCAGTAGCGACCGATGGCCATCGGTTAGCTCGGTGTGAGGCCGAAGCGCCGGACGGCGCCGAAAATATGCCTGGCATCATCATTCCACGCAAAACCGTTGGCGAGCTTCAAAAGCTTGTCGATAATCCTGATGTGGCGGTGACGGTTGAATTGTCGGAAAGCAAAATCCGGCTAACGATTGGCGCCGTTGTTATTACGTCCAAACTCATCGACGGGACATTCCCCGATTATCAACGCGTGATACCGAAGGGTAACGATAAGGCTATGGAAGTTGATCGCAAGTCATTTACTGACGCGGTTGACCGTGTGTCGACTGTTTCAAGCGAGCGCGGCCGTGCCGTTAAGCTTGCGCTGGCTGACGGGCTGCTGACGCTTTCGGTCAACAATCCCGACTCAGGCTCGGCAACCGAAGAATTGGCTGTCGGCTATGGATCAGATGCCATGGAAATCGGATTTAATGCTCGGTATTTGCTCGATATCGCCAACCAACTGACCGGAAATGATATCAAATTCATGCTTGCGGATGCGGGTTCACCAACGCTCATTGAAGACAAAAATGATGCGCAGGCGCTTTTTGTTTTGATGCCGATGCGCGTTTAAAGTTTAAGCTTTAAGGTCAAACCTAAAACCGTAAAAACCGGGTACACATGATGGAACACGGCGCGCCAGATGTGTGGCTATCTAGGTTAAAGCTTCAATCGTTTCGCAACTATGCGTCGCTTTCGGTTGAGATAGAGCGTCAGCACGTGGTTTTGACGGGTTCCAATGGAGCGGGCAAGACGAATATGATGGAGGCCGTATCCATGTTGTCTCCTGGGCGCGGGCTTCGACGCGCCGCACTAACTGATATCAAAAACAAAGATGCGGACGACGGTTTTTCAGTTTTTGCCACCCTCAACAACAGCGATGGCAATTTTGCAATTGGTACGGGGACGGCTGGAAATGACCCCGCAAATCTGCCTGTTCGCCGCAGCCGCATCAATGGGACGCCTGCAAAAAGCACCGATGAATTTTCCGAGCTTTGCCGAGTTATTTGGGTGACGCCTGCCATGGATGGGCTTTTTACAGGCGCGGCGGCGGACCGGCGGCGATTTTTAGACCGCATGGTGCTGGCCATCGACCCTGCCCACGGCAGACGCGCGGCAAATTATGAAAAAGCGATGCGCAATCGCAACCGGTTGCTAGAAGAGATACCCAATTCACAAACTGATCAATGGCTGGATGCAACCGAAAGCCAGCTTGCCGCCTTCGGCACAGCCATGGTTATTGCGCGTTATGAATTGGTATCGCTGCTCACGGGTGTGATCGCGACTGCCGCGCTTGAGCAGACGAGCGCTTTTCCAACCGCACATTTGGCGCTCGACGGTAAACTGGAAATGCTGGCCAGCGAAGGACTGAACGGTTTTGATCTAGAGATGGCATATGCCAAACAATTGCGCGATCTTCGATACCGTGATCGTGCCGCCAAACGTACACTTATTGGGCCGCACCGTGCAGATCTTCACATCCTGCATCAGGAAAAAGATATCGCAGCCAGCCTTTGTTCAACCGGAGAACAAAAAGCCTTGCTGATTGGATTGGTCTTGGCGCATGCCAGACTCACACGGTCAGTATCAAACATGGCGCCGATTATGCTGCTGGATGAAGTTGCAGCGCATCTTGATATTGACCGACGGGCAGCATTGTTTGACCGCATCGATGCAATTGGTGGTCAGGCTTTCATGACTGGAACCGACCGAAATTTATTTGACGCGCTGGGTTCGCGGGCGCAATATTTCCATGTTGAAAACGGTACATTAGAAAAGGCGGCCTAATATGAGCGTCGCAGACAAGCTCACTGAAACCGAAATAGAACGCTATGGCCGCCATATCATTCTGCCAGAAATTGGCGGTCAGGGGCAGCAAAAACTGAAAGCCGCACGCGTTTGCATGGTCGGCGCTGGTGGGCTTGGAAGTCCGGTTTTAATGTATCTGGCCGCGGCGGGGGTTGGCATTCTCGGCATCGTCGATGACGATCAAGTGTCGCTGTCCAATCTTCAGCGGCAGATCATTCACGCGACATCCGATATAAAAACGGACAAAACTACGAGTGCTGCCAACACGATCAGCCTGCTTAATCCCCATGTGCAAACCATGTTGCATCCTGTGCGATTGAATAGGGAGAACGCCGCGTCCATTCTTGGCGATTACGACCTTGTGATCGACGGATCGGACAATTTTGCCACCCGTTATTTGATTGCTGATACGGCAGAGGCTTTGAAAATTCCACTTGTGGCGGGAGCCTTGGGAAGGTTTGACGGATCGCTGACGGTGCTTGCGCCGTATGATAATGAAAATCAAAATCCGCGCTACCGAGATTTGTTTCCTGCACCGCCAACCGACGGCACAGTGCCATCGTGCGCTGAGGCAGGCATCATGGGTGCTGTCGCAGGTGTGATTGGAACTTTGCAAGCAGTAGAGGCGATCAAACTGATTACCGGCGTAGGAAGGCCTTTAATCGGCGAGATTTTGTTGTATGATGGGCTTGAAGTACGCTTTGAAAAGATGCGCTATAAGCGCCGCGCTTGACGAAGCTTGTTGTTTGGACGAATAGAGAGCGATGGCGTATCGATGCGCCGCGATATTTAGGGGAGAACTTTATAATGGCTTGGATGGCATTTGCTTTAACCGTGCTTACTGTTTTATTTTTAATCATGGGCTATCTGTATTTCAGCCAACGCGCGCTTGCGCGGTCGGTTAAAGATGCACAGCCGCTCTGGCCGCTGAACAAGCCAGACCGTGCTGGTGACCCAAGTGCCATCATGTCACGGCGCACAAATGCGCTTGATGTGCGCACCGCCCGCGAGCCAGAAGGCAGTGCACGACCTGCACCTGCGCCAAAACCTGCGGCTGTGGCTTCAGTTGCAGCAACACCGGCTAAAAAACCAGCGGTGAAAAAGGCAAGTGCCGCGACAGCTGCAGCGCCAAAGCCAGCGGTCAAAAAAGTCGCCGCAATCGTTGCTCCTACTCCGGCTCCAGTTGCTAAAAAGCCAGCCGCCGTAAAGTCAGCGGGACCTGAGCGGTTGAAAAAGCCAAATGGCAAGGCCGATGATTTGAAAAAGATTTCCGGGGTCGGACCAAAGCTGGAAAAAACTCTCAACGATTTGGGCTTCTGGCACTTCAAGCAAATTGCGCAATGGAAAAAATCTGACGTTGCGATTGTCGATAACGAGCTATCCTTCAAGGGACGCATCGAACGAGACAACTGGATTGCACAGGCAAAAGTTCTCGCTAAGGGTAAATGATATAGCGCTTACGGCGTTTCGCGTTCAATCTGTATCGCCGAACGCTGCCTGAAATTGTAGATTTCACCGCGTTCGGTGATATATGATATCGCGAGTTAAAAGCGAAATACTGTTATTAAAAAGGCACCAATCTGGTGCCTTTTTAGTTTTAAATCATTGACGGCAGAACACGGTCCGGCGGGCGATCACCGCTCGCCATCATACGGATGTTGATGATCACTTTTTCGCCCATTTCGATACGGCCTTCTATGGTTGCCGAACTCATATGCGGTAGCAACACAACACGGCCATCGGCGGCTAATTTGGTCAAGCGCGGATCAACCCGTGGTTCGTCTTCAAAAACATCCAGGCCCGCACCAGCGATCTTGCCATCTTCCAGCAATCTGATCAGCGCGTCTTCGTCGATAATTTCACCGCGGGCTGTGTTGACAACGAATGCGGTCGGCTGAAGCAGCTTCAAGCGACGCTCGGACAGCAGATGAAATGTGGCAGGGGTGTAAGGGCAATTGACCGAGACAATGTCCATCCGCGCCAACATTTGGTCCAGGCTTTCCCATTGTGTGGCGTCTAGTTCATCGCGTACGCTTTGTGAAATCGGATCGCGGTTGTGGTAGTTTATGGACAAGCCAAATGCTTTGGCGCGGCGGGCAACCGCGATACCAATCCGGCCCATGCCAATAATGCCAAGGCGCTTTCCAGTAATTCTGCGCCCAAGCATAAAGGTCGGCGACCAGCCGCTCCAATTATCTTGACCATAGAGAAGCTGCGCGCCTTCAACCAACCGGCGCGGCGCGGCCAAAATGAGCGCCATCGTCATGTCCGCCGTATCTTCGGTCAAAACATTGGGCGTATTTGTCACGGTAATACCGCGCTTATGGGCTGCGCGCACATCAATATTATCGATACCGTTGCCAAAGTTTGCGATGAGTTTCAGCTTTTCGCCACTTGTTTCTAAAAGCGCTGCATCAATGTGGTCGGTCACCGTTGGCACAAGCACATCCGCCTCACCCATAGCAGCGATCAGCGCCTGCCTGTCCATTGGCGTATCATCGGCGTTAAGGCGCACATTAAAAAGCTCGCGCATGCGCAACTCTACCTGTTGAGGCAATTTGCGCGTCACGATAACCAGTGGCTTTTTTTCCAAAGTGTGTTCCCAATATTTTGTGCGACGATTATGTGGCTGAGAGGATCATATTTTAATTTGTTGAGTACCCATTAACCAAAAACAGGCATGATTGGCAATCGGAGTGCATGAAAAGGGTTTGAGTATCATGAACAAAATGATCGCAGGTTTATTAAGTCTAACGGTGGCTATATCTGGCTTAAGTTTCACACCTACCATTGTTCAAGCTCAAGAAACTTCGTCTATCAATCGCGGTCCAAGCGGTTTAGCCCTGCCCCGATTTGTAAGCTTGAAATCTGCTCGTGTTAATATGCGTGTTGGGCCTGGCAAGGACTATGCGGCCTCTTGGATGTATGTAAAGGCTGATCTGCCACTCGAAATTTTGCAAGAATTTGACAATTGGCGCCGCGTTCGCGATGTCGAAGGCACCATTGGATGGGTTCATGGCGCGCTGCTTTCAGGCACACGTACGGCAATAACAACGCCTTGGCTCAAAGATCAAAAAGACCTTACAGTTACAATGTTTAAAGAACCGCAGTCTGGTGCCCAAGCTGTCGCTTATTTGCAGCCCGGTGTTATCGCGACCATAAAAAACTGTGATGGCGTGTGGTGTGAAGTGACCGTTGAGAATAAAGGGCAAAAACTGTTAGGCTACACAAACCAAGCAGACCTGTGGGGCGCTTATCCTGACGAAAAGATAGAAAACTAGGCAGACTTAGGGCGAAGCCGGATCACGATATCCACATTTGCAATCTCCATGCCTTCGGGTGGTTCTGGCAAGTTATCCACGGTAAGAACTGTTCCGACGGGAACATCCATCACGTCGTTTGAATTCTCCATAAAATAATGGTGATGATCGCTGGTATTGGTATCAAAATAAGTCCGCTGTCCTTCGATTGCCAAAATTCGAAGCAAGCCCGCCTCGGTAAACTGATGCAGTGTATTGTAGACGGTAGCTAGGGATACAGGCACACCTGATTGAACGGCCTGACGGTGCAAATCCTCTGCGGCTACATGTTTGTCGCCGTCTAGAAACAACATTTGTGCTAGTGCGACACGCTGCCTGGTCGGCCGCAATCCAGCTTCGGTTAACACAGTGCGCAAATCAACTTTACTCGATTTTTCTGCCGTAGCCATGTGCACCATCATTTTTCCATCTTCAGCCAAAAACGCGTATAGGATTGTTGTAATATATTCTGTATTCAACGGGCGAGCAATAGGCTGAATTTGCGACAGTTTTGCACAAAGAGCATGGCGTTTTTGCGCCATCTGCGTTACTGCGTTGTGAAATAAGGGAGAAAAACATGGCTGTACAAAAATCCAGCTACACATACGAAGAGATTCTAACCTGTTCGCGCGGCGAGATGTTTGGCCCGGCAATGCGCAATTGCCAGCGCCACCTATGCTGATGATTGATCGTATAACGCAAATTTCGGAGACAGGCGGCTCAAAAGATAAAGGCTGTATTCGCGCCGAATTTGATATTCATCCAGATCTCTGGTTTTTCCCGTGTCATTTTATCGGTGATCCGGTTATGCCGGGGTGCCTTGGCCTCGATGCGCTTTGGCAATTAACCGGTTTTTATTTGGGCTGGCTTGGGGAGCCTGGAAAGGGCCGCGCGATCTCTACGGGTGAAGTTAAGTTTACGGGTATGGTCACGCCCAAAACTAAACTTGTGCAGTTTGAAATTGATTTTAAACGCGTGATGCGCGGACGGCTTGTTCTTGGCATTGCTGATGGTATCGTCAAAGCGGACGGTGAGACGGTATTCACGGCAAACGATTTGCGTGTTGCCCTGTTTAAAGATCAAACAGCGTAAACACAGCTCAAAAAACGGTAGGAAAAGCGCATGAAACGCGTTGTCATAACAGGTATGGGTATCGTCTCGTCAATCGGAGATAATACGACTGAGGTTTTGGACAGTTTATTGAATGCCAAATCCGGCATCACAATATCGACAGATATGGTAGAACATGGATTTCGAAGCCACGTATTTGGTGCGCCAAAGGTTGATCCCTTCGAAATCCTTGACCGCCGTCAGACACGGTTTCTAGCAAAGGGTTCTGCGTGGAATTATCTCGCCATGCAACAGGCGATAGACGATTCGGGTTTGGAAAAAAGTGATGTTTCAAATATCCGTACGGGCATTATTATGGGCTCAGGCGGACCATCAACGCAGACGGTTTTTCAGGCTGCGTTGTTAACGCAAGAAAATAAATCACCTAAGCGGATTGGGCCTTTTGCGGTGCCAAAAACGATGTCGTCTACAGCGTCTGCCACGTTGGCAACACCCTTTGAAATCAAAGGCTATAATTATTCCATTTCATCGGCCTGCGCGACATCAAACCACTGTATTGGTAACGCCTATGAAATTATCCAAATGGGCAAACAAGACATTATCTTTGCAGGCGGCAGCGAAGACCTTGATTGGACAATGTCTAATATGTTTGATGCCATGGGTGCAATGTCGTCAAAGCACAACGACACACCGGCGACCGCTTCGCGCGCCTATGACATATCACGTGATGGCTTTGTGATTGCCGGCGGTGCCGGCGTTTTAGTGCTTGAAGAACTTGAGCATGCCAAAGCACGGGGCGCAAAAATCTACGGTGAGATCGTGGGATACGGCGTAACGTCTGACGGCTATGACATGGTCGCCCCATCTGGAGAAGGTGCAACACGCTGCATGCAGATGGCGATTTCTACGGTTAACGGCAAGATCGGATATATCAATACGCATGGAACATCGACACCTGTTGGTGACGAGAAGGAAATGCAAGCCATCCGGAATGTATTCGGTAACAATATCCCGCATATTTCTTCGACCAAATCCCTGACCGGACATTCACTGGGCGCAACTGGCGTTCAGGAAAGCATCTATACGCTGCTTATGATGAAGCATCGTTTTGTCTGCGAAAGTGCGCATATCACCGAGATTGATCCTGCGTTCGCGGATATGCCGATTGCGCGAAAGCGTATCGACAATATCGAGATTGAAGCGGCAATTACCAATTCATTCGGCTTTGGCGGCACGAACGCAACATTGGCATTCCAGCTGTTTAACGGCTGATTTTAGGTAAGAGGTTGGCTATCATGTCAGAACTTATGAGCGGCAAACGCGGCCTTATCATGGGCGTTGCAAACAATCACTCGATTGCATGGGGTATTGCTCAGACTTTAGCAGACCATGGCGCTGAGTTGGCTTTCACGTTTCAAGGCGAAGCGCTTGGTAAAAGAGTTTTTCCACTGGCGCAGAGTGTTGGTTCTGACATCGTACTGCCGTGCGATGTGTCTGATGTGAACAGTGTAAAAACCGTATTTGATACGCTTGCAGAAAAATGGGGCAAGCTAGACTTCGTCGTTCATGCCATTGGCTTTTCCGATAAAAATGAATTGAAAGGTCGGTATATCGACGCGACAACGCGTGAGAACTTTGCGCAGACTATGATCATTTCCGCCTACTCATTTACCGAAATTGCGCAGTTTGCAGCGCCGCTCATGACCGATGGTGGCGCGCTGTTAACGCTGACCTATGGCGGTTCAACTCGGGTTATGCCGAACTATAACGTGATGGGGGTAGCCAAAGCCGCACTGGAAGCGAGTGTTCGTTATTTGGCTGCAGATCTGGGTGAAAATGGTATTCGTGTTAACGCTATTTCTGCTGGCCCGATGCGGACACTGGCGGGCGCTGGCATTGGTGATGCCCGCGCAATGTTTGCCTATCAGCAACGGAATGCGCCTCTTAAGCGAACAGTAACGCTGGAAGAAGTGGGTGGATCTGCACTTTATCTTTTATCCAGTTTATCTGGCGGCGTGACGGGGGAAATACATTTTGTTGACTCAGGATTTAATATCACGTCGATGCCGCGGACGGAAGAACTTCAGAATTTTAACGACAAATAAACCATAGACAAATTTGGCCGATGCGGATTTAGGCTTATAATTTTGATATCAATTCAAAATTAGTAATATAACGGCATCTTGATCCCGAGACGGGGTGAATATGTTTACAATCAGTCAATTAGCTAGACACAAATTTTATAGACTCGGTACAGTTTTTTCGAGCGGATTTGGTGCCGCATCTTTGGCGATGTGGGCAACAACATTGTTTGAGACTAGCGCCGCGTTACCGAGCGAAGCAACTGGTATGGTTGCTGGTTTGGCTTCATTGGCAGGTGCAGGTTGTGCTTTGGCTTATTTTGCTGGTAGCGACGACACGAGTGAAAGCTATCAAAAGGCTATCGCTACCGATCCAATTACAGGTATTTTATCGCGCGACGGGCTTCAACCTGAACTGCTGAAGCTCGCAGCAGCAATTGACGAAAAATTGAAAATTCACAGACTTTTTCTGATCAGTATGGACTTTGATGAGCTGCGCGACATCAACGATATCTATGGTGCAGAAACAGGAAATGCAGTCCTTAGGGTTATCGCCCAGCGATTGAAACTATTGATTGGCGATGCTGGGTCTTTGGCCCGAACAAACGGCAGCGAATTTGTCGTAGCTTTAAAATCCGGTTATGATGAGCGCGAGCTGCGAGCGGCGGTTCTGGCGCTCATGGAAACAATGTCACAGCCGGTGCGGATCGGCGCTGTATCTTACCCGGTCTATGCCAACGGTGGCGTGGTTGAAGTACACAAAAGTTCTATTCAAATTGAAAAATTATTACGTCGTGCGGCTCTAGCACGTACCCATGCTAAGGCATCTGGCCGCGGTTCCTATGCCATATATCATCCTGAGATGAGCCATCAAGCGAGCTATAGGCAGTGGATCGAAACCGAATTAACATTTGCCATGGAGCGCAAAGAGTTTTCCCTGCACTACCAGCCGCAATTTGACGTTCGGAAAGGCAAAATTGTTGGTTATGAAGCGCTAGTCCGGTGGATGCACAGGGAAAAAGGCGCGATCTCGCCCGTCGAATTTATTCCTGTCGCCGAAAGTTGTGGTTTTATTCAACAGTTGGGCAGTTGGGTGCTAAAACGGGCCTGCCACGATGCGCTCAGACTTCCAGATTCGTGCAAGGTATCGGTTAACGTTTCAACGACGCAGCTGGAATGCAACGATTTTTTGAACACCCTAAGAGTAATCCTAGCTGAAACTGGGTTAGACCCTAAGCGTATCGAACTCGAAGTCACGGAGAGTTTGCTCATACGAGACCATATCAATATGCGCCGATTACTCCGTTCGATTCGCGAGTTGGGTATTTCGATTGCCATCGATGATTTTGGGACAGGCTATTCCAATTTGATCAATTTATCTGAGCTGGAATTTGATAAAATCAAAATTGATAAGTCTTTTGTAGACAGAGTCTCTGTCAATAATAACAGTGCCGCTATGATCGCAACTATTGTTAGTCTTGCGCATTCCATGAATGCATCAGTTGTGGCCGAGGGTATTGAAACGGAACAGCAATCAATTTTACTACAAGCGGCAGGATGCAGTGTCATGCAAGGCTATTATTACGGAAAACCAATTCCTCTCAGTGCTGCGATTACCACAGATAAACAATTGGCTGCGTAGCACGCAAACAGAATTAGTAGAGATAAACGGTCTGAACCAAAGCGTTTCATGTTTAATTTAAAACATAAGGTATCACCTAACGCGTTTAAATCTATGATTTTAGGCAGCGTTTGGTGATTCAGCTTTAATCATCGTTAAACCGTTTATTATACGAACATATTACCCATCATACTCAGCCTGCTTGACTTGGATTGTTGGGATGCGTTGTCCAGTTGGCGTATTGCGTGCTCACCGGCTTCTGCGTGCGCGGATCAACGCCCCCAATTTGCTCCATCGTTATACAATCTTGCACAGGGCAAACATTAACGCACAAATTGCAACCAACACATTCCTCATCAATCACCTCAAACTTGCGCGCGCCCTCGACCATATTGGTAATCGCCTGATGGGACGTGTCTTCGCACGCGATGTGACAACGCCCGCAGGAAATGCACAAATCTTGGTTGATGCGCGCTTTGGTGACATAATTGAGATTGAGATATTGCCAGTCGGTTACGTTTGGCACCGCTCTTCCTCGGAAATCTTCAATTGATGTGTAGCCCTTTTCATCCATATAATTGGAAAGGCCATCACACATTTCTTGAACAATTTTGAAGCCATAGGTCATCGCCGCCGTGCACACTTGAACATTGCCGCACCCAAGCGCGATATATTCTGCAGCATCGCGCCACGTGTTGATGCCGCCAATTCCGGAAATTGGCAGGCCATGGGTCGCGGGATTGCGCGCAATTTCCGATACCATGGACAGGGCGATCGGCTTTACTGCAGGGCCGCAATAGCCACCGTGCGAGCCTTTGCCGTCAATTGTTGGTGATGGTGCGAAGCTATCCAAATCAACGGAAACAATCGAATTGATTGTATTAATCAAAGATACCGCATCGGCGCCACCGCGCAGTGCTGCCTCGGCCGGTTTGCGAATATCCGTGATATTTGGTGTAAGCTTCACAATCACTGGCATGCGCGAATGCTGTTTGCACCACCGCGCCACCATCTCAATATATTCTGGTACTTGTCCGACCGCTGCACCCATGCCGCGCTCTGACATGCCATGTGGGCAGCCAAAATTCAGCTCAATCCCATCGGCATCGGTTTCCTCAACGCGCTTAAGAATTTTCTTCCAAGCATCTTCTTCGCACGGCACCATCAACGATACGATCATCGCGCGATCAGGCCATTTTTGTTTAACTTCTTTTATTTCCCGTAGGTTGATCTCAATGTCGCGGTCAGTGATCAGCTCGATATTATTAAGCCCCATCAAGCGCCGATCTGGTCCCCAGATAGCGCCGTAGCGCGGGCCATTCACGTTAACAACCGGCGGGCCTTCTTCGCCAAGCGTCTTCCAGACCACGCCGCCCCAGCCGGCTTTAAATGCGCGCTCGACATTATAGGCTTTATCGGTGGGCGGTGCTGAAGCGAGCCAGAACGGATTAGGGGATTTTATGCCAAGAAAATTAGTGCTTAAGTCAGCCATGTGATTTCTCCCTAACCCATCAAAAACGCGTGAATATTCATCGCAGCAATCTTACCATCTTCGACCGCAACCACCGTCAGATCGTCCCCGCCTGCGATGCAGTCACCGCCTGCCCAAATTTTTGCGTGGCTGGTTTTGCGGTTTTCATCGACAACGATGCGACCCTTTTCAAGTTGTAAATCAACGCCGTTAAGCGCCGCTGGCGCGGGCGCTTGCCCAATAGCTTTAAAAACCTGATCGGCCTGCATGATAAAGGTCTCACCGGTTCCTGATAATTTTCCGTTCATGGCAGTATATTCAAGTTCAATGCCGCTCACGACATTGCCTGCCATGATAAGCGATTTCGGCTGAACCCAGTGTCTGATGACCACGCCGTGCGTTTGCGCAACATCCTGCTCATAGGTACTTGCACTCATCGCGTCCGCGCCGCGACGGTAGCAAATGGTCACATTTTCAGCGCCTAGTAGTTTCACCTGCGTGGCGATATCAATAGCGGTCATGCCGCCACCAATCACGACCACATTGCGCCCTACATTGAGCACTGAGAGATCGTCGCTCTGCCGTAGCCTTGCGATGTATTCCACCGCATCGATGCAATTATCCGCATCATCGCCCGAAAGACCAAGGTCGTTGACCTGCGGCAGTCCAGCACCCAGAAACACCGCATCATAACAATCGGCAACATGGTCAAGTGTCAGCCCGTCGCTGCCAAGCGCAGTACCACCAAGAGCCGTTTTACCAAGAACCTTGCCATATTGAATATCGATGCCGCCAATGCCGGTGATAAAATCAACTTCGCGTGCGGCAAAATCATCCGTTGCCTTATAGGCAGCAATACCAAATTCATTGAGGCCGCCGGCTTTTTCACGCGCTTCATAAATTGTCACGCTGTGTCCGTGCATGGCCAGACGATGCGCGCACGAAAGCCCAGCTGGCCCAGCGCCAACAACGGCAATTTTTTTACCCGTTTCGGCAGCGCGCGCAAAAGGCTGCTCGCCGACATCGGCCATGTAGTGGTCAGTCGCATAGCGCTGCAGCTGGCCAATTTTTAACCGGCTTGCCTTCAGCAGCCTCACGAACACATGCCTCTTCGCACAGCGTTTCTGTGGGGCACACCCGCGCGCACATGCCGCCCATGATGTTTTGCTCGAAGATTGTTTTGGCCGAACCATTGGGGTTTCCCGTCGCAATCTGGCGAATAAACATCGGAATATCGATGCTTGTCGGACAGGCGGTCATGCAGGGCGCATCATAACAAAAATAGCATCGGTCCGCCTCAACCAGCGCCTCATGCTTGGACAGCGGTGCGTGCAGATCGGAGAAATTCTCTACATATTGTTCGGGTGATAAACGTCCGGCTTTAATGTCCATTTCGTCCCTTGGTATCGCCATTTGCGTGCACTCCCAGTTGCTTTGCAAACATCACTGATGAAAGCCTACAAAATTTTACCAAAAGGTCAAATATATATTCAAAGCCACGTGCGATCAAAAAAGGCCGCTGTGTGGCGGCCTTTTCTGCAGTTGAAAAATC
Organism: Ahrensia sp.; assembly: GCA_034519905.1. Taxonomy (GTDB): domain Bacteria; phylum Pseudomonadota; class Alphaproteobacteria; order Rhizobiales; family Rhizobiaceae; genus Ahrensia. The sequence goes on from JAXHNY010000064.1 coordinate 31,043, forward strand.
AGGATGCTTTAGCTTGCTTTGCCATCATCATAGCTTTTTTAGTAATTGCATCCGTCCATGCACCAACCGGTTCTTTGGTAATCACCGGTGCATCGCCGCCAGAAAGAAGCGACTGAACTGTAATGTTCGCCGCCGCCACATCGAGCGTGCCATCGGAGCCTTCGGTGAGCTTATTCACTTCGCGCATCATGCGTTGTTGATGGGCTTCGGTCTGAGCACCGGACGCATCGTTTTCAAGAACGATGCCAGCGGCCTCATCCGGATTTTCGCGCGCATAGGCCCAACCCTTCATGGAAGCGGCAACAAAACGCGCCAATTTATCTTCCATACCTGGTTCAGCCAGTTTTGCATCGGTGGTGTAAAGTCCGTCTTCCAAGGTCGCTACACCTTGGTCGGTGTAGTTGAACACCACCAAGTCCTCCGGCTTGAAACCAGCATCGATCACCTGCCAATATTCGTTGTATGTCATTGTTGAAACGCAATCAGCTTGTTTTTGGATAATAGGATCGACGTTAAAACCCTGTTTCAGAACAGTCACGCCATCGGCGCCGCCTTGTGTTGGAAGCCCCAGTTTGCTCATCCAAGACAAAAACGGAAACTCGTTGCCGAAGAACCAAACACCAAGCGTCTTGCCTTTAAAATCTGCAGGCGTGCACTTGTCACCATTGTTATCTTTTCGGACAGGTAGAGCATCATGCCGGAACGCTTGAAAGGCTGCGCGATGTTGACGAGTGCTACGCCTTTTTCACGTGCTGCCAATGCGGCAGGCATCCATTCAACGATGACGTCCGCACCGCCGCCAGCGATGACTTGCGGTGGGGCAATATCCGGGCCTCCAGCCTTAATTTCCACATCAAGGTCGGCCTCGGTGTAAAAACCTTTGTCTTTGGCAACGTAATATCCGGCAAACTGCGCCTGCGTTACCCATTTGAGTTGCAATGTCAGCTTATCGGCAGCCAGTGCAGTTGTGGCGCTTAGCGCAAAAGCTGCGCCTGCAACCAGTGTCATAAATTTTTTCATGTCTCAGTCTCCTCTGTTGAATTTAGAGCTTAAACTTCGCTCCTCTGTGGGTTTTCGACTTGTATCCCGCCTATTACTGACCTCGGTTTGATGGATGCCAGAATGTGATCGAACGCTCTATCAATGCAATGGCACCGTAGGATAAAGATCCCGCCAATGCCGCCACAAATATAGTTGCCCAAACCATATCCACATTCAAACGACCGACTTCAGCGGAAATCCGAAAGCCCATACCAACGATCGGCGTTCCGAAGAATTCCGCAACAATTGCGCCAATCAGCGCAAGAGTCGAGTTTATTTTTAATGCGTTGAAAATAAAGGGCATCGCTACAGGCAGCCGCAATTTAAATAGCATCTGCCATTTTGACGATGCATAGGTGCGCATCAGATCTTTCTCCATTTGGCCTGCCGCATTCAGCCCTGCCACGGTATTCACCAACATGGGGAAGAACGTCATAACGATGACGACGGCGGCCTTTGATTGCCAGTCAAAACCAAACCACATTACCATAATCGGCGCGATGCCAATGATCGGCAGGGCCGACACCAAATTGCCCACGGGCAAAATGCCCGCCTTCCAAAACGGCGAGCGGTCTACCAGAATTGCTGTCAAAAAACCAAGTCCGCAGCCCATGACATATCCAGCTAAAACAGCTTTAAGATAAGTCTGCTGAAAATCCGCCCATAATATAGGCACCGAATTGGCGATCCGGTTCGAAAAACATCGATGGCGAAGGCAAATAACAACGGCCCGAACGCCAAAGCCCCGTGTTACGCCTTCCATGTAGGCTGATACCAGGCAACGCCGAACAAATCGAATTGGGCTAAACCAATCAGCTTCTACAAACCTTGGCTTTGAGGCGAAATTTTTGACAGCCGCACGTTTATAAACCAAGTGCCAAGCCAGAACACAATTGCTATGATGAATATCGTGCTGTTCTGCATCGCGCTAAATCTCCCGCAAGCCCATACGCCGATTAAGCCAACTGCCAACCATGCCGACAATTGCCACCAGTGATCCGGCCAGCACCGCCGCCACAATCAACGCGGCCCAGATTTGCACCGTTTGCCCATAATAGGAACCTGCGAGCAACCGCGCGCCGAGGCCTGCCACTGCGCCCGTCGGCAATTCGCCCACAATCGCGCCAACCAGCGAGGCTGCAATCGCGATTTTCATTGAGGTAAAGAGGCCAGAACTGCCAGCGGGCTGGCGCAGCTTCCAAAACACTTGAGATTCTCGATACCAGCGGGGAAGCAAACCTCTGGGCCATTTGGCCAGCCGAACGGTTCCCTTAACGACTCATGATTGCGACCAAAAAGAGTAAAGACAGATAAATGTTGAGATGATCGCTTTGGGGATGAGACCAGAAACGCCCACGGAATTCAAAACCACGATAATCATCGGCGCGATCGCCAAAATTGGAATGGTCTGCGAGGTGATAATCCAAGGCATCAGGGATTTATCAAGAACTTTTGAATGCACGATGCCGACCGCCAGGACGATGCCCAACAAAGTGCCGAACACAAAACCCAGCAGCGTTGCCGATAGCGTTATCCACGCATGGTAGACCAGACTGCGCTTGGATGTCGGCTTCATCTGAAACACGGTCTTGTTTATTTCCGCAACCACTTGATGCGGCAGCAGGTAACCGCGCTCCTGCGCCGGGCAATACGTAACCGGAACGTAGCATAA
>JAXHNY010000020.1:0-73075 GCA_034519905.1 Ahrensia sp.
CAGTTACGTATTGCTTGGTTGAACAGTTTTGGGTCAGCCGCAAACCAATCGCGCAGGCGATCCTTCTGCGCCTGAGTCGTCCTCTGCTTCAAGCGTGATCTGATATTGCGCGGCGGCAGTGTCCAGCGGTTTGCGCGGCTCGCGCATTCGCATTGGCGGAATCCAGCACGGCGCTTGCGCGGCTTGCTTTTCGGACAGCAACAGGCTGTCATCCAGGCGAAGAAGCGCATCCCCCATCTTGACCGAATCCCCTTCGCTGACATTCACCTCGACGACGAGTCCAGATACTCCGGGCGCAATCGAAATCTCCTTCGCTTCGATCTGACCCGAAGCCTGGATCGCGGCGCTGTTGGCTGATCCACAGCTGACAGTTGAGAGGGCGAGCAGAAATGCAAGGATGAGGGTGATTTTTTTCATGGAGCCTCCGTTATTTTTTCATGGCAGAGATAAAGACATCTTCGAGTGATGGTTCGATGACAGACATTTGACCTGCTTGAATACCCGCGTTGTGAAGTTCACGTTCGATGTCGCTTTTTGGTGTTTTTTGATGTTCGGGCGCAACGATGTGAACCAACGCGCCGTAGAGTTCAACTTCCTCGAAGGGCAGGGGCTTGATTGTTTGCGCGGCGCGCAACACTTTGACAGCACGCGGTGCATCGGATGGCTCGAGTTCAAGCACCTCGCCGCGCATCATTTTGGTTTTTATTTCAGCGGATGTGCCGTAAGCAATGATGTCGCCATGTTGAATGAAGGCGAGGCGATGGCAATGTTCGGCTTCATCCATGTAGTGAGTGGTGACAAAGACCGTAATGCCTTCCAGCGACAGTTGATACAGCATCCCAAAACGCGCGGCGCGAAAGCGGATCAACGCCCGCAGTGGGTTCATCGAGAAAGAGCACTTCGGGACATGAAGAATGGACGCACTGAGCGCGAGCCGCTGACGCTATCCGCCAGAGAGGTCTTTGGTCTTTGACTTCTCACGCCCTTCGAGTCCCGCCATTGCAAGGCCGCTTTGATCTGTGTTTGTAATTCTGAATTTGAAAGCCCATACGCCACGCCGTAGAAATTCAGGTTTTGCATGACGGTCAAGTCATTATACAAACTGAACCGCTGGGACATATACCCCACGCGTGCGGGCGGATATTTCGTGTGTCGTCATCCACTTCTCATGCCAAGGATTTTCAACAGAACCTGCGGTGGCTTCATCAATCCCGGAGCATCATGCGAATGGTAGGTCTTGCCTGATCCGTTCGACCAAGAAATCCGAATATCTCACCGCGATGGACTTCAAAGTTGACACCATTCACAGCGGTAAAGTCACCGAAGCGTTTAGTGATGTTGGTTACGATAATTGCGGGTTGGGTAGAGTTCATAGGTCTCCGATATCAGTTATCAGTGCATAGTAATCAGTTGTCGCGGAGTCGAAAAACTGTTCACTGATTACTTTTAATCCAGCGCCTTCCTCACAAATTGCGCCGAGAATGTGCCGATCACAATTCCAAGGATTGCCAGCGCCAGCACGTTGAGCCAGAGCACATCCAGACCCGCACCTTGAGCGCGATGCCGCGCAGGATGGTCAGCCAGTGATGGGCGGGATGATGTTCGCAAACCATTGCAGAACCTGCGGCATACTTTCCACGGGAGCGGCGTAGCCCGTGAACACAGTCCACCATGCCAACCAGCGCGCGACGAGCAGGAATGCCTGGTGCTGTGTTCGACATGACCGAGATCACCAGTCCCTTGCCCAACTCGACGAGCAGGTAGCCGAACGCAAGCACAAGCAGGAGGATGAACGACCCACGGATCGGCACATCAAATGCAAAATGCACCATACCCAGCATGAGAAGAAAATCCGTGAAGCCGACGATGATAACGGGGATGGCTTTCTCCAATGATGATCTCCAGCGACGAGAATGGCATGACCAGCAATTGCTCGATGTCCGAGTTCGCGCTCACGCGAGAAAGCCAGGGCGGCAAACAAGAGAACAGTGAATTCGAGCATCATCCCCAATTCGGCAGGAGTGGTATACAGCGCCTCGGACAGATTCCCGTTGAACCAAACTCGCAGACTCGGTGAATCGGCTCAAATGACCAGGACTCAGCCCGAGGCGTCCGACCAAGATGCGCTGGTCTATATCCTGGGCGCCAATCCTCGAACGGCGCGATCTGCCGCCTGAGCGGGCGTGGACCTGATCCGTTCAAAATTACAAGCCGCCATTGAAAAAGTTGAAGCCGCTGGCGACACCACCGTCATCGTTACCCTGTCAAAACCATCGGGCGAATTCCTCTACAATATGGGCTGGGGCGACGCGGTCATCGTCGCGCCCGAAACCGCTGAAACCAACAAGCAAAACCCAGTCGGCACGGGGCCGTTTAAACTTAGCCTTTGGCAGCGCGGGTCTTCCATCACGCTCGAAAAAAACCCTGACTATTGGGGCACGCCCGCTTCACTCAACCAAGTCACCTTCCGCTTCATCCCAGATCCGGCGGCGGCCACCGCCTCGCTTTTGGCAGGCGATGTGCAAGCCTTCCCAAATCTGCCTGCACCAGAGGCCATAGCGCAGTTTCAAGCCGATGCGCGCTATAAAGTCGTGATTGGCTCCACGGAAGGCGAGACAATTCTATCCACCAACAACGCAAAACCGCCCTTCGACAACGTCAAAGTGCGCCAAGCCATGGCCCATGCCATCGACCGCCAGTCCATTATTGATGGCGCGATGTTTGGCCTTGGCACACCCATCGGCACGCATTTTGCCCCGCATAACCCCGCCTATGTCGAACTGACAGAGACCTATGAGTTTAATCCGGAAAAAGCCAAAACCCTTCTGGCAGAAGCGGGCTTTCCAAACGGCTTTAAGGCAACGCTGAAACTCCCGCCCCCAACCTATGCGCGGCGCGGCGGCGAGATCATCGCATCGCAGCTTCGCGCTATCGGCATCGACCTAGAGATCATTCCGGTGGAGTGGGGCCAGTGGCTGGAGCAAGTGTTTAAAGGCAAAGACTATGATTTGAGCATCGTGTCGCACACGGAGCCAAACGACATCAACATCTATGGCCGCGAAGATTATTACTTCAATTACAAAAGCCCTGCCTTCAACGCCGTCATGGAGCAATTGTCCGTGACCGCCGACCAAGACGCGCGGTTCGGGCTTTTCCGCCAAGCGCAGGAAATCATCACCGCGGATGCCGTCAATACCTACCTGTTTCAGCTCGCCAAAAACGGTGTGTGGGACGCCAAATTGCAAGGCATGTGGGAAAACTCTCCCATTCAAGCCAATGATATGACCGGCGTGAGCTGGGCGGAGTGAAGCGCATGAAACGAAGTTCAGCGCTTTCATAGAGCGATTACGCTAAACAAGGATCGGAAAATGAGTTTAAGGGAACGACATAACAGATTGGGGCCGACGCACGTTCACCAATACCACCCTATGAAACGGAAGCCTACAAACGTTTTAACGATTTATTTTCGATGATCGCACTATTTTTTATGATCTTTTGCGCCTATTTGGCCGCGTTTCTGCCTCTTGGTGAAGCTGAGGCCAGCAAAATATTCACTTACCTACCGCTTTTGAACGAAAGAGCTCTTTGGCTTAAAGAATATCATTATCCGTCATATTTGCCTTTTGCGGCCATGGTAGGAAGTCTTGTTATCACTATGCCGCTGGTGGTTGTTGTATTTATTTGGGGCTATTGGAAGACTGTCGTTGTGCCTCGTAAATGCAAGCGACTGCATCAAGAGGCTTTTCTGTGCGTAGCGTTCATTTTGGTCGCGGCGAGTATTTTTATCGCTATAGCCTTTGTATTCGTTCCTAAAAGTTATGACCCGCGATGGCCAGGACAAGCGGGGGTTCTCTTCTGGCCGTGGTTCCCCGCCCTTGGCGCGGGTGTTGCTTGGATGTGCAGTCTAAATCTCTTTGTGGCGCTCGTTGGGCTCGGCAAAGCGGTAGTGCAATTTGGAGGAAAAAATGGCTGACGACAGAAACTTCAAACATCGACTTCGCGAAGCCGCACCAGCACCATACGATGAAACGGAAGCCTACAAACGTTTTAACAATTTATTTTCGATTATCACACTATTTTTTATGATCTTTTGCGCCTATCTGGCCGCGTTTCTGCCTCTTGGTGAAGCTGAGGCCAGTAAAATATTCACTTACCTACCGCTTTTGAATGATAGAGCTCTTTGGCTTAAAGAATATCATTATCCGTCATATTTGACTTTTGCGGCCATGGTAGGAAGTCTTATTGTCACTATGCCGCTGATGGTTGTTGTATTTATTTGGGGCTATTGGAAGACAGTCGTTGTGCCATTTGGCGAAAGAGCCATTTGGCTCGGAAGCTTGGCTATTGCCGTTCCTTTAAGTTCAAGCTCAGGAGGTGCAGATTGACTCGTGGGTAGGATTTCTTTAGCGGTGTGCGCTTTGCAGCTTCTGATCTTGCTGGCGCTTTTCATCCTAACAGGCCTTGGCCGCATGAGCGGTGTCGCGTGAAGTCGGGGAACCGATCTTATGGTATTTAGCAAGCTATTCGTCTGTTGTCACCATTTGGGTTGATGAGCGCTTTTGTGTCGGCTAGCTTTCAATGGATGACGCGCTACAAACTTCTTGCTGGGTATCAATTGCAAATCCTTCAGACGAGAACGGTGTATATGTTTTTTATTTGGGCAGAAGTTAAGGCTGACCTTCACAGGAGTGAGTGAAAATGGGTGATGGATTTCGTACAGTTGTCGAACCCGACTTTATCGAGGGCGGTATATACGTCCAAGTTCTAACCGGTGGCGTCTACGTTGGCTGGAATGATAACGGTAACGGGATCACAGTGGGGATGTGGTCGATGCTGCAAAAAATGGTACGACAGGCGATGTTGTCGTTCAGGTCGCTGGGATAGGTGGTGCAATTTGGAGGAAAAAATGGCTGACGACAGAAACTTAAAACATCGACTTCGCGGAAGCCGCACCAGCACCATACGATGAAACGGATGGATACAAACGTTTTAACAATTTATTTTAGATGATTGCACTATTTTTTGTGATCTTTTGTGCCTGTCTGGCCGCGTTTTTGCCTCTTGGTGAAGCTGAGGCCAGTAAAATATTCACCTTGCACCTACCGCTTTTTGAACGAAAGAGCTCTTTGGCTTAAAGAATATCATTATCCGTCATATTTGCCAGCCTTTGCGGCCATGGTAGTAAGTCTTGTTATCACTGTGCCGCTGGTGGTTGTTGTATTTATTTGGGGCTATTGGAAGACGGTGGTTGTGCCATTTGGCGAAAGGACCATTTGGCTCGGAAGCTTGGCTATTGCCGTTCCTTTAAGTTCAAGCTCAGGAGGTGCAGATTGACTCGTAGGATTTCTTTAGCGGTGTGTGCTTTGCAGCTTCTGATCTTGCTGGCGCTTTTCATCCTAATAGGCCTTGGCCGCATAGAAGCGGTGTCGCGTGAAGTCGGGGAACCGATCTTCATGGTATTTGGCAAGCTATTCGTCTTGTTGTCACCATTTGGGTTGCTGAGCGCTTTTATGTCGGCCGGTGTTCAATTGATGACGCGCTACAAACTTCTTTTTATTCTCCCTAAGAATCAAATGCATGTCCTCTTTACAAGTATGTGGTTCAAGTTTTTTGTTTGGGCAGAAGTTAGAGCTGACCTTCCCAGGAGTGATGATGAAAATCGGTGATGGAATTCGTACAGTTGTCGAAGCCGACTATAATGAGGCGAGTGGTTTTTACAGCCAAGTTCTAACCGGTGGCGTTCTACGTTGGCTGGAATGATAACGGTAACGGGATCACAGTGGGGATGTGGTCGATGCTGCAAAAAATGGTACGACAGGCGATGTTGTCGTTCAGGTCGCTGGGATAGGTGGTGCAATTTGGAGGAAAAAATGGCTGACGACAGAAACTTAAAACATCGACTTCGCGCAGGGCTCCCGCTCCTCACGATGAGACGGGGTGAGAACCATTTTTTCGGCGGAACATAATGCTGCACAGGATAACCTAAGCTAAGAAGTAATTTAGCCAAAATAAACATAATTTCATTTCATAAATTTTGCCATCTAAAACATTGTTTTGCGATCAAAACCCGTCAAAACATTGCACCCATCGCCGCTTGATCGTTAAAATGAAGCTCAACTTATCGAACGGCTTCGCCGCGCCTCTATACTGCGGCGATGATCGACACACGAGACATCAACACGCGCATTGAGGCCCATCGCAACACGCTTTTGCGCATGGTTCTGTGTTGGCAGTTTGCGGCGCAGTGGGCGGTCGGCCGAAGGAACAGGCAGCTGCCACGGCGGGTTGGCTCCTTCATCCTCAGTCTTTTCTTCAAGGCGGAGCTTGCCGCCTGTTATATGATTGTCGCCCTTTGCTCTGTCCACATGCGCCAGCGTGGGTGTCTTGCATTTCCCTCGCCTACGACATTGCGGCTCTTTTCCGCGCGCCATCAAACGGCACAAACCATCACGCTATTTTGCGCGGTCAAGCGCCTTCGGCGGCTAATCCATGTGCTCAAAACGATGCGTGAGATTGCGCTCGTTTTGGCGCGGCGGCACATCGCGCAAGCGCTCAAGCTTGCGTGTCATCAACGCTTCCTGGCACAAACGCCGTCGCTTTGTGTCGATTTTTTGCTCATGCAAGAGCACGAGCCTGCCGCCCCGCCGTGACGTTGCATTACGTGACGCGAATTTCATTTCAAACCTGTTTCCCTTCAAATCGCCCTTTCTAAAGCGCGATATCGCAGCTGCTTGCGAAAAATCCTGAACGTTCACCGACAAGCCGATTGCATCTATCTGGCGCACGCGCCAATAGTTGCGCCATGGTCTATTTTATCGCCCGCCGCTTGCTGATTGTTGCGCTGACGCTGTTTGCCGCCAGCCTCATCGTGTTTGGCATGTTGCAAGTGGTGCCGGGCGATCCCGCGCAGCTTATGCTCGGCATCAATGCCGCCGACGAGGCGCTGGCTGCGCTGCGCGAGCAACTGGGGCTGAACCAGCCGCTGATCGAACGCTATTTGAGCTGGATCGGCGGCATGCTGCGCGGTGATTTTGGCCGCTCTTACACCTACGGCGTGCCGGTGATCGACCTCGTGCGCGAGCGCATATTTGTCTCAGCACCCTTGGCCTTGATCGCGCTGGCCTTGTCAACGGCCATCGCCATTCCCGTCGGCATCTTTACTGCGTCGCGGCGCGGCAAACCATCGGACACAGTCATCACTGCCGCGACCCAATTTGGCATCGCCATCCCCAACTTCTGGTTCGCCATTTTGCTGGTCTATCTTTTTGCCATCACGCTCAAATGGGTGCCGGCGGGCGGCTTTGCCGGCTGGGCGGGCGGTGTGTGGCCAGCACTCAAATCGCTCGCGCTTCCCGCCATAGCCTTGGCTCTGCCGCAGGCGGCAATCCTGTCGCGCGTCACCCGCTCGGCGCTGCTCGACACGCTCAGCGAAGATTATATCCGCACCGCCCGCGCCAAGGGCCTGCCCTTCTCGCATGTGCTTTGGCATCACGCCTTGCGCAACGCGCTCATTCCCGTGCTGACAATTCTAGGCCTGCAATTTGCGTTTCTGCTCGCCGGTACCATCATCATCGAGAATGTTTTTTATCTGCCCGGCCTTGGCCGTCTGATCTTTCAATCCATCCAGCGGCTGGATCTGATCGTGGTGCAGTCCGTTGTCGTGCTGCTTGTGACGTCTGTCATCTTGATCAACTTCCTTGTTGATATTGCCTACGCTTGGGCCGACCCACGATTGAGGACGCGCTGACATGGCGCGCCCCATCGAACCCTCAAGCTGGTCCCAAGCGTTTGCCAACCGCTCGTTTGTTTGGGGCTTTGCAATCACGGCCACGATCACCGCCATGGCGCTCATCTCTCTGGTGTGGACGCCCTATGACGTGACGGCGCTCAACATTCCTGCCCGCCTGAAGCCCGTGAGCGCGGCCTATTGGCTCGGCACCGACCATTTTGGCCGCGACATATTTTCGATGCTCATGGTCGGCGCGCGCAACTCCATAGCCGTCGCGCTCATCGCGGTCGGCATCGGCATCATCATCGGGGTGCCGCTCGGCTGCTGGGCAGCGGCCAAGCGCGGCTGGGTCGACGAGCTTTTGATGCGCACCTCGGATATTATCTTTGCCTTCCCTGCCCTGCTTTCGGCGGTCATGATCACGGCCATCTTTGGGGCCAGCGCCACCAATGCCATCATCGCCATCGGCATCTTCAACATCCCCGTCTTTGCCCGCGTTGCCCGCGGCGCAGCACTCTCCATCTGGGCGCGCGAGTTCATTCTGGCCGCCAAAGCATCGGGCAAAGGTGCCGCACGCATCACCGCCGAGCACATCCTGCCCAACATCGCCAACGTGCTCATCGTGCAAGGCACTATTCAGTTCTCGCTGGGCATTTTGGCCGAGGCGGGCCTGTCTTACGTTGGCCTTGGCACGCAGCCCCCCGATGTGTCTTGGGGGCGTATGCTCAACGAGGCACAGACGATGATTGCCCTTGCGCCGCAGATGGCCATCATCCCGGGGCGGCGATCATCATCCTGCTCCTGGGGCTCAATCCAGCGGCGATGGTCTGCGCGATGTGTTCGATCCCAAGTTGCGGCGGGAGCGATGACGAAAACGATGCGCGAGCCGATATTGACCATCGACAACCTGAGCGTGATGGCGGGTGACCACCGCATCTTGCACAGCATCAACATCAGCCTTAGTGCCGGAGAAATCCATGCCATCGTCGGCGAAAGCGGCTCAGGAAAATCGATCACGGCGCTGTCAGTCATGGGCTTGCTACCACCCGCCCTTCGAGCCCATGGCAGCATCAACTTCGCGGGCAACAATCTTGTAGAGGCCAGCGAGGCCGACATGTGTGCGCTGCGCGGTGACGACATCGCCATGGTGTTCCAAGAGCCGATGACAGCGCTCAACCCGGTCAAGACGATTGGCGAACAGATCGCCGAGGGCATTAGGTGGCACACGAAGGTCAGCCGCGCGGCTGCCGAGGATCGAACCCGCGCTATCCTTGACCGCGTGGGACTGCCCGCGGCAAAGTTTCCGCTCACCCGATTCCCGCACGAGCTATCGGGTGGCCAGCGGCAGCGCGTCGTCATTGCCATCGCCTGCGCGCTCAATCCAAAATTGCTCATCGCCGATGAACCAACCACGGCCCTTGATGTGGTGCTGCAGGCACAGATCCTTGATCTGCTGCGCGAGCTGGTGGCGGAGAACAATATGGGGCTGATCCTGATCAGCCATGACCTCGGCGTGGTCGCTGAAATGGCCGACACGCTGACCATTTTGCGCGGCGGTGTTGTGCAAGACCAAGGCGATGCCATTGAGGTACTGCGCCACCAGCGCCACAGCTACACACGCCAACTGGCTGAAGCGTCTACCCATACTCCAGCGTGGCAAGCGCGCGGCGCGCAGGCCTCAGATATCCCCCTCCTCAAAGTAGAGGGGGTGTCGAAAGTCTATTCCGGCAGGCGGTCGGGCCTTTTCAGCCCTGCCAAACCCTTCATCGCCGTCGACAATGTCTCGTTTGAAATTCCTGCTGGTCGGTCGGTCGGCCTCGTCGGCCAATCGGGCTGCGGAAAATCAACGCTCGCGCGCATCGTCTTGGCGCTGGATCAAGCCACCTCCGGCACAGTCGAATTCGCAGGCACGAAGATGAGCGATGCCACGGCCAAGGCGCTGCGCGCAGCGCGGCGCGATATGCATGTCGTCTTTCAAGACCCGTATGGATCGTTCAATCCGCGCATGACGGTTGAAAAGCTCATCGCCGAGCCGTTGTTTCTCCTGCCTGAAAAACTGAGCCGCAGTGATACCCGCGACCGCGTTGCCAGCGCGCTGCAAGAAGTCAGCATGGATGTCGATGCCATGGACAAATACCCCCATGAATTTTCCGGCGGTCAGCGACAACGGCTCGCCATAGCCCGCGCCATCATCACGCGGCCAAAATTGGTTGTGGCTGACGAGCCGGTTTCAGCCCTCGACGTTTCCATTCGCGCGCAAATTCTTGATCTGTTCGCCAAGTTAAATGACGAACTGGGCCTTGCGTTTTTGTTTATCACACATGATCTAGCCGTCGCACGCGCAATCACCCATGAGGTGATGGTGATGAGCCACGGAAAAATTGTCGAACGCGGTTTGACCCATGATATACTGGACAGTCCGCAAACAGACGCGGCGCAGAAATTAGTAAAAGCAACGCCGAACCTGATCGAGGCGATTGCCAGAAGGTCAAAAATTGAGAAAGGCGAGTAAAGCAAGTAAAGCCACAGCAATCGTCGCCAAAGTCATAGCGCGCCAGAACACACCGATTGCGTGATCAATATCATCGGCATTGGCATTTTTGTCCCCCACATCGTTCATGAAAGGCTCGTCTGCAATATCGCCGCCAGCATAGTTGCGCGGGCCACCAAGCGCCAAGTTGCAAACGGCTGCCATCGCACTTTCCGGCCAACCGGCATTGGGCGAGCGGTGCAGTTTAGCGTCGCGGATCATCACGCGAAAATTGTCTTCAATATTGTTCAGCTCACCGCCCAAAATTATCAGCCCTCCCGTCAATCGAGCCGGAACCCAATTGGCAAAATCGTCAAACTTTGCCGATGCGCGGCCAAAGGCGCGATAACGCTCGCTCATATGGCCGATCATCGAGTCAGCCGTGTTGAGCATCTTATAGGCAAACAGCCCCGGCAGCCCAAAGATCGCATACCAGAACGCTGGCGCGATCACGCCGTCGGACGCGTTCTCAGCAAGGCTTTCTATGGCAGCGCGCGCCACGCCAGCTTCATCCAGCGTTGCGGCATTGCGCCCAACGATCATCGATACGGCTTTTCGCCCGCCTTCTACGCCATCTTTTCGCAGGCCCGCAGAGACGGCGCCGACATGGTCGGCAAGGCTTTTTTGCGCCAAAAATACGGCAACAATCACTGTCTCGATTACAATGCCCACAAGGCCGCCCCAAGAAAATACCGCGGAGAAAAATGCGCCGATGACCACTGAACTGATGAGCAAAATTGCAATGGTGATGAACCCATATTTTTCGCGCTGCGACGCTGCAATCTCAGGCCTGTTGAACCGCTTTTCAGCGAATGAAATCGCGTTGCCAAACAGCACCACCGGATGGGGCAAACGCCGCCAAAGCCAATCGGGATCACCAATAACTCTGTCGAGAAGCAATGCCACAAGCAAGATCAAAAATGTTGAAGTGCCGTCTATCATCGGGTGCTTTTGCCATGCGCCAGCGCCTGCTCCAAGCGCTGAAACTCAGCGTCACAACGAGGCAATCCAAAGCGTATCCATGCGGGTTCATAATCAAAAGCACGCACCAAAATGTTATTCTGCGCCAATGACTTAACAATATGAGCGGAATCAAAATGTGAAGCGGTGATAAACAGATCCGTCGCGCCGACAAATTCAAAGCCGAAACGCGCAAGCAATTGTTCAAGCGTGTTTCTTTTGATTTTTAGTTCCGCGCGGGTGCGGTTGATCCAGACGGTATCGCGCATCGCCAGTGCCCCCACATAAAGCGCAGGGCCAGACACCGCCCAAGGCCCCAGTTGCTGCTCGATTTTGTTAGCCATTTCTGGGTGGCAGACCGCGAAACCTAGGCGCAATCCGGCAAGCCCAAAAAACTTACCGAACGATTTAAGAACGATGGTATTGTCAGGCAATTTAGGAGCAAGCGAACAATGCGGATCGACATCGCAAAATGCTTCGTCGACGATCAGCGTGCCATTACGTTTTGCCAAACGAGATGCAACATCGACCAACGCGTTGGCGCAATGTTTTGAACCTGTAGGATTGTTTGGATTGACGATCACAACGACATCGCCGCGTGCTTCTTGCAGGGAATTGACCGGATGAATTTCAGCGCCGCCGCGCCCCCAGCATCGCGCGTGCTCATTATAAGTGGGCGAAACGATAGACACGGTTTGAGCTTGGATGATTTGCGGCAGCAATTGGATAAGCGCCTGCGTACCCGGCGCAGCCACAAGACAAGCATGGTCAGGCAACTCGTAATAGGCACGGGCAGCAGCCAAGCAATCATTTAGCAAGCCTTCATCGGGGAGCCGGTGCCAGACATCTGCCGGAAAATCTTGTGCCAAATATGGGTTCGGATTTATGCCCGTCGAAAGGTCAATCCAGTCACCGCGTTTGCCGCCATATTGCGCGATGGCTCGATCGAGCGCGCCACCATGTTGAACGATGGTTTCCATTAATCGGCTCTATCGATGATATGGCAATAGGATCCCGCAACCGATCCAACCCGCAGTCCTGCTTGGCCGAGGTCTTTGCCTGTTGCATCAGCGACGGCAAAAAGTGGCTCGCCCTGCCCACGACTAATCTCAGTGGAATAGTGGAACTCATGGGCGGTCATTGGCAACTGCCACGGAGACCCAGCCAGGGGCAAAAGTCGGCGGTAACCAAGGTGACGTTGGCGTTTTTCAAAACTCGTTGTGACCGGCAACAGGCCAAGCATCCCATGGCTCTTTCCATCCGCATCAATCAGCTGGTCGCCAAGCACCATATAGCCACCGCACTCGCCGTAAATCATAACCTTGCGCAGTGCAGCGTCATGCATCGCACGGCGAAAATGGTTTGCTTTAGCCAGTATAGCCGCATGCAATTCCGGATACCCGCCCGGCAGATAGATTGCGTCAGCGTCTTTTGACGGGCCTTCATCCGCAAGCGGTGAAAAATAGCTAAGCTGCGCGCCGGCACGCTTCCACCCATCAACCAAATGCGGATAGCAAAAGGCAAAGGCGTCATCGAAGGCGATGGCGATATGCTTTCCAAGCGGCGGCATAGGTTCGGGCCGCTGGTGACCATCGAGCTGCGCCATATGAAGTTCTGTTAGCCTATCAATATCGATAGACCGGCCCATCACCTGACCTGCGTGGTTCAAAAACGCCTCCAACGCCTCATGTTCCTGCGCTTGAACCAACCCCAGATGGCGGCTTGGCAATTCTAGGCGTTCGTCCTGCATGACAACGCCGAGAACTGGCAGATTGAGAGGCTCGAGTGCTTGCCGCAACATGGCCTCATGGCGCACGCTGCCAACACGGTTCAAAATTATGCCCGCAAAACGCAAGCTCGCCCGCATATTCACATAGCCACCCACCAGCGCAGCGATGCTTTGCGCCATGCGTGCACAATCGACCACAAACACGATGGGCAGACCGAGTTGCTCGGCCAGATCGGCAGCGCTGCCGGAACCGTCTGCACTGCCGTCAAAAAGCCCCATCATGGCTTCCACGACGAGCACACGTCCGCTACCGTGAGCACTTGCATTGGCAGCGATGAGTTTTGGCCGCATTGCCCACGGATCAAGGTTGGTGCAAATTTGGCCACTGGCGAAGGCATGAAACGCCGGATCGATATAGTCGGGCCCAGCCTTTGCAGGCGCAAGATTGATACCGCGATCACGCATGGCGCGTAGAAGGCCGAGTGTCACGACAGTTTTGCCAGAGCCCGAATGTGGCGCTGCAATCATGAAGCCACTCGCACTCATATTCATACTCATACTCATGCAGATTGTTCTTGGGCATGCAGCCCAAGCGGGTCTGCGTCCAGCACACGCCCATCGCGCAGCGCGCCGAGCCAATCAAGCCCCTTGCGCAACCGCACGACTTCTCCCACCACAACAATGGCGGGCGGCACGAGGCCGGATGCCTCCACATCGGCAACCGCAGTGCCAAGGGTTGTCTCGAGCACTTGCTGATTGTCGGTCGCCGCATTGCAAACAAAAGCTACAGGCTCGTCGGGCGAGCGCCCCTCTTGCATCAGCCGCGCTGCAATCGTGCCTATATGTTTCATGGCCATATACATGACGATCACGGGCGAGCCTTTTGCGACACCCGCCCAATTGATGGCATCTGGCATAATGCCGGTGGCGTCGTGTCCCGTAAGAAATGTTACATTGTGATTTGTGTCGCGGTGCGTCACTGGAATGCCGGCGTAAGCAAGTCCGCCGATGCCAGCCGTAATACCCGGCACAATCCGAAACGGAATGGAATGTTGCACCAATGTCAATGCCTCTTCGCCGCCGCGGCCAAACACAAACGGATCGCCGCCCTTAAGGCGCAGGACACGTTTTCCCGCGCGCGCAAATGCAACAAGCCGCAGCGAAATGTCGCGCTGCTTGGGCGACGGCTTGCCGCCACGCTTGCCCGCATATTCAAGCACCGCTTTTGGCGAGGCGAGCTTGAGACATTCATCGTCGACCAACGCATCATACACAACCACATCAGCTTGACTGAGCGCATTGACAGCGTGCAGCGTGAGCAACCCGGGATCACCCGGCCCAGCCCCGACGAGCCACACATGACCTGGCTCGAAAGGTGGGAGCCGATCTTGAAGTGCTGCACTGATGTTTGCTTCAAAACTCATACACAATTCTTAGGCCTAAAAAGTCTTTCCGACCAGTCCATTTCGATACTATAACGCGGATATGGACAATAACCCACATGTGGATGAAGCAGATGCTGGATTGCGCAAACCCGATGGCCCTTTGCGACGTGGCTGGACCACCGGCGCATGCGCAACGGCAGCCACAAAAGCAGCCCTGACAGCATTGCTGACGGGCAAATTTCCTGACCCCGTCACGATCACGCTGCCTAAAGGCGAGACGCCGTCATTCGTGTTGTCGACCGAAGACCTAACAGCGCATTACGCAGAAGCGGCAATCGTCAAAGATGCAGGCGATGACCCAGATGTGACCCATGGAGCGACAATCTGTGTACGTGTCGAACATTCTCAAAATGGCATCGAGTTTGCGGCAGGTATCGGCGTTGGCAGCATCACGCGCGAGGGGCTTCCCCTGCCGGTCGGTGAGCCTGCGATCAACCCCATACCACGGCAACTGATGACCCACGTTGTACATACACTCTGCGCTGAACATAACGTCGCGCCGAATTTCAAAATCACGATATCTATACCCGGCGGCGAAGCGCTTGCGGCGAAAACTTGGAACCCGCGATTGGGCATTGTGGGCGGCCTTTCGATACTTGGCACCACAGGCATCGTGCATCCGTTCTCCTGTGCCGCTTGGATACATTCTATCCACCGCGGCATCGATGTGGCACGCGCAGCAGGCATCACTCATGTATTAGGCTCGACCGGCTCAACATCCGAAAACGCCGCTGTCAAAATTTATGGATTTCCAGAAATAGCCCAACTCGACATGGGTGATTTTGCGGGCGGACTTTTGAAGTATTTGCGCGAACATCCCATTGACAAAATCACCATCGCTGGGGGCTTTGCGAAGATGGTCAAAATGGCGCAAGGCGCTGGTGATCTACATTCGGGCAGAAGCCAAGTTGATATGGAGTTCTTGGCACAAGTGATGGCACAAAACGACACGCGGCTCATCTTGAATCAAAACCTTAAAGAGCAGATTCTCAATGCTAACACCGCAGCGCAGGTCCTTGAATTAGCACTAGGTTTCGGCGTTGATATTGTGCCAGAAATTGCTAACCGCGCCCGTAAAACTGCCATGGCTATTTTGAAGGACTCCCCCATTGATGTGGAAATAATGATCGTCGACCGCAAGGGCATCGTGTTGCACCAAACAGGTTTTGGCGCAAATTGAGCGAAGTTATTCTCATCCTCGGCGGCACCAAAGAAGCTGCAGAACTGGCTAGCAAATTGGTCGCAGAAAAACCGCTGGCGCGCGTGATCTCATCGCTTGCTGGACGCACAAAAGAACCAAGTCCCCCTATGGGTGAAGTACGTGTAGGCGGCTTTGGTGGCGCAGCAGGATTGGCTCAATTCATCAAAGATAATCACGTCACGCTTCTGATTGATGCGACACATCCTTTTGCGAAAAACATCTCCCAAAATGCCCAACGCGCGGCGGCGGAAACGGGCGTCCGCTTCCAAACCTTAACCCGCCAACCATGGGAAAAACAGCACGGTGATCAATGGATCGAAGTGCCCGATCTGGTGCAGGCACGTGATAAAATTCCCGTCGGCGCACGCGTGCTGCTGGCGCTTGGCAGCCAACATATTGATCTGTTTAAAACGCGCAACGACGTGCACTTTTTGGTGCGTATGGTAGACGCGCCGCCCGTGCCACCGGCGCTTCCAAATCATGTTTTGGAGATCGGCAAACCCGGCGATCTTGCACACGAGCGCGAACTTTTAATGCGGCATGAAATTACGCACATCGTCTGCCGAAATTCCGGCGGCCAAGGCGCATACGCAAAAATTGAAGCGGCGCGGGAACTATATTGTGTGATGGATTAAAAGTGGGGATAAAGATTTAATAAAATAAATAGTGGGAATAAGAAAAGGAAAAGCATCTTTATATATTCTTGCTAAATTCTCTGGATATTAAGGGCCGGTTTCAATTCGAGTTACTATCATCCGCGCAGATTTCTTAGCTTATATTAAACAAGGAAGAAGAAGGAAAAGGGAAGAAGACAAAAGGGAAAAACCAAACAAAAAAACGGGGGAACCTAATCGATCCCTGAAATCATCATCGCTTTAGGCCAGCTAACGCGGTAACCAAAATCGATAACCGTCTGAGCACCAGCCGCAAGATTAACCGACCAACTTAAAATACCGCGCTGATCATCGAGATCAGTTACGGTCGGCTTTGTTGTCGCCGGCAACATCGTCACGATGATATCTTCATGGTTCGCCACCGGCAGTCGATCGAGCATCTTTACGTCGATGGGGAAATTATGAAGATTTCGGATCGTCGTCTTGGTGCTTCGCTCATCGGTGAGCGAAGACGATATAAGCCCCGTCTCACCTTCTTTACGTTCTGTTTCAACGCGCTCAACAATCACAAAATCATCTTGCCCAAAAGCTAAGGTCATGGTCATCACCCGGCGTGAGCAATGGCATCTGACCGCGGCCGATATAAGCGCCATCTCGCGATAAAAGCACCGGCCCCGGCAAATAAGTCGCCTCGCCCGTCAGCTTGAAATTAGCGATAAGATACGCAGCCGGATCGAGACGACGGCACGGTGTAAGCACTCATAGCGACGTCGAGCGTTTCTTCACCCATTACCACTGACTTGACCTGATTGGTATTTTCAACCGTCACCTTACCGGGTATTTGATACGTCGCTTGAAAACCGCCTACATCCATGGTGGCAACCTCTTGGCGAATTTCGGGCGCAGCAGCAGGCTCTGCCGACACAGCATAATCCTGCAGGCTTTCGGATCGAACACGTGATTCCAAACTTTGTAGCTTTTGTGCAGACCGTGCCACTGGTTCCAATTGGATAATTTCAAAAGGTGGTAGTTCGGGTGCAAATGTACTTGTCGATGGTCGCGCAGTGGAAAGCGTCAGCGCTACGCCTTCCCAATTTTCGGATGTTGACTGTGTGACATTAGCGCGGCGCACAATATCCATCGACGGTTTGCTGCCATCGCCAAGTTCAAGCTTGGCGTCATAAATCGCCTGCCATCCGGCCTGATCAACCGCATATTTAATTTTAAATTTTGCGTCGCTTGGATTTGCGACATTTAAATTTATCGCCACGACCGAACGCAATTCTTCAACGGGTGCAAGCTGAGAAATTTTTTCCCTGCAAATCTGCGATTTGGCGCTGAATATCGCGCTGATTGGCGCGCGCATCTATGGTGCGTGTTGCGCATGTTGATCGAGCCGCGCTGAAGCGCCATCCAACAGGTCTGCAACTTCCAGTGCGGAAAGGGCATTTCCCACTTCGTCTTTTCGCGGCTTTCCTGCATTGGAAAGCAGATTTTCAAGCATTTTACGCTGCAGATTCGTATCCGCGACAACCTGCTCAAGCCGCAAATATTCGTCGTTGAGCGTTTCAACTTGACGTTCAAGTTTTAGCCGTTCTTCAGAGTTCAAATTGCGTGACAGATAGACCTGTTTGACATCAACTGAGCCAATCGAAATATCGCCTTCAGATAATCCGTCGACGCGCACACTATCAGGCGAAATATCTGCCGGCAGATTTTCAATCAGCACCGTGTGCGTGCCAGCGATCAGCGTTCCGCTCGCAAGGCGCTCTACTTCCGCGCCGCGCGGAAACACTGTCACTGCATCAACGTAGGAAGCAAACTTAAACTCATCTGCAAAGGCTGACCCGAGCATGGTCGTTGATAACAAAACTGCAAGTGAAAAACGTGACATCAAAACCCTCTCAAAATATTACGGTCTATCTCTTTGCGTGAAATCACGGTCGCATTTGGGCGAGTTTAAGGTGATTTTGCGGCGGCAACAAGCAGAACACAGCCGATTGGATTATGCTTTAACTTTCTTTTTGCCCTTGTTACGCAACACATGGGAATAGGCGGCGTTGTAAAGGTCGCTGTCGCGAAATTCCACATCGCCAAAAACTTTACCAACGAGAATGAGTGCAGTGCGCGTAATTTTATGCGTACGGACCTCCTCTTTCATACCGGCCAAAGTCGTTTTGATATAGAGCTCATCGGGCCAAGTCGCGCGATAGGCAATCACAACAGGACAATCGTCACCATAATAGGGCTCCAGCGCTGTGCGAATATAATCGAGATTTCGGATCGACAAATGAATCGCAAGGGTCGCCTTTGATTGGCCTAAAATTTCCAGCTGCTCACCATCGGGCATGGATGATGCCTTCATACCGGTGCGCGTAATAATCACGGTCTGCGCAATCTCCGGCAAGGTGAGTTCTGTTTTCATAGCGGCTGCAGCACCAGCAAAGGCGGGCACGCCTGGCACAACATGATAGTCGATGCCCAGCGCATCAAGGCGGCGCATCTGCTCTGCCACAGCGCCATAAATCGCCGGATCACCCGAATGAACCCGCGCCACATCCTGCCCTGCATCGTGGGCCTTTTTCATTTGCTCGATGATTTCATCTAAATGCATCGATGCCGTATCCATCACCAGCGCATCGGAAGGCGCAGCTTTAACGATCTCCTCTGGAACAAGCGAACCTGCGTAAAGACACACAGGGCACGCCTCGATCAAGCGCAGACCGCGCACTGTGATGAGGTCTGGTGCGCCAGGCCCCGCGCCAATAAAAAATACGCTCATCGCTTCATCTCCGAACTTTCCTTGCCGCTGTAACCGCGCGGCGTGTAAACCCATGTGCGACCGTCACCGGTGGTCACCGAACGGCTATCGGACGACCCCACGACCACAACCGTTAGCATATCAACATCATCCACATTCAGTTCTCCAAGTGGCACAATGCGCACCTTCTCGCCCACGCGCCCCAGATTGGTTGCCAAAACAACGGGCGATGAGGCGGGACGGTGGTTGAGCAACTCATCGCGCGCCCAAGCCAGCTGCGTACGCCTTTTCATCGATACGGGGTTATAAAAGGCGATAACAAAATCACCATCGCCCGCCGCACGCACACGGCGCTGAATATCAGCCCAAGGCGTCAATAGGTCCGACAGTGAGATCGTACAAAAATCATGGCCGAGCGGTGCACCAGCCCGCGCTGCCGCGCCTTGCAGCGCCGAAATCCCTGGTGAGTTGATCACTTCAACGCGCCGTGCGGCATCGGATATGCCACCCTTGTCGAACAGCTCATAAATGAGGGTCGCCATCGCATAAATGCCCGCATCGCCAGAACAGACAAGTGAAACCGTCTTGCCCTGCCCTGCCAATTCCATGGCATGGCGCACGCGGTCTTCCTCTTTGCCCAGCTGAAAATCATGGCGCTGTTTGCCGCTGCCGAGTGAGCCGAGCAAATCGAGATATAGGCTGTAGCCTACAAGATCACTCGACTGCAAAATCATGCGCGATACTTCCGGCGAGCGCCAACCTTCAGAGCCAGGGCCGATGCCAACCACAAAGACGGTGCCGCGCGCCCTGCCCGGCAAATCGACAATCGGTTGCGGCGCACGGGCTATCGCGCATGTGGCGCGTTTTGTTTTGGCTTTTGGTACGATCAAAGCGCCATTCGGGCCAACTGCGGCCAACGCTGCCCCTTCAGCGACGCCATGGCATCCGACTTCTGCAAAAACCACATCGGATGGGTTTTGCAAGCGCGGGGTTTGCGCTTCCAACGCCGCCGCATCAAAGAAGCGTGCAGGCGCACCGAAATACTCTGCCACCGCATGAACAGCTGCCTCATCGGCTTTCACGTCAATTGAGGTTACACAAGCAACCGAATGTGGCGATAGATTTGCAGCGGCCAGCTGCGCGGTGACTAAACCAATCAGATCATCGGCAGGACAATCGCGCTCGCACCCTACCCCAACCACAAGTGTTTTTGGGTGATAGACGAGTTCTAGATCGCGCGGCTCTGCCGCATGATCCGTAATGGTTAGCCTCACACGATTTTCGCCAGTTGCAACAAGCGGCAATTTGCTTTCACGAAGCCAGTCAGCATCGCCGATAAGGTGAACACCACGGTTGGACACGATTTCCGCCATCACATTTTTGGCATCGCTAGGATTTGCCAGCACATAACCTGCAGGCGGCGCATCGAGCGCAACACCAAATTTGACATCCCCCGCCGTTGTCACCGCCGCCACTGAACCGAGCATCTTTGCAATGTCGCGCGCCATATCATTGGCACCGTGATGACCGCCCAAAAGAGGCACAACATGTGCACCATCTTCCGACACGCAAATCACGGGTGGTTCACTCATTTTGTCGCTGAGCACCGGTGCCAACAAGCGGATCAACGCGCCCGACGCCATCAGCGCAACAATCGGCGTGCCATCTAAAAAGAGCGCTTGAAGGTGTGAGCGCAGATCTTTGATCGCAACATGGTCTGGCGCATCCACCCGCTTATCCAACGCATGAATAACGCCGCCTAGCAACGCGGCGATCTGCGCAGCAATAGGCAGCGCACTTTGATTAAGCACAACGATGGCTGGTTGTCTTTTCATCATTTATTTCACATTCATTTTGGCAACATCGATCCATGGCTCTGCACCGTTGTAGATCGTGATCATCGAAAAATAGGGTGCGGTATCGTTGTGCATGTCGCAAAGCCGCATAATGCGTTGTTCGGGCAGGCTGACGCGCTCCAGATAGATCGACTTATGAAGTAGGTTCATGTCTGCCAGCAACGCCTTGATGCGCGCGAGATGACGACCCACTTTCATAATAACAAGCGCATCGGCTGCATCAATTTTAACACGCATTTCATGGTCAGGCAGTGGCCCCGGAATAATTGTCAGCACATCATTGCGCGCCGCCAGAGGAATACCGCTCATGGCGGCGGCAGTCATAATCGATGAAACACCGGGCACAATTTCGCACTCATAGGCATCGCTTAGACGCTCGTAGAGATACATAAATGAGCCATAGAAAAACGGATCACCTTCGCACAGAACCACAACATCGCGGTCGTTATCCAAATGATCCGCAATCTCCTTTGCTGCAACGTCATAAACTTCTGCCGCAGGAAATCGCGCTACGCGCATCGGCACAATAATCGGTATCTCGATTTGATCTGATCGCAAAAATTCCGAAACGATCGAACGCGCAAAACTAATCCCATCATCGGGCGCAGGATAGGCAATCACGGGGGCAGCTTCAATCAATCTCAAAGCGCGCAGCGTAATCAAATCAGGCGCACCGGGGCCAACGCCAACGCCGTATAATTTGCCTCTCACGCGCCTTTACTCCAACTCCACTGTGTCACCGGCATCGATGGCTTCCAACCGTGGAACGGCCCAACGGGCTCTGCAGTCTCAACCGATATGCGCTGAAGCTCGCCGCCATATTTGGCGAACGCTTCGAGCAAAATTGCCTCACTTTCAAGCGTCACCGCATGGGCTACCAATCGGCCATGGGGCTTAAGCGCCTCTACCGCAATTGCTATCGTCTCTAAAGAAAGCCCGCCGCCGATAAACACCGCATCGGGTGATGGCAATTGGCTCAGACCGTGAGGCGCTTCAATATCCACCAATTGCAATTTCGGCACACCCAGTTGAGCCGCATTTTGTGCAGCCATTGCGCGTCTTTTTTCCTGCGGATCAATGCCTATCGCTTGTGCCTCGGGCGCACCGCGCATCCACTCGATGGCAATCGAACCACAGCCGCAGCCGATATCCCATAACAACGCGCCGCGCGTTGGAACCAGCTTTGCAAGTGCTAAGGCGCGCACTGCCCGCTTGGTCATTTTTCCGTCGTGAACAAATACCGCGTCGGGCAGGCCCGTACGCGGCAAAATCTGCGCATCCGCGCCAGCAGCGCATTCCACGCACAGCAGATGAAAATCTGGAACTTCTTGCGCCCAGTCTGATGCTTGTCCTTCAAAGCGCTCCTCACGCGGCCCACCCAAAGCGGCCAGCACGATCATCTTTGAGGCCCCATAGCCGCGCGTGGTCAGCAGCCCTGCGACTGTTGCAGGCGAAGTCTTGTCTTTGGTCAGAATGAGCAGGCGCGCATGCGGCGCAAAATAGGGCACGATTTGTTCGGCAGCGCGCCCATGCACCGTAAGCGTTTCGACATCGGCTAGAGACCAGCCAAGGCGCGCCGCGCCCCACTGAAAAGCGGACAATTGCGGGTGAAAAATAATTTCTGCTGCATCGATATCTTTGGTGATACGCGCGCCCACCGAATACCAAAGCGGGTCACCCGTCACGAGCACCACGATGCGCTTGCCTTTGTGAGACTTCAGCATGTCAATCATCGCATCAAAAGGCGATGGCCACGCGATGCGGATGGCGTGGGAGGTATCCGCCAAATCATGGTGCCGATCGCCGCCCACGATAACTTCCGCCGAAGCGATCAAGGCGCGCGCTTCACCTGAAAGACCGTCCAAACCGTCTTCGCCGATACCGATAATGTGAAGCCACGGCTCTATCATGTTACAGCCCGCCCTTCAAACCAGCGGCAATCGCATTCAACGTTGCCGCTGCCATGGCGCTACCGCCGCGCCGCCCGCGTACCGCCATATAAGCCACGCCGCGACTATCAGCAATCAACGCATCTTTGCTCTCCGCCGCACCTACAAAACCAACCGGCATGCCGATGATGAGCGCTGGCTTCGCAGCTCCTGCATCAATCAATTCGAGCAATCGAAAAAGCGCAGTCGGTGCATTGCCGATAACGATGATGGCACCATCAAACTCATGCGCCAACAAATCCATCGCCGCCGCGCTCCGTGTATTTTTAATCTCGTTCGAAAGCGTTCGCGTTGCTTCATCGCCGACCGCGCAAAGCACCTTATTATTCGCCGTCAAATGACGCCCGATGATGCCATGACGCACCATCTCTACATCACAGATAATCGGCGCGCCGTTTGCCAACGCTGCACGTCCTGCGGCGACGGCGTCGTCACTAAAAGTAAAATCCTTTAAAATATCGACCATGCCGCACGCGTGAATCAATCTGACAGCAACATCGCGTATATCACTGGGAAATAATGATAAATCCACTTCGCTTTCAATCGTTTCAAAAGACTTTCTATAAATTTCTGACGGGTCTTTTATGTACTGGAGCGCAGCTTTCGCAGGGCGCGGCGCTGCCACGATCCATCCTTCTTCGTGCAGCACTTCAGCTCTTACATCTGCCGCCAAATCATCCGGACAGCGCAGACAGTTTTCAAATTGACCATCGGCATCCGCAGCAGAAAAGACCTTCGCAACAACACGCACTTGTGCCGCGTCTTTTACCTCACCCTCGTCGGGCACAACTTCGAAAAGCGACGGATAGATTTCTGCAAAAATGATGGGCTTGCTCAGGTCGTCCGTAAAGCCTGTCTCGAACGGCCAGACGTCAATTTTATCGGCAAACGCAGGATCTGCGCGCAAAGTTTGCAGGTGTTTAATACCGAGCATTGACTGCGCGGCGACAACGCCAGCGCCAGCCATTTGCCAGAGAGATTTTGCGCTCTTGTGGAGGCGCTCTGCATGTCTAAATTCGCGTAAAGTGCCAAAAGCATGTTTAGGCTTGGTTGGTTCTAAGCCCGGATAGCGCCCCGCATGCTGATGGGGGTGCCCCCAGAACGGTCCGCCATTTAGGCCGGCAAAATAGCTTAAGTTCAAATACCCAGCGGAAGCAAATGTATTGGATTGGTTGTTCTCATCATCGGTAATCAATTCCGCTATCAGCGCCCAAACTGCGTCCCAGTTCGATGCGCGTGTGACACGGCCTGCAAAGCCTGCAGGGTAGCCAAAAGCAAAATCAAATCCGGCGAAAAGCCTTTTGCCAGAGGCGATGGTGTCTTCGATCAACTCATGCACCAAGGCCATAGCTTCAAACCGCGTCGCAAAATTGCGCACCCATTTTAGGTCGCAACCCTCTGACAGCGCCATCCATATCGAATCTTTGCCAGTCTTTGGCGCATTAGCCGCCGACCAATCGACAATCAGATAGCGATCAAACAATGCCAAGAAATCAGCCCTTCGGCTTTTTCATACTGTTGGGGCCAAGGGGATGATTGGCTTGCGGATAAGGATGGTGCGCATGGGAGTGAGAATGATGGTGATCATTTTCATGGTGATGATGATGGGAATGATCGTGTCATGATCGTGGTGGTGATGGGAATGGTCATGGTCATGGTCATGGTCATGGTGGTGATGGCCATGATGATCGTGAGGTACATGAACAACAGCAGGAGCAGGAGCATGACTGTGCACCGGCGTCCATTCCAATCCATGCAATTTGCAAAAATCCTCGTCACGGCACGATGCGTCGCAATCGCCCTTGCAGGGGCATCCAACTGGTGCGCCGCCCACCCCTTCCACATGATGGTGGTGACTTTCCTGTGCCAATCCCACTTCTGCTTCAAACCCAAGCACCTGTTCGCGGTATTTACACATCTGGCAGTTCATATTGTTCGATCCTTCGAGGATCTCCGCAACACGCTCGACCATCGTATCAATCACCAGATCATGGTCGTTCAAATAGCCCGCTTTGATAAATTCAATTTCCGGGTGCTGTGCTGCAACCTCATCGGTTTGGCTGTAAATACGCTTAACTAAAACGCCCGTGAACAGAAAATAGGGGAACACCACGATACGCTTGTAGCCGAGCTTGGAAACATGTTCGAGTGCAGGCTGCACCAGCGGAAATGTAACGCCTGAATAAGCGGTCTCGCCCCACGCAAAGCCCATCCCCTCCCACAACATACGCATAACTTTTGCAACGTTTGAATTGGCATCAGGATCAGAAGCGCCGCGCCCAACGACAACAAGCATTGTGTCGTGCAAACTGTCGCCGTCTTTCCACCCACTTGTGATAAGCGCCTCTTTAATGCGCGCACCAGCAGCGCGGATCATGCGCAAATCAATGCCAAGCTCGCGGCCATAATCGACGACAATGTCCTTGTTCTGAGCTTGATAGGTGTTAAGCACCGATGGAATATCGTTCTTAGCATGACCTGCGGCAAACAACATGCCCGGCACGGCTAGCACATGGTTGACCCCTTGTGCCTTCAACGCATCGATGCCCTGATGGATCACGGGATTGGCAAATTCGAGATAACCGTAGTCAACTGGAACGCTAGAAAACCGCTCGCGCAGCCGCTCGCCAATTTGGCAAATTCACCTACGGCATTTTGATTGCGGCTTCCGTGACCGCAAATCATCACGCCATATTTTTTGCCCGCTGGCGCGTTCTCAAACATCTTTCGAGCGTTTAACTTTCATGAAGGCACCAACACCGATGGCCAGTGCAATAACCGCCGCACCGATGATCAAGATAATTGAGTTTTAACCGAACTCCAATTGAAAATATGGCCCGTGATGTGCCAGAATGCTGCAGCCAGCGGTGACAATTGTGAGCGAAAATGCTGTTAATTTAAGACGCATGGCTATCCCTTTGGTTTTATAAAATCACCAACAGGACAAGCACAGTCTGCACTCATTCAGCTCGGCAGTGCCTGACCAGCCCCTTGATAGGTAAGCCTTCGCAAGCCCCGTTCTGACCTCAAAATTGAAGTACCGCCAGTAATTTATACAACCTATGAAATTTAATCATATTGGTCAATTGAAGAACCAACATTGTTCAAGATTTCGTCTTCAGATCAAATCCTAAGATTGATGCTGTACGACCAAGCAGCTTCATTTCGTTGGAATTTATTTCTTCGTCAGCCTCTGCAATCGCAATCATATGATTGAGAAGAACCTGCCGGCGTTCAACAGACAGCTGAGAAAACATTTCAGCCGACTGCGTCGATGTTGTCTCATAGGCAAAATCTTGAAGATACGTATAGACACCCTCCATCGCATCGGGGTTGAGCCCAAATTCCTGCGCGCAGATGCGTTTCAGGGCCGACATTTCCGCTTCTTTTATCTGTCCATCGGCCAAGATCATCCGAAATAGCAAAAGCAGTTCAGCAGTTAATGTGGGATCGCCCGCAACCAACCGAACGGTTTTTTCTTTTTCAATCAAGTGCCGTAACTTTCCCAAGATCCCATGCGGTTGCTCTGCCATTTCGTGCCCTCGATTCGCGTGTATGTGCTTGATGTTACTACTTGCATATCGCTGTTGGCTATGATCAACGCTCATCAATGATATTAGATGGCTTTGACATCCTCGCATTTTTAGCAGCAGCCGCATTTTTAGCGGGATTTGTTGATTCTATCGCCGGTGGCGGCGGTCTGATTACGGTGCCCGTATTGCTGTTGGCAGGCCTCTCACCAATCCAAGCGCTGGGCACAAACAAACTGCAAAGTCTTTTTGGCGCAGCGACCGCTACAATCGCTTATGCTAGAAACGGCCATGTTAATCTGGCTCAACAATGGAAAAGTGCTGCACTTTCAGGCGTTGCCAGTGCGGTCGGCGCTTGGTTGATTTCCAATATACCCAATGACGCGGTACGGACTTTTATACCGTTTTTATTGATCGCAATCGCTTTGTTCTTTTGGCTAAAGCCTGGCCTTTCCGATGACGACCGCGCGCAGCGCATAACACCGTTTGTATTCACCGCTGTTGTTGTACCCATTATTGGTTTTTATGATGGGTTTTTCGGACCGGGTACCGGATCGTTTTTTATGATCGCTTTTATCACGCTTGCCGGCTTTGGCGTTCTAAAAGCGACAGCTCACACAAAGCTGCTCAATTTCGCCTCAAATTTTGGCGCGTTTTTAGTTTTCGCCGTTGGCGGAGCAGTATTGTGGAAAATAGGCCTTGTTATGGGCGTAGCACAGATCGCAGGCGCTCAATGCGGCTCCTATTTGGCGATGAAAAATGGTGCTAAACTTATAAAGCCGCTTATTATAATCACGTGTTTAGCGCTTGCCGTTAAGCTCTTAGCAGACACCTATATTTAGCGCTTTCCGAAAACGGTTCTGCGTCCAAATTGCGCTATCTCGTGGGTTTCACGCGGCCCCATACGGCGGTCCTTGACCATAGGAACGCTCACCGCATCGCGCATTTCAGCGGCACGGTCCTTAAGAGCGTTCAAAATGGCTCGATCAATGGGATCATCTGCGTCAAGCTTCCTGTTCAGACTTTCTGCCGCCAGCTGCTCATCGCTCGGCATAGACAAAACTGAGTTTAGGCCACCCCTAATGCCAAACTGCGGCGCGTTGCGTACCACCAAAAAATACGAACCCATAGGGTTTGTTGCCTCAGGGCCACGATGCAAAACTTCAAAAAGCTCATTTTCCGTCGGCGCAAAACCTGCACCATCAATGGGTAGCTTTTGCTTTGGCTAGTACCTCGTCAATGAACAGATCGCTGCGTTCAATGAGCCACCTGTAATCAACCGACGCTTGGTCAAAAATAACCGGCTTCTCCATTAAATATTGAGAGCCATTGGCAACGAGGCCAATAGGATTTCCAGCCGCAATAGAGCCGGCGCTAGAGTATAAGTAAGGCCGAATGAAAAATCGGGTAAGTGTTGGCTCTTTGGCCGCCGCCTCAAAATGGAGCGTCGATACTAAGTGATCACTTGGCAGCCAGTGAACTGCTGTTGCAGGATTATATAGATGCAATCCGTTGAGCACCCAATAGCCCAGCGTCATTGCACGATGGGCATCATCGGATTTGCGAAAATCTCCAAACGAATAACCTTCTTCATCCAAGTCGAGGCTCGCGACCGACGGCGAACGCGTTATACTGACAAAGACATGCGCTGTATGAGCATCAACGCGCTGTTCTGCGTCAGGCATCATTATTTTCGTGATCGGCTGCGGAAGGCACCCACCAAAACCCGCGCGGGCCAAAGGCAGGTTCTTTTGAGTTATGGAAATATAATAACCGTGCGAACGAAATATGGTGACGTGATGCGAGCGTGAAAGCACATCTGCCACGCCCATGATGTGACATTTGCGCAGCGCGGCGCTCACCACATCAGCAAGCCCATCCAGCGGCATTTCCACAAAACGGGTTTGTAATAACGCGCCTTCGATAGCATTTATCGGTTGAATTTTCATCGCTTCGCCCTCACCAGCCAGATCGAAGTATGAAGCAATTCGGTTAACAATAACCAAACGAACCCAAACCAAGCAACAGGCCAACGATCATCGGCACTTCAGCGCAGCTCAAGGCACATCCTGCGTTACCACTCCACGCCAATTTGCGCTTTAACGCCTGAACGGAACGGATGCTTGATGAGCTCCATTTCTGTCACCAAATCCGCAACCTCAATAAGCTCGTCCTTGGCATTTCGCCCCGTCAAAACCACATGGGTCATGGACGGCTTATGGGCATTTAAAAACGCGACCACCTCGTGGATGTCGATGTAATCATAGCGAATGGCGATGTTGATTTCGTCGAGCAGCACCATGTGATTGGTCTCATCCAAAATCTCTTGCTTTGCCCGCTGCCATGCGGCTTGCGCCATTTCAATATCGCGCGCCTTATCCTGTGTTTCCCACGTAAAACCCTCACCCATCGTGTGGAACCGCGCAGACATCCGCCAAATTTTCGCTAAAATTAAATCACGCTCACCCGTCGACATAGCGCCCTTGATAAATTGCACAACGGCACATTTTCGACCGTGGGCAATATGGCGAAAAATCATGCCAAAGGCGGCTGTTGATTTGCCTTTTCCCTTGCCGGTATGAACAATGATCAGGCCCTTCTCATCGGTCTTTGTCGCCATAATCTTGTCCCTGGCGACTTTCTTCTTGGCCATTTTCGCATTGTGTTTTGTCACGTCATCGGCAGCTGAATTTTGCTCGTTGTCCACTATTTTGTCCCCGCTAGGTGTTCCAAATCAAATTTTGCTGAATTGCTTTTCGGTGCCCACAATCCGCGCGCAATCGCCTCAATCATACGTTCAGCCATCTCCCGCAACGCATCTGGGTTAGAACGTGCCATAAAATCGCGAACCGCATTATCGTCGATAAACGCCGCATAAACACTATCAAAATGATGGTTTTTTACTGCGCCTGTCGTTGCCGCAAATGCAAACATATAATCGACAGTAGCAGCGATTTCGAACGCACCTTTGTAGCCGTGGCGCATCACGCCGGCGATCCATTTCGGGTTCACGACGCGCGCGCGCACAACGCGGCCGATCTCGTCTTCCAAGGTGCGAATGACCGGGCGTTCGGGGCGCGAGTGGTCGTTATGATAAATGACGGGCTGAGCGCCTTGCATCGCTTCAACAGCCGCGCTAATGCCGCCTTCAAATTGGTAATAATCATCGCTATCAAGCAGATCATGCTCGCGGTTGTCTTGGTTTTGTATGACTGCTTCGACCGTTTTCAACCGCTGTTCAAAAATGGGACGTGCGCTTTCGCCTTCAGCCTTTGCGCCGTAAGCGTAAGATCCCCACACCATATAGGCCTCGGCAAAGTCTGATCTATCAATCCAGCCCTTTTCATCAATCAACGCTTGCAATCCAGCGCCATAGGCACCGGGTTTTGAGCCAAATACGCGAAACCCCGCTTGGCGTTTGGCTTCATGTTCCGGCACGCCAGAGGCGATGAGCTTTTCTCGCTCAGCCACCATGCGCGCGGCAATCGGGTTATCCTGCGCGTCTTCAACAAGCGCGCCAATTGCGCCAATGGCGCGATCAAAAAGCGCAATCTGATCGGGAAAGGCATCGCGAAAAAAACCAGAAATGCGCAACGTCACATCAACGCGGGGGCGGCCAAGCGCGGCAAGCGGCACGATCTCATAGCCGGTCACGCGGCGCAGCACCGTCCCAGATCGGCTTTGCCCCAATGAGCGCCAGTGCCTGCGCAATATCATCGCCGCCGGTGCGCATATTGGATGTGCCCCAAGCGGTTAGCGCAAAGGAACTTGGCCATTCACCATTGTCTTGGCGATAACGCAAAATCAGCAGTTCAGCAGACTTCTTACCCAGCGCCCATGCGGTTTCCGTGGGCACTGCGCGGGTATCGACCGAGTAAAAATTGCGTCCTGTTGGCAATACATCGGGCCGTCCACGTGTCGGCGCACCCGATGGGCCTGGCTCAACAAAGCGGCCGTCAAGCGCGGCCATGATCCCAGCTATCTCTGCATCGCCGCAAGCAACAACAGATGGCGCAATGCGCTCGCTAATTTCTTTCAATACCAAATTGGTGTTTTCCCAAGTCAGTGGGCACTCAATAGCGGCGTTTACATACTGCGTTGCCAATAGCTCAATGCGCTCAACCGCATCACCATTTGTGCGCCAGACGTCGGCGAGTGATGTGATCCAAAATTTCAGGCTGCGGACCTTTCCATGGCTCGGCCATGTCACAGTCGAGCGGATCAAAACCCAAGCACAGATCTTCGGCGATTGCCCGCTGCAGGCTCTGGTCACGGCCTTGGCCAGCGCCGCGCGGAACCCGCGCCAAAGCAACCACCAAATCATCAAGCAGGCGACCTTGCGGCGCTTTGCCAAAAATGTGCAACCCATCGCGAATTTGCATCTCTTTGAGGTCGCACAAATAGGCATCAAGTTTTTCGAGCGCTACATCCTCACGATCATTTCCTGCAATGCCTGCATCTTGATCAAGACCAATGT
Organism: Ahrensia sp.; assembly: GCA_034519905.1. Taxonomy (GTDB): domain Bacteria; phylum Pseudomonadota; class Alphaproteobacteria; order Rhizobiales; family Rhizobiaceae; genus Ahrensia. The sequence continues at coordinate 30,782 of JAXHNY010000020.1, forward strand.
CACGCACGAGATCCAAAATCTTTTTGCTTAAGACTTTTATGCGGCGCGGGTCATTGCCCGATGCGTCGTAAAACTCATCGACCAGCGCCTCAAGATCGCGCAGCGGACCATAGGTTTCCGCGCGGGTAAGTGGCGGCGTTAGGTGATCAATAATCACCGCCGAAGTCCGCCGCTTGGCCTGACTTCCCTCACCGGGATCATTGACGATAAATGGATAAATATTCGGCGTCGGACCAAGTGCTGCTTCAGGGTAGCAAGCTTCCGTAAGCGCCAGCGCTTTTCCCGGTAACCACTCCAAATTGCCATGCTTGCCCATGTGAACAATCGCATCAACTTTATGGATGTGACGCAAATAAAAATAGAACGCAAAATACCCGTGAGGCGGTACAAGATCGGGCGAATGATGACTTGTCTTCGGATCAATATTGTAGCCCCGCGCAGGCCTGGATGCCGACAAAAACATGGCCAAGACGCATCATCGGCAGCGCAAATTGATCGCCTATAAAAAATGGATCGGTTTCCGGCGCGCCCCATCGAGTGGTAACTTCAGCTTGAATCTGTTTTGGAAGCTGCGCAAACAACGCATTGTATTCATTGAGCAAAATAGTCTCACGTATTTCACGACCTGCCACCGCAGCATTTGTCGGACCGGCCTTTAGGATGTCCATCAGGGCATCACCGTTTTCAGGTAAATCGCTTAAACTATAACCTTCAGCCCTCATCGCACGCAGCACTTCGAGTGTGCCTGCGGGCGTGTCAAGACCAACGCCATTGGCAAGGCGGCCATCGCGGTTTGGGTAGTTGGCAAGCACGACCGCAACTCGTCTGTCGCACGCATTTTTGCGCCGAAGTTGCGCCCAGTTTTTTGCCAGTTCTGCCACAAATTCAACGCGGCTCTCCACCGGCTTATGGGCGACAATATTGCACTCGACATTGGCATCAAATACATCAGCCGCCTTGAATGAAATTGCGCGGGTGAACACGCGACCATCAACCTCCGGCAGGGCGACATTCATCGCCAAATCACGAGCATTTAGCCCCTGCGATGACGCAGCCCAAGTCGCCTCATCGCAGCTGGCTAATACAACCTGCAGCACTGGTGCGCCGGTCGCCTCAAGCACCGTTGGCACGCGTTCACTACCCGGTGATGACACTGCAAATCCGGTCGTATTTAAAACCACATCCGGCGATTGATCGGCAAATAATTTGGCAACAACCGCCGCACTGAAATCGTCTTTTAAACTTGAAACATAAATCGGGCTAACCGACATACCGCGCCTTTGCAGAGCATCACACAGCGCATCAATGGGTGCGGTCTGCCCCGACTGTAATAGCGCGCGGTAAAATATAATCGCCGCATGTCCATTTTTATTCTCTGCAATATTTGTATCTTGATGCAGCAATCCAGCTTTCAGCAGCGGCACAGCGTTGCTTGAAATTGTTTTACCCGCAACAACATCAGCGCAGGCGTCGACAAAACTGCGTGCATTATCAGCCCCGCCTTCCACCAACAATTGCCACAATGTTTGGTATGTCGCATGCGCTACATTTCGATAGCGCCTCAAGCGCTGTATCGGGTTTATCATCGCCCGGCAAAAGAGCAATTTTAACGCCCGCTTGCTGCGACAAAGCAACCAAAGCTTCAACCCCGTAAGACCAATAGGCCTGCCCACCCAGCAGTCTTACAACGATCAACTTTGCATGGCGGCCGGTGCGCTCTGCCCACGTATCCACAGACATCGGATGCTTGAGCTGTAAAACGTTGGCCAAGCGCATAGTGCTCGCCTGCAAACCCCTCGCCGCAATTCCAACACAGGCAAGTTCAGTATCTGCCGCCGACAAAAAGCAAATATCTGCGGGCGATTGGCCAAGGTCGATTGCCTCGCCATCGGCATCGCTCAATGTGCCTTTTTGCGCGAGCAGCAGGTGCATGAAGCGTTACACCGCGTGCTGAATGGCAGCAGTTATAGCGCCTTCATCAAGATCGTGCAGGCCAATCACGACAAGCCGTGTTTTGCGGTTCTCGCCTTCGCCCCATGCACGGTCAAAATAAACATCAATCCGCTGACCTACAGCCTGAACGACCAAGCGCATCGATTTGCCCGGCACATTGCAAAAACCTTTGAGACGTAAAATATCATTCGCTGCAATGACATTTTGAAGCGCTGACTTAAACTGCGCAATATCACCAACATCGCCTGCCTCGACAACAAAGCTCTCAAAATCATCATGGTCGTGCTCGTGGGTATGACCATCCGCATGGTGAATTTCGTGATGAGATTTTCGGTTGGCAATTTCATCTTCTGTGGCCGCACTCATTCCGAGCAAAACGGAAAGCGGCAGCTTGCCATGCTCTGCGTGAACCATCTTGAGCGGGCGATCACTTTGGCTTTGTACATTTGCGCGCACCGCTTCAAGACCCGCTGCATCGATGAGATCGGCCTTGTTAAGCACGATCATATCGGCAGCACGAATCTGATCCTCAAACAGCTCTTCCAACGGACTTTCATGGTCGAGTTCTTCGTCCGCTGCGCGCTGAGCATCTAATTTGTCGTGATCATGGGCAAAGCGCCCCTCGGACACGGCTGCCGCATCAATTACCGTGATGACACCATCGACGGTAACTTGCGTTTTGATTTCCGGCCAGTTGAAAGCGGCAACAAGCGGCTGAGGCAGCGCTAAACCAGATGTTTCTATGATAATATGATCTGGCCTAATGTCGCGCTCAAGCAATTTGGCCATCGTCGGAATGAAATCGTCTGCAACCGTGCAGCATATGCAACCATTGTTGAGTTCGATAATGTCATCTTCCGTGCAAGTCTCGATACCGCACCCTTTAAGCAAATCGCCGTCAACCCCAAGATCACCAAACTCGTTGATGATGAGCGCGATTTTCTTACCCTCCGCATTTTGTAAGAGATTGCGGATCAGCGTTGTTTTTCCCGCCCCTAAGAACCCGGTAATAATCGTTGCTGGAATTTTCTCAACTAACATATTTTAGCCTTTCATTTTCAGCGGCAAACCCGCTGCGATAAAAAAAACTTGGTTTGAAATAGCGGCGATTTGCTGATGCAAACGACCCGCTAAATCACGAAACTCCCGCGCCATTTTATTGTCTGGCACAATACCCAGACCAACCTCGTTGGTTACAAGCACGACCGGCGATTTCATTATTTTGAGTTGCGCAATGAGCGCATCAAACCGTACCTGATAATCGGCCTCCGCCATCATCAAATTGGTGACCCACAAGGTCAGACAATCGACCAAAATGGCCCCGCCATAGTGGTCACAATCCGGGGGGGGGGGGGGGGGGGGGGGGGGGGGGGGGCCAATGCTTGCTCTAGATTTTCAGGGGCCTCAATGCATGTCCACTCCGCGCCGCGCCGCGCGATGTGGCTGTCAATCCGCCCTTGCATTTCATCGTCCCAAATTTGCGACGTCGCAATATAGATAGGCTTTAGGCCGCTTTCCAAAATCAGCGTTTCCGCGAACACAGATTTACCAGACCGCGCACCGCCAAGCACAAGGGTTGAGCCATTTTTGAGAGATTTATCTCGCGGTTCGTTCATCCAGCATCTACTTTTGGTTCAAACGGGCCAACAAGAACGAACCAAAGCGTGCGCGTGGGCGCGATACAAAGCCCACATACAAACCAAAGGTCCGACCAAGGACGCCCGCCCTATCAGATCAATTGCAAAGGCAGGTCTCCTGGCTCAAGGTTTTTGTTGTGCTGCCTTTACCTTCCCGGGCTTTTAATTTCCCAGTGGCGCCCTTTTTGGATTGGGCACAAGACATCAAACCTTATACAGTCGCGGGGTCGGCTGCGATTAAAGCGCCCTCAATCATGCGCCCGTCACATTCCCTTTTGATCCAACGCGGTATCCCGCGTTTAGAACCATTGCAAAGCCACGTTATGCCTTGCGCCAAGGACGGTCAATGGCCAATCAGCGTTGTTCAGGCAATCAAATCGCTGGGCGAAAATTTTCAGCGGCGGCTAAAAGCCCGTCGATATCGAGCAATTCTTCAAGCCTATTGGCAATATCGTCAAGCGCAGTCGATACCGCATCAAGATGATCGCCGCCATCGGAACCAACGCCATAGGACGCCAGCCACGCTTTGCGAAAAGCACCACTGCCAAAATAGCCATGCAGATAGGTGCCGGAAATTCTGCCGTCATAGGATGTCGCACCATCGGGCCGATCACCAATCATCGTCGTCGGGCGCGCGCAGTCATCACCAGCAGTCTCGCCAATGTGAATTTCATAGCCCGAAACCAGCAAATCAAACTTGCAGCTCTTTGCTTTGACGTTTTTAACGTGCTTTTCAGCCTGCATCGTCGTTGAGACATTTAATAGGCCGAGGCCTTTGATGGTAGAAGGTTCGCCCTCAAGCCCACTCGGATCAGCGATCGTTTGTCCGAGCATTTGATAGCCGCCGCAAATACCAAGCACATGCCCACCGCCTTGCACATGGGCTTGCAATTGCACATCCCAACCATTCTCGCGAAAGCGTATCAAATCGGAGATGGTCGACTTTGAGCCTGGAATGATCACTAAATCCGCGTCGGTAGGCAGCGCCTCATTGGGCTTGACCATGACAACTTCAACGCCCGGCTCCGCAATCAACGGGTCAAGATCATCAAAATTAGAAATCCTGTCGAGCATGGGCACGGCAATCTTGAAAGCACTTTTGCGCGCACGCATCAGATTTTCGAGCGCTACGGAATCTTCGGCGGGCAAGCGTGTCGCATCTTTAAGCCAAGGGACAACACCAAAACTCGGCCAACCCGTAAACTTCGTCACGGCGAGCAACCCATCATCAAAAAGCGATACATCGCCGCGAAATTTATTGATGATGAACCCGATAATCATAGCGCGGTCTTCATCCGATAAAATCGTATGCGTTCCGACCAGCGACGCGATGACACCACCGCGGTCAATATCGCCCACCAAAACGACCGGCACATGGGCGCGCGTCGCAAAGCCCATATTCGCGATATCACCTTGCCGCAAATTGATTTCGGCAGGCGAACCTGCGCCTTCAACAACGACAATATCAGCCTCCGTGCGCAAGCGCTCAAAACTGGTCAAAACTGCGCTTAACAGCGACGGCTTTAGCTTTTGATAATCGCGGCCCTTGGCTGTACCGATCACCTTGCCATGCACAACCACTTGGCTTCCCACTTCCGACTGGGGTTTCAGCAAAACAGGGTTCATATGGATGCTGGGGCTCACGCCGCAGGCCAAGGCTTGCAGCCATTGTGCACGGCCGATCTCACCACCATCATCAGCAACAGCTGCGTTGTTTGACATATTTTGTGGCTTGAACGGTCTTACTTTAAGACCACGATTTTTGAGCGCACGGCAAAGTCCTGCAACAAGAACGGTCTTGCCAACATCAGAACCGGTACCCTGCAACATAATTGAAAGCGCCAAAGCCATGGTGATGCGCGTAGCGGAAAAATTTCGCAAGCAAAAGTGCTAAAATCCGGACTCGCGAATAAGCACCCCTGCTATGCGGCGAACAATTCGGCGCGCGAGCGTCTCAGTGGTCGCCTTAATATGCACAGTGCCGCGCATTTCAAAATTCGGAGAACTAAACGTTTCTAGAGGTTTGAAGTTAGCTTGGTAGTGCGGGACGGCGGGAACGGGTGTGCCCTTTTCTGCATCTTGTTTTGTTGCAATTTCCCCGCCAAATATATCGAGTTGAGTGCGCATGGCAGCATCGTTTTCAACGGCAGGCGCAAGATCAGTCAGCACGAGTTCAATTGGCTTTTGTTCCAACTCCTCAGCAAAGAATGTGGCAGTCGCACCCGGCGACAAACGCCCTATCGCTTCAGAAGCCACAAACGCTTTTATTGTTCCCGCATTTCGATTGGAAATAATTCCAATGGGTCTTGCGCCTGAAAGATAATCGCCAACTTTTAAGTTGGTGATGGTATTCGACAAAACGCCGTCCATCGATGCCGTGACGACTAAATCACCGATGCGGTTTTGCAGGGCGGCAAATTCTTGTATTTTACTCTGCAGTTCGCTTTCCAAAACTGATCGAAAAGACAAATCTTGGGCATCGGCACTTGTTCGCGCGAGACGCAGCTTCAACAGGTTAATTTCTTGATCGACCCGCGATAATTGCGCTTCAACCGTGACATCCTGCAAAGTCGCAAGCACCTCGCCGCGCCGCACAGGCTTATTTTCGACCAGATTAAATTCAACAATTTGGCCGGCACCACGGGGAAAAATCTGCTCAACATTTTCTGCAGACAATACAGCCGGCGCGGCAACGCGGCTTTGCCAAGGCACAAACAAGATACCGAGCAGTCCAATTAGGAGAGCGGCTGAGCGAAGCGTTGCCCAGTTTAGGTTAAATTTTGCTGCACGCGCCCTCCACTCTTTTAGCTCGCGCCATATGGGCAAAACGATGAACCACGCGATTTCAACAGCAAAAAGCGCGATGCCAGCGATCTTGAAAAACATGTGATAGACAACCAGTGCAATCCCTAAAAACAGAAAAAAACGATAAACCCAAGTCGCATAGGCATGGGCGATAACAAGCCTTTGTGTCGACGCTGCCATGTTTTCAGGCGCTGGTTCGCCAAAGCCAAACAGAAATTCACGCAGGCGCCACCGCGCCAGCGCAAAACCGCGACCTTGCAAATTTTCAATACCTGAACCATCGCTGAGCAGATAATATCCATCAAAGCGCATCAGTGGGTTAAGGTTCACAGCCAAACTCAAGACCCACGAAATAGTTGCCACAACAAACGCCAGCGACCGCATCATGCCATCGGGCAAAAATACCCATAACAATGTGGCAACAACAGCCAGAACCAGTTCAGCGAAGATACCGGCCGCATCGATCATAAGCCGCTTGCGCCGCTCCAAGCGCCAAGCCGATGTGGTGTCGGTATAAAGGATTGGGAATAAAACGATAAAAGCCGCACCCAAAGTTGAAACATGTGCACCATATTTGCGCGCCATAAAAGCATGGCCAAACTCGTGGATGACTTTAACCAATGCCAACACCACGCCGTAAGTAAACGCGCCTTCCCATGTCAAAAAACTGGAAAAGGTCGTCAGAAACACGTCCCACTGGCGCGATACGAGCCATAATGCCAAAAGACCAAGCACAGCACTTGTGATCACAAAACTGCGCGTAAACATCCAACTGACAAACGGCCAAGCGATGTCCAAAAACTTTTGCGGCCGCACAAGCGGAATGCGGAAAAACAAATAGGAATGCAGGCCTTTTGACAAAATTGATTTTTCGCGGCTCTTTGCAATACCGGCATAATGTCGCCAACCTCCGTCTTTTGGTTCCCGCGTCAACTCATTTGCAATTAAAAACTTCGCCACAGCTTCAAGCCGCTCATCGGGCAAAGGTTTGGCAAACCGCTCTTCATAGGCTACGCTCAGTTCAAGTTTTGTGCCCGCCCGCCATATGGCCATCACCTCAAAAATAGATTGTGAAATACGAAAATAGGCTTGACGAACCGGATCAGTAATCATCCAGCCGCCCACATCCGGTGCCCCGCGCTCAATCGTCAGATCGTCGCGCAATCCAGGCAATTTCGGTTCCGGCGCGGTGCTCGCCATTGCCCCCAGCATTCTACAGGCCCAACCACTGGCGCGCCGCAGACAAGGGGCTGCGGAACAGATAATAGCCAAGTGACACTTTACCATTTGAAATGCGCGCTGTTCCACGCAGACCAATACGCAAATCTGACTGATCCTCTGGAGATATTTGCGGCAACGCCGTCACACGGTACGAAAGCGTATTTTGATCAGTTTCCTGCGCGCGAAAACTCGCTCGTTCATACTGTGCATTAAATGGCTTCAAAGGGTCATTGTGCAAAAATACGCGCACCGAGGCACCCTCTTGCAGGACTATGCTGTCACCGATGCTCACATCGATGCGCATCTCCACACGGGCCGGATCACCAATTTCCATCACGCCCTCCCCGGTTGCAACGGGTCGTCCAACCCAATCATCTTTTGACGTGAACAACGCAACACCGTCACTTGGCGCATAGACAACACTGCGCTCGAATGCCGCTTTAGCCTCGTCGCGCTCAGCTTCAGCGACACCAAGCTCAGATTTTGCAACGGCTATATCTCTGCGCATTTCCGCCGATGACGATGCACCTTGTAGCACCCGCCGATAGCGTGCCTCAGCCACTTCAAGATTGCGCTCTGCAACACCCAAGCGGCCTAATAGTTCGGTATCATTGAAACGCATCACTATTGAGCCAGCACGCACGGGTGCATTGGGCTCGATGTCAATTGACTGAATAACACCATCCATCGGTGCCGTCACAATGTAAGGATCGCGAGCCACGATTTCCGCAGGCGCCAAAACGCTCATCGGAACGGGAATCATCAGCGCAAGTCCACCTAAAACGACGCAGGCACTGATGCAAAATTTCAGGTTGCGCGAAAAGCGGGCGGTGCGCAAAGACTTGTCAAAATACGCGAGCGCATGACCATAAGCACCGCTAAGGCGCTGACTTAGGACTTTTTCACTCTCTGAAAACTCAGTATTGCGCAAAAGCAAAAGCCTTCCAAGAACGGGTCCCGAAGGTGCGATAAGTGGCAACAACAACCCATGACCAAAACTTAAATCCAACACTTTGAGTTTAGCATCAGAAACGACCTGCAATTTATTCGGTTCGTTTAGATCGCTGACCAATTTTTCGGCATTGCGAACCATTGGCGCATTTCGATCAATCGTCGTCACTGAGGATGCCGCCTTTAAACGCCAGCTGCCTTTTCGTGCGCCTGCTACAAAAAATAAGACTTGGGCGGCCGGCACCAACTTCGTCGTTTCGTTGCACATAAAATAACCAAGTGCGTTGAAGCTTGAAACCGCACGGACGTCGCCCTCAAGCACGAGCAGCTTTTCAAGCGCAGATGGACCGTTTTCGTTGGATTGACCCTTCGGGGCAACGTCGGTGGACGTTATATTTGGTTTTATCCCAGCAGCCGACGCAGATCTTTTGACAAGCCTCGGATCCAAGTTCATTTAATTGCCCCGGTCATACTTGTTGTGGAAAAATCAAACGTTGCATCGCCGCTCATGCCAGCCAAAACCAAGTTTTTGTCGCCAATAAAACTCGCAAAAAGTTGGATTGTCTGACTAACAGGGTCCACTTCGGCACCGAGCCGGTCTATACGAGCGCGGTGAACTTCGCCGGTCTCATCGACCAAAAACGAAAAATCCGTACCGACCCTGATTTGGCGAAGCCAGCGCGACGGGACCACGATTTCGATCTCAATTCTGCTATCATCGATAATCGTCATCAAGGGCTCACCCGCCTTGGGTAGTTCAGCCGCGCGCGAGTTCACCTGCGCTACGCGCCCATCAAACGGTGCTTTCACAACACAAGACCGCATGCGCTCTTCAATCGCATCAATTTCTGCCGCAGATTTTGCTGAAGCCGCTGAAGCTAAATCAACATCACTTTTACCTGCCGCGCCATTCTGATAAAGATAGCGCTTCTGTTTAAGCTCCACCCAAGCAGCATTTGCGTTGGCTTTGGTTGCACGCAAATCGGCCGCGTAGCGCCCGCAATCGAACTTTATTAAAATATCGCCTGCAGAAAATCGACTGCCTTCCAAAAATGGCATCTGAGCGATAGGCGCCACAATATCAGTGCTCAGATCTACGCGCGCCGCCGCCTTCACAACGCCGCGAACAACCTCCCCGCTCGCTGCATCCTGTGCAATGGCACACGATATGCTTACGGTAAGACTTAAGCCAGCAGACACACACGCGAAAGCTTGACGCAGACCAAAATAAAAAGACATCATAAAATCTCGGTTGTACGAATCTTGTTATGATTATCTTAGGTTGCATTTTTCGTCAATAAAAAACCGCGACACAACCTTTAAGGGTGTAGCGCGGTTTTTTAGACACAATTTCGAGCCGCTAAAACGCTGCGGCAAGATTTCCCCGGTACGCAATACCTGATCCGGAGCGAGGTTCATCTTTTTGCCTCTGCAAATAGGTTTATACGGACATCGTTACCACGAGGTTATCGAGTGATTAAGCAAACCTAAATTTTGCATTTTTCTCAAAGTTTTTCGTATACGGAAATTAACCATATCAAGCGGCAAAGCAGGCCCGCGAGAAATGTGATTGATCTTCTCACCGAGATATTCAATGCTTGAGACAACCGAGCGAGGACATTTAATGACCAAGTCAATATTTAGACCAAAAAAAGCACTTAACGGGCTTTTGTTGCTTACAACGCTATCGATTGCCGGGTGTGTCAGCACATCATCGACTGTGACAACGGACTTCTACACTGTCCGCGGCCAGACAAGTCAGCAAATCGACCGCGATTTGCGTCGTAAAGGACCGCTTAAAGGTCACGCACTGGCATCAGCAGCAATCAGATTTACACCCGTATCGGTGCTACAAGCGCAAAGCGCTGATGGGTGCCGGTTCAGTACCGCAAAATTTAAGGTCATCGCGAATATTACACTTCCTCGGTGGCAGGATCGAAATGCCACCGATGACCGCAACTTGAGGCGTGCTTGGGATGGGCTAGCAACATACGCTAAATTGCATGAAGAAACCCATGTGAAAATCGCAGAAATCTATGCACAAAAACTCGGTTCAACGCTGATGGCATTGCCGCCACAAAAAACCTGCTCGCGGCTAGACAAGCAGGCGGAAAAAGTGGTCGGCACGATTTCGCGCGAACATGACAGAGCGCAGAAGACGTTTGATGCGCGCGAACAAGCCCGACTAGCGCGGCTTTTTAAAGAAGCCGAGCGTAGGTCTAGAAGCCAAAGCTAACAAAACCGCGTGATGGAAGAGACCAGCACGCGGCATTATATAGTTTTATTTGTTGAGATCGGCCAAAGCTCCATCAAGCGCACGCTTGATGCGCGAAATCGCGAGATCAATGTGCTCATGCGTCCACATCAAAGGCGGGGACATGATCATGGTGTCCATGACCTGACGCATCATGATATTGTTGGCGATCGCGTTGTCACGCACGGCGATCGCACCCGCGCAACCTTCATGGCGGGCTCTCGTGATTTTGTCCGCAACAATTTCGATGGCGATCAAAAAGCCAAACCCGCGCACTTCACCCACCAGCGGATGATGGCCTATCGCGGCTTTCAAACTGGCCAAAAGATAAGGCCCCGTATCATTGCGCACCTTTTCGATCATGCCTTCACGCTCGATAATCTCAATATTGCGCAAACCCACGGCGCAAGCAACCGGATGGCCCGAATAGGTATAGCCGTGGTAAAACTCACCGCCCTTTTCGACGAGCGTCTTGGCTATGCGGTCACCAACCAAAAGCGCTGACAAAGGAATATAGCCAGAGGTAATGCCCTTTGCCGTGGTGATCGTGTCCGCTTTAATGTTCATGGATTGCGCGGCAAACCATTCGCCGGTGCGGCCAAAACCAGAGATAACCTCATCAAGCATGATCAGCACATCGTATTTTTCGCATATGCGCTGTATTTCGGCCCAGTAATTCGCGGGTGGAATTTTTACGCCGCCCGCGCCTTGGATCGGCTCGCCGATAAAGGCCGCCACATTTTCCGGCCCCGCCTCCAGGATAGCGTCTTCCACGGCCTTTGCAGCGCGCAAGCCAAATGCCTCGTCGCTTTCACCCTCATGCGCCAAGCCGAAAGCATAGGGGCACATTACGTGCTTAATGTTTGGAACAGCACCATTGAGCTGCGTATGCATGGCGGCCATACCGCCCAGAGACGTCGCCGCCACGGTTGAGCCATGATAAGCCCAATTGCGGGAAATGATGATGTTTTTTTCTGGCTTGCCTTCCAGCACCCAATAATGACGCACGAGGCGCAGCGCTGTATCATTAGCCTCTGATCCAGATGAACCAAAGAAAACTTGGTTGATATTATCGGGAGCAATCTGCGCAATTTTTTCTGCGAGCAACACCGGTGTTGGGGTCGTGCATTTGAAAAACGAATTATAAAATGGCAGCTCTCGCATCTGCGCAGCTGCGACATCGGCTAATTCGTGATGGCTATAGCCGATATTAACACACCAGAGGCCCGCCATAGCATCGAGTATCTCGTTGCCTTCGCTGTCATAGATGAAAGCGCCTTCAGCCCGCGTAATCATACGGCTCCCAGCAGCGCGTAAATCCTTATGGTTCGTGAAAGGATGCAAATGGTGATCAGCATCCATTTTTTGCAGTTGTTCGGTCGAAAAGTTCTGAAAAGTCATTGTTCTATCCTGATTAAAATGAGTTGATCGCATCAGGATTGAAAGGGCGGCGAATACCCAACCCGCGCACAAAGCAGAAGCAAGTCGCGGTGGCGTGAAGTTTTCGTCGGTTTAAAGATCATTCGCTAAGTGTACCAAAGCAACCGAAGTAAGCAACAAGAATCACATGCAAAATAATCAAACCCCCTCTGTCATCGACAATGACATCTCTCCCGTAAACGGGGAGAAGGGAGGATAAACTTGTCACTTTTTTGAGAAAAAGACCGGCGCAGAATACCAAAGACTATGCACCACTCTCCCCCTTTACGGGGGAGATGTCATTGAAAATGACAGAGGGGGACCAAAAGGCAGGCTACTCCGCAGCCCTCATCTTAACCGCCGCACTAACCCTTGCTGCACAGAACTTGAACTCTGGAATTTTGCCAAAGGGATCAAGCATCGGATTGGTGAGCGCGTTCGCTGGGCTTTCGTTAAAACAGAACGGGATAAATACCATACCATCGGCGACCTCGCGGTCGGCACGCAGCAGCGCCTGAATGGTGCCGCGGCGTGTTTCAACACTGATGATCTGGCCAATGTCCAGTCCCTGCTTGGCGATTTCACGCGGGTTCATCGCCGCAAAACCTTCCGGCTCGATGGCATCGAGCACATTCGCACGCCGCGTCATCGCACCTGTATGCCAATGCTCAAGCACGCGGCCAGTGGTGAGCACCAGCGGATATTCATCGTCAGGTACCTCGTCCGGCGCATGAAGGTCAGCGGGCACAATGCGTCCGCGGCCGTCTGCGGTTGGAAATCCATCATAGAAAATGATCGCATCGCCTTCTGCGCCCTCTTCCATAACCGGATACGTAACCGAGCCTTCGGCCTCTAAGCGCTCCCACGGCATATAATTGAGAGACGGCATAACTTGGCGCATTTCCTCATACACCTCGGTCACATCATCATAATGCCAATTGAGGCCGCAACGATTGGCTAGCTCAACAATCAGTTCCCAATCTTGGCGCGCATCACCTGGCATATCCAGCGCAGGACGGCCAATTTGCACTTGGCGGTTGGTGTTTGAATAGGTGCCAAGTTTTTCGGCATGGGCAGATGCAGGCAGCACTACATCTGCGTGCCAACAGGTTTCGGTCAGAAAAATATCTTGCACAACCAAATGATCAAGCTTTGCTAAAGCGGCGCGCGCATGGTGCTGGTCAGGGTCAGACATCGCTGGGTTTTCGCCCATAACATACATGCCCGTTACATCACCCGCATGGACGGCGTCCATAACTTCAACCACCGTTAGTCCGCGCACCGGATCAAGCGTACGACCCCAGAAATCCTCCATTTGATCGCGTATCGTCTCGCTCTCAACCGAGCGATAATCGGGATAAAACATCGGGATAAGACCAGCATCCGAAGCGCCCTGCACATTGTTTTGGCCACGCAATGGATGAAGGCCAGTCCCCTCGCGGCCCACATGACCGGTGATAAGAGCCAGCGCAATCAGGCACCGCGAATTATCGGTGCCGTGCGTGTGCTGCGAAATACCCATGCCCCAAAAAATCATAGACCGTTCGCTGGTCGCATAGGTGCGGGCTACGGCCTTAATCGTCTCACTGTCGATGCCGCAAATATCCGCCATTTTTTCCGGCGCAAAGTCTTTTACTTTTTTGTTTAAGCGCATCAAAGCCAGACGCATTGGCTTGAATATATTGCTCATCATAAAGCTCTTCGGCAATTATGGTATGCAACATTGCGTTTAGCAGCGCCACGTCGGTGCCCGGCTTAAACTTCAGCGAATGCTCCGCATAACGCATCATATCTTGGCCGCGCGGATCCATAATGATCAGCTTCATGCCCTTTTTCTTCACCGCCTGTTTGAAATAGGTGGCTGCAACCGGATGGTTGGTCGTTGGCCGCGCACCGATGACGATCACGCAGTCCGCCTTCATGGCATCCATAAAAGGCGCTGATACGGCACCGGATCCCATACCCTCCAGCAACGCGGCCACCGAAGAAGCATGGCACAAACGCGTGCAATGGTCGACATTGTTGGTGCCAATACCTTGGCGGATAAATTTCTGAAACAGATAAGCTTCTTCATTTGACCCTTTGGCGGATCCAAAACCGGCAATCGCATTGCTGCCCTTGCCCTTACCTTTTGCGTCGCGAATTGCTGTGAGCCCCGATGCGGCACGCGCCATCGCTTCTTCCCATGTAGCCTCGCGAAAAATATCCGATACCTTCATGAAACGCATATCAATGTCGCCGGCCTTTGGTGCATCGTCGCGGCGGATAAGCGGCTTGGTCAAGCGTTCGGGCGACTGCGCGTAGTCAAAGCCGAATCGGCCTTTCACGCAGAGGCGATTCTCATTAGAAGGCCCATCGCGGCCATCGACTTGCACGATTTTATTGTCTTTAACATTAACCGTGGTCTGACAGCCAACACCGCAAAACGGGCATACGCTTTTCACCGACTTATCGAAATCCTGAACAATGCGCACTTTGCCCGCATCATCCATCAGTGATTTTTCATAGAGCGCACCCGTTGGGCAGGCTTGCACACACTCGCCGCAGGTAACGCAAGTAGAATGCCCCATCGGATCATGAATATCAAACACCGGCACACTGTGCGATCCGCGCATGCCCATGCCAATCACATCGTTGACCTGCACTTCGCGGCACGCGCGCACGCAAAGGCCGCATGAAATACAGGCGTCAAGATTAACTGCAATCGCAGGATTGGAGATATCGTTTTCATGCATCTCGGTCGCAGCGCCGTCGAATTTCGACGGCAAGCGGTCGCTGCCCGTGATCGCAAATGTCTCGGCCCATGCCCAGAACGCGGACTTGTCATCAGGCCCTTCCTCGCGCGCAGGCATATCAGCGGCCAGCATTTCAAACACCATTTTCTGGCTCTTCACCGCGCGCTCGGAAGTCGACTTTACCACCATGCCTTCGGTTGGTTTTCGAATGCAGGAAGCTGCTAGTGAGCGCTCGCCTTCAATGTCAACAACACATGCGCGGCAATTGCCATCGGATCGATAGCCCGGCTTATCAAGATAACACAGATGCGGGATGTCGACGCCTTCGCGCTTAGCGACCTGCCAAATGGTCTCGTCGCCATGGGCGGTGACAGTTTTGCCGTTGAGCGTGAAAATGGTTTGCTTAGTCACTTATCAACTACCTCAAAAATCACAAATCTTCCCGAAAATGCGTCAGCAAATGATTGACTGGATTAGGTGCCGCCTGCCCCAGCCCACAAATCGATGCATCCCGCATTACCTGTTCCAAATCGCGGATCGCACCCTCGTCTAATTTGCCATCAACGCGCAGTAGTTTGGCCAACTTCTCAGTGCCTCCACGGCAAGGGGTACATTGACCGCAACTTTCGTGGGCAAAAAAGTCGATCAAATTGATCGCCACATCTTTGATATTATCGTGATCGGAAAAAATCACCACCGCGTGGCTTCCAACGAAGGCACCATGTTTAAACAGACTATCCCCAAAGTCGAGCGCCACATCATCCATCGAGGCGGGCAAGATGCCACCCGATGCACCGCCTGGCAAATAGGCTTTGAACGTGTGACCATCGAGCATACCGCCGCTATACTCCTCGATCAATTCGCGCACGGTGATGCCCGCAGGCGCAAGCTTAACGCCCGGGTTTTTGACACGCCCCGACACGGACCAAGAGCGTGCGCCGGGATGTCCGGGCTTGCCTTGGTCGGCAAACCACTTTGGCCCCTTTTCCACGATGTCGCGTATCCACCAAAGCGTCTCCACATTGTGGTTTAGCGTTGGACGGCCAAAAAGACCCACTTGAGCAATATAAGGTGGGCGATGACGAGGCAGGCCCCGCTTGCCTTCAATCGACTCAATCATCGCGCTTTCTTCACCGCAGATATAAGCGCCTGCCCCACGCCGCAGTTCGATAAACCCTGGCTCAATGAGTTCAGCAAGCTCAAGCGCCTCAATTTCCGCTCGCAAAATTGCAAGCACAGCCGGATATTCATCGCGCATGTAGAGATAAATCCGCGTGGCTTCGACAGCATGGGCTGCGATGATCGCACCCTCAAACATGCGGTGAGGATCGCGCTCCAAATAGTGGCGGTCTTTAAAGGTGCCCGGCTCGCCCTCATCGCCATTGATTGTCATCAAGCGAGGCCCGGGATATGACCGCACAAAACCCCATTTTTTGCCCGCTGGAAACCCTGCACCGCCAAGACCGCGCAATCCCGCATCCGAGAGCATTTGCATCAAATCATCAGGCGTTACGTCACCGCCGCGCACCCGCGCCAAAAGCTTATAGCCACCTGCCTCGCGGTAGGCATTTAAATTGACATAATCTGGCACCAAAACATCAAACGCCCCCGTGTCTGCCATCTCTAGCAGCTTATCGCATGATGCATCGTCAACCTCACGATCACCGATTCGTGCTGCGGGAGCCGTTGCACAGCGCCCCATGCAGGGCGCACGCAAAATACGGATGAGATCAGGGTTAGCGCTCTCTTCAAGGTCGGCGATAATATCGTTTGCACCGTTCATCATGCATGAAACCGAGTCGCAGACGCGGATCGTCAATGGCGCTGGTTTCGCATCGCCTTCGCGCACCACATCAAAATGGTCATAGAACGAGGCCACTTCATAAACTTCTGCTTGGGAAAGCCGCATTTCTTCGCCGAGCGCACGAATGTGGCGCGCCTCAATACAGCCAAACATATCTTGGATCAGATGCAGATTTTCAATCAACCGATCTCGCGCCAGTGAAGCGCCTGCAAGTGCAACGCGTACCTCGTCTAGCGAAGCGTCATCCAGCTGTCGACCTTTGGGCAGGCCAACTTTACGACCTTTGCCAATACGCGGCATTTCGTTCATGCGGATGCTCCCAACGTCTTCTGCCAATACACTGCAGCAAGCCGAACCTAGGGGCTTTTCTTCCTGCGTCAATCCACTTCGTTCAACAACTGAAAATGAGTTGCCACAGCCGACAGCTGCATCAGGAATAACGATTATCAACCGTCCAAAAAACGCTGATTGCAATGATATAAAGATTTGTTTATGTGGTTATGTCAAATAAACTCGGAGTAAAGCATGTCCCACCCCACGCCCCTTGCAGATTTTATCGCAGAAAAAGGCATATTGCTCGCCGATGGTGCGACGGGCACAAACCTGTTTGCCATGGGCTTGGAATCAGGCGATGCGCCAGAACTTTGGAACACCGACGCACCACACAAAATCGTCAAATTGCACCAAGATTTTGTGGATGCGGGCGCAGATATTATTCTGACAAATTCGTTCGGCGGCACAGCTCAACGGTTAAAGCTGCACAAGGCTGAAAACCGCGTTTATGAGCTCAACAAAGCTGCCGCTGAAATCGCGCGCGATGTCGCAGGCAAAGCCGGTCGCCGTGTGTTGGTGGCTGGATCAGTCGGCCCGACGGGCGAACTATTAGAGCCGCTGGGCGCGCTGACTTTTGATGTGGCCGTTGCCTCTTTTCGCGACCAAATAAAAGGTCTTAAAGAAGGCGGCGCAGACGTCATTTGGATCGAAACCATGTCCGCCGTCGGCGAAATGCAAGCCGCCGCCCAAGCGGCGATTGCCGAAGACATCGAATATGTGGTGACTGGCTCGTTTGATACGGCTGGCAAAACCATGATGGGCCTTCATCCCGCCGAAATGGGCGGTGTTTTTGCGCAAATCGAGCAGAAGCCTACTGCTTACGGCGCAAATTGCGGTGTTGGTGCTTCGGATATTCTATCCACCTTGTTGGACATGCAAGGCGCCGCACCAAACGATAAAATCGTGATCAAGGGCAACTGCGGTATTCCACAATTTCAAGGCGAAAAAATCGTCTATTCAGGAACACCAGACTTGATGGCAGCCTATGTGCGTCTGGCCATCGATGGCGGCGCTTCGATCATTGGCGGGTGCTGCGGCACATCGTGCGAACATCTGGCCGCCATGCGCGTTGCAATCGACGGCCATACCAAAGGCCAAAAACCGACACTCGAATTGATTTGCGAACAAATAGGCCCCATGCGTAACACGAAGGCAGCCGCCGAGGGCGAAGGCCCAACCCGTGTACGTCGTGAAGGCGGACGTCGCAAACGAGACTAAACAATGGTTTTTTTGAACCACAACATCAAAATCATCTGGTGGCTGACAGGTTTCGCCACCACATGTTTATCTTGGCTTTTTGTGACGAAATTAGATTTCGGCGGCGTTATTCAGCGCGTTTTTGAGCCCTTTTTAGACATCATATTTTACATATCGGTTGGTCTAAGCGCGATTGCTTTATTTATCGCAGCTCTGTCGGCTGTTGTGAAACACCCTGCCAGCACAAAATTTTTAGTGCGCAGCTGGTTTGTCTATGTAGGCGTATTTTTGCTTTTTTGTGCTGGCTCAGCCTATTTCTTAAGCATGCTCACATTCACGATTATCTAAGCCTTTCGGCATGCCATTGAAAATGATTGGGCAGAAAACTCGACACAAAATAATAGGAATGATCATAGCCATCGCGCATGTTGATTTCCACTTTTTGGGTGCTGGTCGCACAGGCCGCCGCAAAACGATGCGTTTGAAGCTGCTCAACGAGGAAATTATCCGCCATCCCCTGATCGACAAGTATTTCCACATCCGACGGGTGTGCCACCGCCAAGTGGCACGCATCATGCGCTGACCATAGGGTTTGATCATCGCCCAAATAGGCCGCAAAAGCCTTTTGGCCCCATGGCACAGCGGCGGGATTGACGATGGGCGCAAAGGCTGAAACCGACTTGAAGCGTCCCGGATTTTTGAGGTGCAATGTAATCGCGCCATGCCCGCCCATCGAATGACCGGTAATGCCTTGGCGCCGCATATCAGCGTTGGGAAACTCTGCCGCAATCAACGCGGGCAACTCATCGATGATGTAGCTTTCCATTTGGAAATGTTTGGCCCAAGGCTCCTGCGTCGCATTGATGTAAAAGCCAGCGCCCTGCCCCAAATCATAGGCCGCGTCATTGGCCACATCATCGCCGCGCGGCGATGTATCGGGCGCGATGACCATAATGCCGTGCTCGGCGGCTAAACGCAAAATGCCGCCTTTTTCCATCACATTTGACCAATTGCAGGTCAGACCCGATAAATACCACAGCACGGGCACTGACCCATCTTTGGCCTGCGCCGGAGTAAAAACCGCAAACCGCATGGTGCAGTTACAAGTGGCGCTGGCGTGATCAAAAACCTCCAGCTTGCCACCAAACGCAGCCGCGGATTGGACAGTGTGCATCAATACAGCACCACAGACCGAATGCTCGTTCCCGCGTGCATCAGATCAAAGCCTTTATTGATATCTTCCAGCGGCATCGTATGCGTGATCAAACTATCGATATCGATGCGCCCTTCCATATACATGTCAACGATCTTTGGCACATCGGTGCGACCGCGCGCGCCGCCGAAGGCTGACCCGCGCCACGAACGACCTGTGACCAACTGGAATGGCCGTGTCGAAATTTCTGCGCCCGCAGGCGCAACACCGATGATGATGCTTTCGCCCCAGCCTTTGTGGCAACATTCCAGTGCCGTGCGCATAACATTTGTGTTGCCGATGCACTCAAACGAATAATCTGCGCCGCCACCCGTCAACTCGACCAAATGACCGGTTAAATCGCCGCTCACGTCTTTTGGGTTCACAAAATGCGTCATGCCAAATTGGCGGGCGATCTGCTCTTTGGCCGGATTCATATCAACACCGATGATCTGGCGCGCGCCAACCATGCGCAAACCTTGAATGACGTTGAGCCCGATGCCACCAAGCCCAAACACCACAGCGGTGGAATTTGGCTCGACCTTGGCCGTAAACATCACAGCACCGATGCCCGTGGTAACACCGCAACCAATATAACAAATTTTATCAAACGGCGCATCTTTGCGCACTTTGGCCAACGAAATTTCTGGCAAAACCGAGTAATTGGAAAACGTCGAACACCCCATATAATGCAAGATCGGTATACCTTTGTAGGAGAACCGACTTGTGCCATCGGGCATAACACCGCGCCCTTGTGTCGAGCGGATTTTTTGGCACAGATTGGTCTTTGGGTTGAGGCAATATTCGCACTCACGGCATTCAGGCGTGTAAAGCGGGATGACATGGTCACCCACTTGTAGATCCTTCACGCCAGGCCCAACTTCCACCACAATGCCTGCGCCCTCGTGGCCTAAAATGGCGGGAAACGCGCCTTCTGGATCTGCGCCCGATTTGGTGAATTCATCGGTATGGCAAATGCCCGTCGCCTTCATTTCGACCAGCACTTCGCCATGCTTTGGCCCTTCGAGATCAACCTCAACGACTTCCAAGGGTTTACCTGCTTCAAACGCAACCGCTGCACGTGTTTTCATGATATTCTCCAAATGTTTTGAAAAACTCTATTCCGCATAGGTCTATCTGACGCAAGTCCACTTCAGAATAAAATAAACTTAGCGCCCATTTAAAACGGGCATGGGCAGCTAAATTCGACAAATTGATTTGTCGTTGGCAGGCGAAATTTCAGCCAATTTGCATGCAGCATCATGCGCGGTTCGCCTGCGTCGCGCGCGCCGTAAAAACGATCACCCACAATCGGGTGGCCGCAGACTTTTAGGTGCACGCGCAATTGATGCGTGCGGCCAGTGAGCGGCGTAAGCTCAAGCCGCGTCATATTATTTAAGCGCTCAAGCACCCGCCACTTGGTTTGGCTTGGTCGTCCTGTCTCAAAGCATACCATTTGCTTGGGCAAATTATCTTTGTCACTGGTCAGCGGCAGATCAATTTCGCCCTCATCACCCGAAACTATACCTTCCACCAATGCGACATAGGTTTTTTGCGCGCGCTTTTGTTCAAATTGGCGGCCAAGATGGCGCTTTGCCTGGTCGGTAAGAGACACGACCATAATGCCAGACGTATCCATGTCGAGGCGGTGCACGATTGTAGCCGTTGGAAAATCGATATGCAGGCGCGAGGCCAAACAATCATTTTGCGCAGCAAATTTTGCCGGCACCGAGAGCAAACCTTCTGGCTTATCGACGATTAAAATACTCTCATCACGATATATGAGTTCAATAGGATCAGCTGGTGGCGCATACACCATCACGGGCGGAAGACGCGTATCGCGAAAAAGTTCTGGATCTGGAGTCATAGCGCGTTTTACCGCAAATTGAATTTCCGTCCATCCAAATTCGCGCGCTTTTTTTCCGAAGTCGAGCAGACGATCAGCGACGGCCACCCTTCCAAACTTCTGCGTGGATTAGACGAGCCATCATTTCTCGTGCGCCTGTCTCCCTGGCTTTAGCGGGACGTTCTCAAGAAAAAGCGTCGGGCACCGAATCCTTTTTGCGCTTGATAAATTCTTCAAGCGCTTCCCGCGTGCCTTCATCCATAGCAGGGGCTTGATGCTCGTTGATCCAACGCCGAGCAGTTTCGCGCGCGCGCTCGGGTGCATGTTTGGCACCTTCCGCTTCCCATTGCTCAAAAGAATTATTATCGCCAATGGTCGAGGCGAAAAACGCTTCCTTATAATTGTTTTGTGTGTGCTCTGTACCAAGGTAATGCGTTTGTTTTTTCTCGATAATTTCGCGGATCGCGCTCATCGCTTGGCCATTTTCGTCGACAGCAACGCCTTGCGCCATTTTCTGCAATCCGGCCAGCTGGTCGCAATCCATTACAAATTTATCAAACGATGACACAAGTCCGCCCTCCAGCCAACCTGCCGCATGAAGCGAGAAGTTGACACCGCCCATCAGTGTCGCATTAAGCGTATTAGCGCTGTCGTAGGCTGCCTGTGCGTCGGGCGTTTTTGAACCCGTCAATGCACCGCCCGAACGGTATGGCAGATTGTATTTTCGCGCAAATTGCGCTGCGCCATAAAGCACTTGGCTTGGCTCAGGCGTGCCGAATGCTGGTGCGCCCGTTTGCATAGAGATGGATGTTGCAAACGTGCCAAAAATCACCGGTGCGCCCTTGCGGCAAAGCTGCGTGAACGCGATCGCCGACGTGGCTTCCGCCAGAACCTGCGTCAAAGTTCCAGCCACGGTGACTGGGCTCATCGCACCGCCAACGATGAAGGGAGAAATGATGCACGCCTGCCCAGCCCGCGCATAGACCTTGAGCGCGCCCAGCATCGTGTCATCCATCACCAAGGGTGAGTTGCAGTTGATCAACGATGTCACAACGCAGTTATTGTCGACAAAATCAGCACCAAACAGAATTTTCGACATTTCGACCGTATCGGCAGCACGGTCTGGCGCCGTGACAGAACCCATATAAGGTTTGTCTGAAAGCGTCATATGCGCCATCACCATATCAAGATGGCGCTTATTGACCGCAATGTCTGATGGTTCGCAAATCGTGCCGCCCGAATGGTGCATCGCTGGTGCCATATAGGCCATTTTGACCAGGTTTTGAAAATCTTCGATCGTCCCATATCGACGCTCGCCATCGAGACCGCGCACAAAAGGAGGCCCATAAACCGGGGCGAAAACCAAATTATTTCCGCCAATTTCGACGTTGCGCTCGGCGTTACGGGCATGCTGTGTAAATTGCGACGGCGCGGTTTTCATCAATTCTCGGCAAAGGCCAACGGGAAAGTG
The DNA here is from genome assembly GCA_034519905.1 of Ahrensia sp. Classification (GTDB taxonomy): domain Bacteria; phylum Pseudomonadota; class Alphaproteobacteria; order Rhizobiales; family Rhizobiaceae; genus Ahrensia. Next base: position 53,600 of record JAXHNY010000020.1, read on the forward strand.
CACGCGCGCCCCTCTCACATCAGCGCCTGCTTCTTTCCACATGGCTAATGCTTCCGCATCGTCGCGAAACTCAATGCCGATTTCTTCAAGCACAATATCCGCGTTCCGCTCGATGATTTCCATCGCTTCAGCATCAATAATATCGAAGGTCGAGATCTTTCGGCGGATATAGGGCATATGAAGTACAGGCGCATTCGCACGTGCGGCACGCCTTCCAGATGCACCGCCCCCTGCACCGCGGCGGCGTCCGCGGCCCTCAGTTTCACTTCGCGTTTCTTCTCCAGCCACCATCAAAGCAGCTGTTTCAGCGTCCAAACCATTTTCGTCAATCATAAGCAGCTCACCATTCAACGTCGCAACCAAGCAGGCGCATACACACTATATGCAAGATATGCACAAAATGTTGCCCACTTTACCTACGCCGCGCAATAGTCACCGCGCGACATTTTACTTGACATAATCACATAAACATTTCTTTATGTGATTATGAATTACAGGGGCTTTGTCGCGTTCATTTTATCTTAAGTCGCTGTTGTAGTGATTTAATGAGTGTGTAACGCGCTATCTTGGTATAAAGTTGTGTTTGTGGAGATCTATAATGGCCGATGACGACGAAATCATCTTGAGCGAATTGAGCGACGATGAGCTTGTGCAGCAAATGCATGACGATTTGTACGACGGCCTCAAAGAAGAGATTACCGAGGCAACGAACATTTTAATCGAGCGTGGCTGGACACCTTATGATGTCCTCACCAAAGCCCTCGTCGAAGGCATGCGCATCGTCGGCGAAGATTTTCGCGATGGTATTTTGTTTGTTCCTGAAGTGTTGCTGTCGGCCAATGCGATGAAAGCCGGAATGTTTATTCTTCGTCCATTGCTTGTCGAAACCGGTGCGCCAAAACTTGGAAAAATGGTGATTGGCACGGTCAAAGGCGACATCCATGACATCGGGAAAAATCTGGTCGGCATGATGATGGAAGGTGCTGGCTTCGATGTCATCGATCTTGGCATCAACAATCCGGTTGAAAATTATCTTGACGCTATCGAAAGAGAACAGCCAGACATCATCGGCATGTCGGCTCTTTTGACGACCACAATGCCCTATATGAAGGTGGTTATCGACACGCTTATCGAAAAAGGCATGCGCGAGGATTTTATCGTGCTGGTTGGCGGCGCGCCGCTTAATGACGAGTTTGGCAAAGCAATTGGCGCTGATGCCTATTGCCGAGACGCAGCCGTGGCAGTGGAAACCGCGAAAGAATATATGAAGCGCAAACACAACCAAATGGCCAACGCTTGAATGATGGCTTGATAAATCGCGGAAGCGTAAGCGGGCAATGGCGCGAGTCTTGATTTTTAGAGCTTAAAAGGCCTATGCATTCGCCATGGTGAGGCTATTTAACCCAGTAAATTCAAAAGCACGCGATGCAATTAAATTAATCATCGTATTTACTTTGGTTAAAGTCGTTGTTGCGTTCTTTTTTCCCGCGACCATTGACGAAGCTTACGCCATCGTTGTGTCACGGCAATGGTCGCTGTCCTATTTCGATCACCCACCACTTAGTTTTACCATTGCACGTTTGATGGCTTGGTTGACTGGCACCGAGGCTATATTCTTTGCAAGGCTTCCCTTTATATTGATGGGAGCTGCATCTGCATGGCTTATTTATCTCATTACCAAAAAGATATACGATGACACATCGGCCATCTGGGCATTGATCTGGTTTCTGATTGCGCCGTTCTTCTTCATCTCAGCAGGGCATTTCGTTGTGCCTGATGGCCCGCTCAATTTGGCCTTGCTACTCTCATTTTATTGCCTTTTGCCATTACTGCTCAAACAACAACCCGGATCGAACTGGCGGCCATGGTTAGGGTTTGGCCTATTTTTGGCGATCGCACTGCTCGCAAAATATCAAGCGGTGCTTTTTGGGCTAAGCATACTTATTTTCCTCACCACCACGCCTTTTGGCCGAAGCCAACTGGCGACGATTCCGCCATGGATTGCTGCGGGTATTTGTATCCTTGGCCTTCTACCCGTATTAGTTTGGAATATGCAAAACGACTTTATTTCCTTTTCTTTTCAATCGGCGCGCGCTGGAAATGAAACGGGTTTGCAACCCTTAAACTTCTTGATCACGATGCTGGGCCAAGCTGTCTACCTTTTACCAATCACCTTCATCTTGGCACTCGGGTTAAGCGCAAAACGTCTGCGCCCCACAAAAAGTCCCGCTGAAGCTGCCCTTTCTTGGCTGGTTCTTTTACCATTTACAATTTTCGCAATAATCGCTCTTGTTTCAAGCAAATCACTACCCCATTGGCCCATGAGCGGTTTTTTATCTCGCGTTTCCATTGGTTGGAAATTGGTGCGCAAAAAATAAGCCGAGGTTGCAAAAACTCCTCACAAAAACTGCAAATCTCTCCGCTGTTGGTCTAACGGTGCTCGCCATTAGTGTAGCGTTACAATTTAATTTTAGCGCGCTAACACGCCCGTTTGCCTCTGAAAAAACATTTCTGGATGCCAGTTGGACGGATGGACCTATAAATTCAATCGCAAATAATCCCGATATTAGGAACAAAACCAAATCGGTATTTGTGCGCAATTGGGCGCGTGGCGCAAAACTTGGTCACGCCTTCGGTCCGCATGTCGAAATCAACTCCTTAAGTGATCCACGTCATTTCCAATTCCAGACCATGACGCAACCAGAATCGCAATACTTGATCGATTTTATCGCACCTGACCATCAGGAACGGGCCCAAGAAATTTTGGCAACAATTGCGAAAAATAGCGGCCTTAAAATTACCGGCGAAACAACAATTTTAGCAGAAAAAGCTGGCAGCATTGTGCGTTTTTATATTGCCATTGTCCCCGTCGAACGAAATTAGACACGATGTTTTCAAGTCGTGGAGTCCTCCTTGAAACAAATAAATTTTCGGTGATTTCTTGCTTTCGTTCGTCGCGTCCGCTACTCTCCTTGTGATGAAAAAAGAGCTTCAATTATCCCCCGAACATATCAGCGAGATCGTGCAAATGGCACTGTCCGATCACATCAGTTTTGCCGATATCGAAATGCAATTTGGTTTAAATGCAGATCAAGTCAAAGCGCTGATGCGCTCAAACCTGAAGTCTGGGAGCTACCGCGCTTGGCGCAAGCGCGTGCGCACATTTAGTGATCGGCGCGAACACTATAAGTGAAGCATATCACAAAGCGGCAATTTAAACATCCCGCCACGTCACCAATTTGGTAACCGCATAATTAAATACCGCGTTCATGACAGCACCCACAAATCCTGCGATGGCCGTCGATTGGTTAAACGCCAAAATATTGACTGCGATAGACACATTTGCCAGAGCGCCAATACTGCACACCGCATAGAACGTTAAAAGTCCGAACCAAAAACGCTCACCTTTCAGCTTTCGGTGTGCATAGGTAATCTGGTTATTGAGAAGAAAATTCGATGTCATGGCGAAAAACGCAGCCACCAGTTGCGCCGCAGCAAAATTGATACCAAATCCATTTGTGAGCGAAAATAGGGTGGCCATATGAACGCCCAGTCCGGTAAATCCGACCAAGGCATAAAGCAAAAAACGCATTGGCACGATGCCGCCCGTCAACCGAGAAACCAGCAACCCAAGAAATTGGATTGTCACCAGTGCGCCGAGTTTGCTCTCTCCCTCCACGCGTTCTTTGAAGCGAAAGGGCACTTCAGCAATTTTTAAATCATCACCATACCGACTAACAATATCAAATAGAATTTTAAAACCATCGTGTGATACACTCGTGGCAGCTTTATCGGCAGCATGCCGCGTCATCATAAAAAATCCACTCATCGGATCCGAAGTGTGATTTCCGGTGATAAAGTTCGCCATCTTAGTCGCAAGTTCGCTGCCCTTAGCGCGGCTTTTTTGCTGAAATCCCGACACGTGGTTTCCGCCCGCGGCATAACGCGAGCCGATCACCAAATCAGCACCATTTTTAATTTCAGCCATCATAATTGGCAGCCGTGTTTCATCATGTTGCATGTCTGCATCCATGATCGCGACAACCGGCGCGCTGGCAGCCATCATCCCCTCAACACAAGCGCCCGATAAACCGCGCCTTCCGATGCGGCGAATACAGCGCACATGAGGATTATTGGCAGCCAGCGCCCGCGTCACTTCCGAAGTGCCATCGGGACTATCATCATCAACCACTATTATCTCGTGGGCTATTGTCCCCATCGCTATCGCAATCTTTTTGACGATCACGGGGATGTTGCCCGCCTCATTGAAGGTTGGCAGCACAATTGTTAATTCGGGTGCTATCATATCATCTCATTTGCTTCGCCAGCACTTAGTTGATTAAATATCCGCTGAGCACGTGACGATATCGGAGTTTATTCCAGCTAGCGGTTCAAGTCAAAATTTGGTTTAGATACGACGGGTTTTACACATCATAGAAAACTATGGGAAACTGTATCCTTGAGGCAGATTTCGCAAAAATACCAGACAAAGACAACACGTGTGATTGCCTGCGGTGCGATTGCACACGAGGTGATGGCTGTGTGTCAGCAAAATGGCCTCAATCACATAGACCTTCAATGCCTACCGGCAATTTGGCACGTACACCCTGAAAAAATCGCCCCTGAACTGCGAAAAAAAATAACCGAAGCCCGCGCGGAGGGCTTTGAAAACATTTTGATCGGCTATGGCGAGTGCGGCACTAAAGGTGAAATCGACAAAATCTGCGCGCAAGAAGGCATTGAGCGCTTGCCCGGACCGCATTGCTACGCTTTTTTCTCAGGAACTGAAGCATTTTTGGCGCAGTGTGAATTCGAGTTTACGTCATTTTATCTGACCGATTTGATAACACGCCAGTTTGAAGCCTTTATCATCGAACCGCTCAAGCTGGATAAACACCCCGAATTGCGGGAGATGGTTTTTGGCAATTACGAGAAGCTGATCTATTTGGCGCAGACAAATGACAGCGGGTTAGACGAAAAAGCGCAGTGGGCTGCCAACTATCTTGGACTTGCCTATGAGCGACGATTTACCGGCTATGGTGACCTTGTTAAATCGCTACAAAAAACCCAGATGTGAAAAGAGGTAGTAAAGTAAACGAATTGGTTGGGTTTGTAGGTTACTAATTCGCTCAAAGATTTATTTGATCTAAATTTAACGCAAGGCAGCAATGTTTCACAAATCGAATAACGAAATGCATCAGTTTGATGGGAGCAGCTACAAGCCGCGACCATTGTCCGCTGTATTTCAAGAACTTGTGGAACGAGAAGGCACTGAAAATATTTCCATTGGTTGCATCCGTTCTGCTCTCGCAGACCGCTCGTTTGCAACGCTCGCTCATCATAACGTCGCTTGCTCAACATTTTGCCATTTCCACCAGGCTCCACCGTTATTTTGGGCATTCCGATCGTGATCGTTGCTTGGCAAATGGTGATCGGCCGGCAAACCGTTTGGTTGCCGGAATTTTTCCTAAAACGTTCATTGTCAAAAACTGCATTTGATAAAATGGCGACGAAATTGATCCCATTTGTTCAAAGATTGGAAGCGTGGATAAAACCCCGAAATTGGCCGTTTGCGAATGCGAAAAGTGCAGAGAAAATCATCGGCATTTGGGCAGTGGTGCTGGGCATCGCCGTCATATTGCCGGTACCGCTCGGCAACTGGTTTCCAGCCATATCATGCGCAGTCTGCGGTGCGGCACTTTCTGAGCGCGATGGAATTCTTTTGGCTATTGGGGTGGTCATGGGCATAGCATCAATTATCATCTTGATTGCGATGGCGGCTGCCATCTTTTTTGGGTTCAGCTGGGCAATTTCTGGGCTCTAAATAGCTTTTGAAACGCCTTCGCACATTGTCGCTTTTTGATCGCGTCAAGTCGCCCTATAACAAGCCTACCAAAAATTTTTCATAGAACTTCAAACAGTGTGAGGAAATACCAGTGGCTGACAAAATAATCGTATATTGGCGCGACATTCCGGCCCAAGTGATCGTAAAAGCGGGGCGGCGCAATGTGGCAAAACGCGAGCTCAGTCTACGGTTTACAGAAGCCATAGACATGTGCGCCATGCGGGTCGGCGCACGCGACAGCGATGCCTATCTAGCCGAATGGCGCAAATCTGATCCTGTTACCGTCGGTGATGACTTGGAAGCCGAAGCGCAAGCTGCCGCTGACGCGCTCGAGGCGGCCTATAACAAAGAGCGGCTCGTCGCTCTCGTCAAAGGCGACGGCACAGAAAGCTAGGCTGACCATGCAAAACGGGGAGACCCAAACGTCGAAATTGAATTCCACTGTGCGCGGCAAACGCCAGTTCACAATTCGGCTATGGGTTATTCGTAACGCCCGTTTTTTCGAGTGGTTCTATGAGAAATTTGCAAGCGTATTTTTGTTTCTCCATCCGGTCTGGAAAGCTGTTGGTTATCAACGCGTTGAAAAACCAATGGCTTTTGTTGAACGCCAAGTGAAAGGCTTACTCTTTGATTGCCAGATGTGCGGCAGTTGTGCGCTGTCTTCCACCGGCATGTCCTGCTCCATGAACTGTCCAAAACAATTGCGCAACGGTCCCTGCGGTGGCGTTCGCGCGAATGGCAACTGCGAAGTTGAACCGGACATGCCTTGTGTTTGGGTCAAGGCATGGGAAGGCGCTAGCAGAATGAGCCGCGGTCAAATCAAGATGATGGATGTGCAAAAACCGGTTGATCAATCCTTACGCAATACTTCATCTTGGCTCCGTGTAACGGCAAAAGCGGCCAAAGAAAGCGAAGGCGCAAACCTATGAGTGCGCCTGCCGACATCAATCCGCATGACATCAATGTAAATGACGTCAGTGCACCTCTTGATCCGCTACCGGGCCATTCATCCCGTGGGCGCTTAGAACGGGTCTTGCGGCGCGGTGAATTTGCCGTGACGGCTGAGCTGAACCCGCCAGACAGCGCAGACCCCAATGAGGTCTATGAACGCGCCGCCATTTTCGATGGCTGGGTTGACGGGATTAACGCCGTCGATGCATCAGGCGCCAATTGTCATATGGCGTCAACCGCCATTTGTGCGCTTTTAACCCGCATGGGCTATGCGCCCATCCTCCAAATTTCGTGCCGCGACAGAAATCGTATCGCCATTCAAGGCGATATTTTGGGCGCATCGGCGATGGGCGTGCAAAATATACTGTGCTTGACAGGAGATGGCGTACAGGCTGGCGACCAGCCGGGCGCAAAGCCGGTGTTTGATCTTGATTGCATGAGCTTGCTCGAAACGGCACGCACAATGCGCGATGAGAGCAAATTTTTGTCAGGCCGTAAAATCACCTATCCGCCCAATGTCTTTTTGGGCGCGGCGATTAACCCGTTTGCGCCGCCCTATGACTTCAGGCCCTTGCGTTTGAAGAAAAAAATTGAAGCCGGCGCGCAATTTGTCCAAAGTCAATACTGCTATGATGTGCCCATGTTTCGCGCGTATATGAACCGCGTTGTGGATATGGGCCTCCATGAAAAGTGTTACATTTTGCCGGCGTTGGCCTACTTGCGTCGGCGAAAACCGCGCGTTGGATGCGCTCGAACGTACCGGGCGTGCATATTCCTGACAGCGTGATCTTGAGGCTAGAAGGCGCAGAAAATCAAAAAGCCGAGGGCAAGCAGCTTTGCATCGACATCATGCAGGAAGTTAAAGAAATTAAAGGTGTATCCGGTGTCCACGTGATGGCCTACCGCCAAGAGGAGTTTGTGGCTGAAATTGTGCATGATTCCGGTGTTTTAAAAGGGCGACAACCTTGGAAGCGCGAATCGATCGGTAACGCCGCTGCTATGACTAAGCGCATGGAAATTTTAGGCCAAAGCGCCCCACAAAACCCAGAAATGCTTGCCAAAAAAGCAGCATCACACCCTTGAATTAAGATATATAACGATATAAGCAAGTCTTTATATCATAGGGAAATTGAGCATGACGCGTACTATCATTGCATCCGCCACAAAAGAAACCATTATCGGATTTGATCAGCCCTTTTGCGTGATTGGAGAGCGCATCAATCCGACTGGGCGCAAAATTCTAAACCAAGAACTGGAGAACGGCGACTTCAGCCGCGTTGAGGCCGATGCGTTGGCACAGGTCGCGGCTGGTGCTGCGATCCTCGACATCAATTCCGGTGCAGTATTTTCCGGCAAAATGGCCGAAGACAAGCGCTACGCCGACAATAATTTTGTCGAGCCGATGTTGATGAAACAACTGATTGAAGCCGTGCAGCGCGTAACGGACAGCCCGCTATGTATCGATAGTTCGGTGCCAGGCGCGCTGGAAGCTGGATTAAAAGCTGCCCATGGTCGCCCGCTGCTCAACTCTGTGACTGGTGAAGAGGAGCGGTTGGAGCTGGTGCTGCCGCTCGTTAAAAAATACGATGTGCCTGTGGTTGCAATTTCAAACGACGATACTGGCATTTCCGAAGACCCAGAAGTTCGCTTTGCTGTGGCCAAAAAAATTGTTGAGCGCGCTGCCGACTTCGGCATTCCCGCCCATGACATCGTCGTTGATCCACTTGTCATGCCAATCGGTGCTATGGCCACCGCTGGCCATCAAGTGTTTACGCTGGTGCGCCGTCTGCGCGAAGAGCTGGGCGTCAACACCACCTGCGGCGCGTCAAACATTTCTTTCGGATTGCCAAATCGCCACGGCATCAACAACGCGTTTCTGCCCATGGCCTACGCCGCCGGAATGACGTCGGCGATCATGAACCCCGTGACAATGCCCGTTAGCCAAAAAGCGATTGCCGAAAAACGCGCGGCTATTGAAGCGGCTGGCATTGTGCTACCCGACATGGACGATGAAACTTTCGTTAAATTGTTTGGCATGGGCAGCATGAAATCGCGCCCTGGCAAGGAAATGGAAGCCATTCGCGCCGCAAACTTCTTGCTTAACCAAGACGATGGCGGCGCCGCATGGATCAATTTTAACAAGGATCCCGATGCTGCAGTGGCTGGCGCACGGGGCCGCCGCGAGGGTCGCAGATCCCGCGCTTAACAACAACATGGCTCAAAATTGATGACTGAACACCTCGTCGTATTTACACCACTAGGAGAATCCTCCCTCCCCCTTGAGGGGAGGGATAGAGGGTGGGGGTAGGCTTGCCGCATCGCTTTGAACTGTTACCAATTAAGCGCGCACGCCAGTTGCGTAGGAGCGCAACCGAGGGCGAAAAAAAAACTGTGGCAAGAATTGCGTGATTTAAGAAAAACCCACGGCATTCATTTTCGCAGGCAAGCACCAATTGGCCCTTTCGTAGTAGATTTCGCAGTTCAAAAACACAAACTGATACTAGAGGTTGACGGTGAACACCATTTCACGCCTGATGCAGAAGGTCAGGATCAACACCGCGATAAATGGCTTAACAAAGCCGGCTATAGAGTGCTTCGATTTACGACTGGAGATTTAGATGATCTTGAAGCATGCATTAACACGGTTCTTGATCACTTGGGGCAATTATAATGATTGACTTTACTCCCTACCGTTTATCCCTCCCCTCAAGGGGGGAGGGAATGAACACAAATTGCGCGCAACTTTCAACCAATTAGAATGATCAAACCATGACTGAACACCTCGTCGTATTTACACCTTCTGGCAAGCGTGGGCGCTTTACTTCTGGCACGAATGTGCTTGAGGCAGCCCGCGAGCTTGGTGTTTATGTGGAGAGCGTTTGCGGCGGGCGCGGCATTTGCGGGCGTTGCCAAGTGGAAGTTCAAACGGGCAGCTTCGCAAAGCACGGCATTGAATCAAAAGCCGAGAACATTTCAGCTTTTGGCGCAAAAGAAGAGTTTTACGCGTCCAAACGCGAACTCAAAGAAGGCCGCCGCCTATCGTGTTCGTCCACCATTGAGGGCGATCTTGTGGTCGATATTCCGCTTGATGTTCAGGTCAATGCGCAGGTGGTGCGCAAAGCAGCAGACACAAAGGTTTTCGAGCGCAATCCGGCGATACACCTCTGCTATGTTGAAGTTGAAGAACCAGACATGCACCACCCGCTTGGCGATCTTGACCGCCTGAAGGTCGCGCTTGAACGCGACTGGCGTTTTACGAACATCGCCGTCGAACAACACCTCTTAGGGCAAGTGCAAAAGATTTTGCGCAAAGGAAAATGGGCCGTGACGGCGGCGATCCATCAAGACCAAGAAACATCGCGCCCTACCCTCATTGCGCTCTGGCCGGGCTTGCAAAATGAGGCATACGGTATCGCCTGCGATATTGGCTCCACAACGATTGCACTGCACCTCGTCTCGCTTCTATCAGGCGCAGTCATCGCATCGGCTGGTGCATCCAATCCGCAAATCCGCTTTGGCGAAGATTTGATGAGCCGCGTATCCTACGTGATGATGAACCCAGATGGTCGCGGCGCAATGACTGATGCTGTGCGCAAAACCCTTAATGAGCTTATTGGAAACGTCTGCGCGGACGTTAATATTGAGCGCAGCGATATACTCGACATGGTTTTCGTGGGCAATCCCGTTATGCACCATCTGTTTTTGGGCATTGACCCCACCGAGCTTGGCGGCGCGCCCTTTGCGCTCGCAGTGTCCGGCCCTATTCATACGACTGCAAAAGAACTTGAACTTGTCGCGAACGAAGGCGCACGGGTTTATATGATCCCGTGTATCGCAGGCCACGTCGGCGCGGATGCCGCCGCCGCCACACTGGCTGAAGGTCCGCACCGTTCCGATGATATTATGCTGATGGTAGACGTGGGCACCAATGCAGAGATCGTGCTCGGCAACAAACATCACTGTGTCGCCGCATCCTCCCCCACGGGGCCAGCGTTTGAGGGCGCAGAAATTTCCGGCGGTCAACGTGCTGCACCAGGCGCAATTGAGCGCGTGCGCATAGACCCTTTAACCTTAGAGCCGCGCTTGCGGATTATCGGCACCGAAGTCTGGTCCGATGAAGAGGGCTTTGCCGACGGTGTCGAGAAAACCGGCATCACGGGCATCTGCGGATCTGGCATTATTGAGGTTGTCGCAGAAATGTTCCTTGCGGGCATCATCTCCGAAGACGGCGTGATCGACGGCACACTGCGCGCAAGATCTAACCGCGTGTTCGAAAACGGTCGCACATGGTCATATCTGCTGCACGACGGTGCACAAAAAATTGTCATCACGCAAAATGATGTTCGCGCGATTCAACTGGCAAAAGCTGCACTTTATGCGGGCATTAAATTGCTAATGGACAAACAGAACATTACGCAAATCGATCAAATCCGCTTTGCTGGTGCTTTCGGGTCATTCATTGATCCAAAATACGCAATGGTTCTGGGCCTCATTCCCGATTGCGACATTGAGAACGTGAAAGCCGTCGGCAATGCGGCAGGAACAGGCGCACGTATGGCGTTGATCAACCGCGACTTCCGCCGCGAAATCGAGCAAACCGTTACTGAGATTGAAAAAGTCGAAACCGCGCTTGAACCCAAATTCCAAGAGCATTTCATCTATGCCATGGCGCTGCCAAACAAAGTCGATCCCTTTGAGAAGCTAGGCAAGGTCGTTGCCATGCCTGTGCGCAAGCCCCAAGCTGCAAATGATGAGAACGGAAACCCGGGACGTCCGCAACGATCAGGCGGGAGGCGCCGGCGCGATTAGACGCTTTCGCGTATTGGCGTTTTATGTCGCAAACAAATAATCCTTGCTCTGTGCGACATTTTCGTGATTGTCTCGCGCGTTAATGTTAGTCACGCATTCAAGTGATGTTTTAGGAAAATAGGCCATGCAAGGGGCTGCAATCACAACCAACAGAGGTGCGCAAACATCCGTGCGCAATGTTGTGTTCTATCTCATGCCAGAATTTTCGATGATCGCCTTTACATCGGCGATTGAGGCGCTGCGCTGTGCCAATCGCATGCTTGGCAACAAAGCCTACTCTTGGCGGCTTTCGAGCGCGAACGGCAAATCAGAACTGGCGTCAAACAACGTCGAGGTCACCGTCAACACCTCCATTGAAGACGAGCGAAAGTTGATCAGCGGCGCTGACAAACCAACCTTGTTTTTAGTATGCGGCGGCACGAATGTTGAACATCATGTTTCAAAAGCGCTGACCGGCATAATCCGCGAAGAACACGCGCGCGGGATCGCCATTGGCGGCCTTTGCACAGGCGCTTATGCGATCGCTTCTGCGGGTTTGCTCAGCGGAAAACGCTGCACCATCCACTGGGAAAACCTGCCCGCGTTTCAAGAAAAATTCCCCAAGGCTGAAGTCTATGCCGACCTTTTTGAGGTAGACAGCAATATTTATACCTGCGCGGGTGGTACCGCCGCGCTCGACATGATGCTCTCACTCATCGGCCAAGATTTTAATGATGATCTGGTCAACCGAATATGTGAGCAATTGCTTACCGACCGAGTGCGCGCGCCAAGTGACCGGCAGAGGCTGCCGCTGCGCGCACGATTGGGCGTGCAGAACACGCGTGTTTTGTCGATCATTGAGCTGATGGAAAACAGTCTGTCAGAACCGCTGTCGCTGCTCGATATTGCCGATCATGTGGGTCTATCGCGCCGCCAAATCGAACGCCTGTTCCAACAGGAAATGGGCCGTTCGCCCGCGCGCTATTACCTAGAAATCCGCCTTGATCGGTCGCGCCATTTGCTGGTGCAGTCGTCCTTGCCCGTTGTGGAAATTGCGATTGCATGCGGCTTCGTTTCTGCGTCGCACTTTTCGAAATGCTACCGAGAGCTTTATGCCAAGTCACCGCAGCAAGAACGCGCCGAACGCAAACAATTGCTGATAGCCTAGGGCGATAACATGAAACGACGCGTATTTTTAAGCATACTTGCAGCAACGCTAACCTTTTGTAACGCAACCTTTGCAGCCGACAAATCTTTTGTCTTGGCCACCACGACGTCGACAGAAAATTCCGGCCTGCTGGGAGCAATCATTCCCATATTTTCAGAAAAAACAGGCATTCAAGTTAAAGTTGTTGCCATCGGCACAGGCCAAGCACTGGCCATGGGCGCGCGCGGCGATGCCGCTGCCCTTCTGACCCATGATCGCGAAGGCGAAGACAAATTCATCGCAAACGGCTTTGGCACAGATCGCCGCGATGTCATGTTCAATGACTTTGTCCTCATCGGGCCGTCCGAAGATCCCGCCAACATACGCGCCGCAACATCAACAGCCGACGCGCTACAAAAGATCGCGACGGAAAAGTCACTCTTCGTCTCGCGCGGCGATGACAGCGGCACGCACCGCAAAGAATTGCAGCTTTGGAACGAGGCCGCGCTAAACCGCGACGATTTCACAACCTGGTATCGCGAGGCGGGCAGCGGCATGGGGCAAACGATCATCACCACGATCGAAATGGGTGCCTATACGCTGACAGACCGCGCGACATGGGCAAAGTTCGGGCGCAAAAGCGATTATGAAATATTATTTGCGAGCGACCCCCCGCTGCACAATCCCTATTCCAGCATCGTCGTCACCAACACGCTCATACCACCAACCGAAACGACAAACGCGATAATCTGGCATGAGTGGCTCACCAGCGACGAAGGCAGAAAAGCGATTACGGATTTTCAGGTCGGCGGCCAGCAGCTATTTTTTATAATTCCCACCGCATCAAAAAGCTGAACGCTTTTAAGCTGCCAATTTGCGCTCGCGTGTCACATAAAACGTAAGCGCCGTCACGCCGAGCGAAATGCCCACCAAAATAATGCCGAGCCAAATCGCAGTGGAAAAATTACCCTGCGCGGTCTCAAGCGTGATCGACGTTGTCATCACGCGGGTCGCATTTCGGATGTTGCCGCCGACGATCATCACCGCACCGACCTCTGATATGGCGCGGCCAAAGGCCACCAAAAACGCCGTCACCAGCCCGACGCGGGCGATCTTAGCAATCTCGACCACGCGGCCAAGACGCGTTGGAATATCAAGCCGCAGCGCATCGCCAAGTTCGTTCCAAGGGGCAGCGCAGGCGCGGTGCACGAACACGGTTATCACGGGTATGGTGATGATCACTTGTGCGATGATGATCGCCGTCGGCGTGAACAACAATTCAAGCGGCCCCAGAGGGCCAGACCGCGACAACACCAGATAAACAACCAGCCCAACAACCACTGTCGGCACCGCCAAAAGCGCGTTAAAAATGATCAGCCAAAGCTCTTTAGCCTTGCCTTCCATGGTGCAAATAAACGCCCCAATCGGCGCACCAATCAAAAGACCGATCAATGACGCGATTATGCTGACGCGCAGCGACAAAAACACGATGTCAATGATTTCGCGGTTAAGTTCCATGGGAAGCTGATTAGAGCATCGCCGACGCATAATCACGCATTATTTGGCGTGGGTGGTAGCAAAATTACTTACCTTGGTGCCCCAAGACGGACTCGAACCGCCGACCCCTTCATTACGAATGAAGTGCTCTACCACCTGAGCTATTGGGGCGCACGCGTGCATCGAATAAATGATCCGTGGTTACTGCGCAAGACAGGCGCAGGCTAAAGCGGCAAATGCACGCACAACAAACTAAGCAAAACGCCCAAAGCCTCCCCGACATGCGCTCGTCGCAATAAGAACAGGGGAAATCTACCAATTTAGCGATAAACAGGCTCAAAGTGCCGCGCGCTTATGGGCTTTCGCGCGCACTCAATTATGATAGCATTGCGTAAATATTACGCTGGAGTTGAAATATCCATGGCTGCATTTCCAGAACGGGCAAAAATTGTCATCGTCGGTGTTGGCGGCATTGTCGGCGCATCGGTCGCCCACCATTTGATCGAGCGCGGATGGGACGACATTGTCGGCATCGATAAATCAGCCATTCCAACAGATATCGGTTCAACATCGCACGCCTCTGATTTTTGCTATTCGACATCCCATGACTTTTTATCCTGCTGGACAACGGCCTATTCCATCGACTTTTTTTCAAAACGCGGGCGCTATGAAAAAGTCGGCGGTCTCGAAGTTTGCCGTGTGGGCGACACCGAGCGCATGATGGAGCTGAAGCGCAAGGTCGCCTCTGGCAAGGCTTTCGGCACGCGCGCGACGATGATTTCAGCGGCAGAAACAAAGGCAAAATTTCCGCTTTTGGAAGAAGATCAAATCATGGGCGCGTTGTGGGATCCCGATGCCGGCCTCGTCAAACCGCGCTCGCAGACGGTTGCCGGAGAGCTTGTCGATGAGGCCGTCGCCTCAGGCAAACTGCGTAGTTTTGCCAATACACCGGCTGAAGATTTGATCGTCGAAAACGGCCGCATCGTCGGCGTTAAAACCAAACGCGGCACCATCATGGCCGACAGGGTCATCATCTGCGCGGGGCTATGGGGTCGCCTGATGGCCAATATGGTGGGCGAAGACCTGCCCGTTATGCCGGTTGACCATCCGCTGACATTCTTTGGGCCTTACACGGAATTTGAAGGCACCGGCAAAGACATCGGCTATCCGTTGCTGCGCGACCAAGGCAATTCGGCCTATATGCGCGATACGGGCGATCCAAAAACGCCCGAAGGCGGCCAGATCGAATGGGGCTATTATGAAGAAAAGAACCCTCGCCTTTGCCATCCGCGTGACATTTTAGAAAAGGAAGTCTCGCGGCTTTCTCCGTCGCAGCGCGATCTGCCCATTGAGCAAATTATGGAGCCGCTTGAGCGCGCCATGGCGCTGACGCCGATTTTGGGCGAACTTGGCTACAATGAAAGCTATTCGTTCAACGGGCTTCTGCAAGTGACCACTGATGGCGGACCTTCGATTGGCGAAAGCCAGAAGGTGCGCGGTCTATGGTATGCGGTTGCGATCTGGGTCAAAGACGCGCCCGGCATGGCAAAGCTTGTCGTCGATTGGATGACCGACGGGCGCACGCCAATAGATCATAATAAAATCGACTATGCACGGTTTTCACCCTTCCAGCTCGAAGAGCAATATATCCATGACCGTTGCTCGGAGACGGCCTGCAAAATTTATAATCCGGCTGTGCATCCACGCGAGCCGTTCAGCAAAGGCCGCAACATCCGCAAATCGCCCTTCTATGACCGCGAGGTGGAACTTGGTGGCTATTTCATGGAGCTTGGTGGCTGGGAGCGCGCCCACGGCTATGCGGCAAACGAACATTTGCTGGAAAAATATGCCGACCAAGTGCCTGTGCGCCATAACGAGTGGGACAACCGCCATTTCTGGCGCGTGTCCAATGCCGAGCACCTCGAAATGAGCAACAATGTGGGCATGGTAAACCTGTCGCATTTTGCGATGTTTGACGTGTCTGGCCCCGACCATGAAGCGCTGATGGAATATGCCTGCGTCGCAAAAATCGGCGGCGAGAATATGATCGGCAAAGGCATCTATACGCATTTCCTCGATGATGAAGGCGGGGTTGCGGCCGACTTAACCGTGATCCGTATGCCAGACCGTTGCCGCGTTATCGACGGTGCCGATGCGGGTCCGCGCGATTACAATTACATCAAGCGCTTGGCTCAGGACAAAGGCTTTGATGTCACCGTCGAGGACGTATCGACACAATATATCACCATCGGCGTTTGGGGGCCCAATGCCCGCACGAACTTGCAACAAGTCGTCAACAATCCCGATGCACTTACCCAAGAAAATTTTCCTTTCGCCGCAATTAAGCAATTAGAGATAGCAGGCAAGAAAGTTACCGCGCTTCGGCTTTCCTATGTGGGCGAGCAAGGCTGGGAACTGCACATGAAATATGAGGACGGCCTAGCCGTATGGGACGCTCTGCGCGCGCAAGGCATCATGGCTTTTGGCGTTGAAACCTATGCCAATTCCCGCCGCATGGAAAAATCGCTCCGCCTCCAAAACGCAGACCTTCTAACCGAGTACAATCTAATCGAGGCCGACTTGGCGCGGCCCAAGGTCAAGGATGCTGATTTCCGTGGCAAGCAGGCCTATTTGAAAATTCGCGCGCGCAACAACCAGCCCGCAACCCTCTGTACGCTCGTGGTCGACAAAAATATCGATAGCGAAGGCGTTGCCCGCTTCATGGTCGGCACCTGTCCGGTTTTAGATGGCAAGACAAAACAAACCCTTGTCGATGATTTGGGCCGCCGTTCCTACACAACGTCGATCGCCTATGGTCCGACGATTGGAAAAAACATTGCCCTTGCCTATCTGCCGCATGAATATGCGAAAAAGGGCAACGGCCTCTTGATCGACTATATGGGTGAGGAATATCCTGTAAGCGTAGTCGGTATCGGTTATGAGCCACTTTACGATCCACAGAACCTTAAACCGCGCAGCTAATCTTAAACACTTTCAGACTTTGTTAACCATAAAGTCATCACTTCGCGTTAACGGTTTGGGACAGACAAATCGGCAAAATGATGATGGATCGGGCACAAGAGACACAACACAGATTATTTTAGCGCCGTGAGCTGGGCGCTCTTGGCGCTTTGTGTTTTGTTTCCAATCACCATTCTATCCGCCCATGTCAAAATACCCATCGGCGCATTTTATTGGGACAGTTATCTCTATCTTGATGCGCAAAATCGCATCGCCAATGGCCAAATACCCCATATTGATTTCTTCCCACCCGTAGGCGCGCTCGGTTATTATTTATTTTATTGGGTGCGCCTCGTGGTGCCCGATAGTCAACCTATGCTCGCAGCATCGTGGTCGATTGCGCTCGTAACAGTGCCGTTGATGGCACTCGTGCTCTGGGATGCAGCCAAACAAAACACCAACAAAATTGCGGTCCTGCTCGTCGTAATGGGTTTTGCATTTTTTACCATCGTCCCTTTTAACACCACTGAATATAGCAGTTTTCCTGCATTTGATGGTTTTGCCATTTACAACCGTCATGGCAGCCAATTGATTTATATCGGTCAAGCGCAGCGCCTCTTTTTATGCGCTCAACTTGGATGATGGGGCTTGTCATTGGCTTGGCCATGACCGTTTTGTTTTCAGTAAAGATCACGGCATTCCTCGCCGCTGGTCTGTTGTGTGCCTATGGTCTTTTATCAGGCAAAATTTCACTTGCCTCAACACTCACTGCGATTGTCCTTTCTGCGGTCATGTTAGCCATCGCAGAACTGACGACTGGCATCGTATTGGCCTATATAAGCGATATATTCCTGCTCGTTACCAGTAACGAAGGAGGGCTTGCCAGCCGCCTTTTACAAGGTGCGTCACGCACTTTTGGTATCAGTGCCCCGGCAGCCCTCATGGCGCTCGTTTTACTATTAACCCACAAATGGGAGCGACTTGATCACCCATCTATGTGGATTTTTGCTACTGTCGTTGCGGGAATATTTTTTGAAAGCCAAAACACCGGCGGGCAAGAACTTATTTTCATGATCCCAGTTATGGTCTATGTGATGACGAAAGTACTCCGGAACGATACAACACAAACAGCGCGACGATACACGCGCTTATGCTATTGAGCGCTGCAACTGCCTTGCAGCCCGTCATGCAAACACTACAACATGCAATGCGCGCAACGTTGGTATCTATCAATCAACAACCCCTTGAGCACAAACACTTGAAAGATATGGGCGACGTGCTGGTGCGTTCTTTCTTCAGCGAGCGCACGACCGAAATGCGCGAACACTGGTTGCAATACCCAGATGCCATGAGAAATTACACAAAATCAGGCCAGCTGCCCGAATACGAACTTTTTCAAGATTTCTCATTCCAAGAACTGTGGGCAAAAAATGCGGATGAAGTCGTCGGGGCGCTGCTTCAGCGGGAAAACGACGGATTAAATTACACGACGATCATGAACATCGACTTTACTAACCCGTTTGCCTATTTGCTGGGTAAGCAAGCACCAAAACATATCGCCATTGGCGCGGATCCGACGCGTATCGTCAAGTTTTTGCTCGAAGATCAAGCAGAAGCGCTTGCCGATACGGACATCCTCTTGATGCCTCAATGTCCCTACACAAACAACGCTCATCAACTGCGAACAGTCTATACACCAGCTCTTCAAGACCACACCGAGGTACAGGTGTCGCCTTGCTATAGCGCTCTCATTCATCCGCGCATTCAAGCCCAGTGGAAATAGCACGCTGCAAGAAATTTACGCGGCCTTGTGTTTTTTCTCCAGCACTTGCGCTTGAATGAAATCCTTGACGATAAACACGACACCTTTACCAAGCAATTTGTCCATCGCGCCGATCAAATGATCAACATGATCTTTGGTGCACACAAGCGGTGGCAACAAACGAACCACGTTGCGGTTATATTCGGTGAACGCCACAAGCACATTGTGATCACGCAACAACAACGCGCCTAAAAAGCCCGACAGCGAGCCTTTTAGTTTATCGTCGAGCATTGCGATTGCAGGTCGCAACACTACAGGCAGTGTTTGGCTGAAATCTTGGAATTCTAACCCAACCATAAGCCCCTGCCCGCGCACATCTTTGATGATGTCCGGATATTTTGACTGCAACCGCTGCAGCTCGGATTTCAAATAGGCTCCAACTTCAGCCGCATTATCGATCAGACCGTCTTCGTAAAGCGCGTTGATTGTCTCAATGGCTGTAACGCAGCCCAGCAATACAATAAC
>JAXHNY010000027.1:0-8494 GCA_034519905.1 Ahrensia sp.
GGCCGCTGCCGGTGATCAACACGCGTTTGCCGATCATGTCGCCAGCGCGGCGCGTGGCATGGAGGCAAACGGCGAGTGGCTCGGCCATGGCCGCTTCGCCTGCAGAAAGCCCATCGGCTTTGACGCATTGCGAGGCATCGGCGACGAGTGCTTCGCGAAACGCGCCTTGGATATGCGGAAACGGCATGGCCGATCCATAAAAGCGCATATTTTCGCAGTGGTTGTGCAGTCCTTTTTGACAATATTGGCAGGTCAAGCAAGGCCGCGAGGGTGACACGGCGACCAAATCACCAACCTGAAGATGTGTGACACCTGCGCCCAAGGCACTAATATGGCCTGAGACCTCATGACCAAGGATCATTGGCTCTTTCAGCCGTATCGATGCACCAATACCCCCATGATTATAATAGTGCAGGTCGGATCCACAAATCCCGCCGATCGCCGTTTTAATGAGGACTTGGCCTGCGCCCAAGGCGTCGATGTTGGATTGATCAATCCGTAAATCTTTTGCGCCATGAACTACAATTGTCCGCATGTTTTATCCTGTTGCGCCTTGTAAAATGATATCGATAACATATACAGTCTCACACAAATCTGTCTAGGGAAATTAATCGAAGGAGTGGTGTTGTGACAACGGGAATAGACTTATTCAATTTGAAGGGCAAACGCGCGCTAATCACCGGTTCATCGCAAGGCATTGGTTTTGCTTTAGCAAAAGGCTTGGCCGATGCGGGTGCTGAAATTGTTTTAAATGGCCGTGACTTGGCCAAGCTTAACAATGCGGCCGACGTGCTTCGAAATGACGGTGCGCAGGTTCATACGCTTGCCTTTGATGCGACCGATGGCGATGCTGTGCGTGAGGCGGTCGATGGTTTTGAAAAGAGTTCGGGTGCAATTGATATTTTGATCAACAATGCGGGTATGCAGCACCGCACGCCCTTGGAAGATTTTCCCGAGGATAAGTTTGAGACATTGCTCAAAACCAATATCACAAGCGTCTTTCTCGTGGGCAAGGCTGTGGCAAACCACATGATCAAGCGTAAATCAGGCAAGATCATCAATATTGCGTCCGTGCAAACGGCATTGGCGCGGCCGGGCATCGCGCCTTACACGGCGACAAAAGGTGCGGTGGGAAATCTAACCAAAGGCATGGCGACCGACTGGGCCAAATATGGCTTGCAGTGCAACGCAATCGCGCCGGGGTATTTTGATACGCCGCTTAATGCAGCCTTGGTTGCAGATCCGGAGTTTTCCGCTTGGCTGCAAAAGCGCACGCCCGCTGGGCGCTGGGGTAATGTCGAAGAGCTTGTTGGGGCGGCGATTTTCCTTTCTTCAAACGCCTCAAGTTTTGTCAATGGCCACATCCTCTATGTCGATGGCGGCATCACGGCATCGCTGTAAAACGATGCGTCCGCGTTTATTTGTCGTCATGGGCGTTGCAGGCTCTGGTAAATCCAGTGTCGGTGTTGGTGTCGCCGAAGCCATTGGCGGAACCTATATCGACGGAGATGATTTTCACCCGCAGGCCAATATCGCCAAGATGGCGAGCGGCCAGCCTCTGACCGACGAAGATCGATGGCCATGGCTGGAAATTGTGGCCAATGCATTAGCGCGGCAACAGGGTATTAGTCTTGTCGGGTGCTCCGCGCTGAAAAAGGCCTACCGCAATTTTATCACAAAGAAAGCGGGTGAGGCGGTTCAATTCATTTATTTAGATGGATCAAAAGAGCTGATCGCTGCGCGCATGAAAGCCCGTCAGGGGCACTTTATGCCGACGAGCCTTTTGGACAGCCAATTTGCAGCACTCGAAGTGCCGAGCGATGCTGAAAACCATATTAAGATCGATATTTCTGGCACGAGTGAGCAAGTGATTGCTCTTGTCGTGAATGCACTGAAAAATCAGTAGCCTACTTCTTACCTGTTGGCTGAAGGTGAACCATTTCGTCGCTTTGTGCCTAGGCCTATTGGCTTTAGTTGATTGCCGGGCAGGGTGGGGTCATCGCCCCATATCGCCTCATAGGTTTCGATCGCGCCGATTGTTCGTTGTAGATTGAAAAATAGGGCGATGATAAATACCCACCACGCGATAAGGATGATCCACATCCAGTTGGGTGCGTTCGTCATCCACATGCCTGAAAACACGGCGATAATAGCAGCGGTTAGGCAAACATATCCGGCTGTTTTATGAATATATTCAAAGGCCTTTCGGCGCGGGGTCATATCGAAATGATCGCCCCTAATGGTACCCGTCTTGGCAAGCTCTGTCGGTCCACCCTTTGTGCCGCGAAGCCATCCAGCCAGATATTGAACGCTGCAAAGAGTTACCGTTGTCCACCCCATAAGATGGTGCAAAAAGCTGTTTTCATACTTGCCGCTGATTGGCCAAATTAGCCAAATCGCCATCAGCATTAGAACGCCAGCTGTGTATTGCATGGTCAGATGCGTGAACCACCAGAATTGGTTGTCACGCTTTTGCGGCCATTGCTGCCGCGGCATGATCTTAAAGAAGCGCGCGGAGAGTATGCCAATCGGCACCAGAAACGACCAACCCAAAACCATCAGGCGGCCGTGCATTGATACTTCAAAGCCAACATCATGTGCCCTTGATGGATCAATTGATGTGAGGAGCCATTCCCACATTGTCTAGCCTTTCACCGCGCCAGCAGTCATGCCCGTGATGATTTGTTTGGAGGCGATGAAAGTGAAAATGATCGGCGGAATAGCGAGCAACATCCCCGTTGCCATGATCACACCCCAGTCAATTTCGTATTCAGTGATCGAATTGACAATCGTCACGGGCACCGTGCGTGTGCCGCGCCCCGATAGGGCGTTGGAAAGTAGAAATTCATTCCAAGCAACGCGGAACGTAAAAATCGCCGCTGCAGCTAGGCCAGGTTTGATCACCGGCAAAACGACGAGGAAGAAGACTTGAAGCGGATTTGCCCCATCCATTTTCGCCGCTTCTTCCAGCTGTATGGGAACTTGCACAATAAAGCTCTGCAAGATCCAAATCACGAAGGGCAAATTCATCGCGACATAGACAAGAATGACGCCGGTGTATGTCCCGTCCAAGCCATATTGGAATGTCCAGATGCCAAATACCGGCACCAGCAAAACCGCTGGGGGAACCATGCGCATGAGCAGCGTCGTCATCGAAATAGCGCCTCGGCCCATGAAGCGGAAACGGACGAGCGCATAGGCGGCCATGCAGCCAACGATCAAAGTAATTGCCGTTGAAATTAACCCGATGAAGATTGAATTGCCGAGCGCGCGCGCAAAAGTAGGATCGCAAAACTCCACGTGAGCTGGCTCATACCACAAGACGTTACACAAAACAGTTTCATAGTTGCGGATTGTAGGCGCAAAGAAAAACGCTGATACATTGACGTCATTGACGTCCACATTTGTTTTAAACGACGTTGCCAGCATCAGCATAATCGGGCCAAGCGCCATGATAATCATGCAGATGATTAAGACGTAAACTGTCGGGTTTTGTTTTTTCTCAATCGCCGCCATGACTATTCTTTCTCTGCATTGGCGCGCAATCTTGCAGCGCGGTTTTCGGCGGTCTTGTTGTAAATAAACATCGCAGTGGTAAGCAGTGTCAGCATAATCAAAAGATAATTCGACATGGCCGCCGCTTCGCCGAGCTTTTGAAATTCTTGCGCCGTGCGATAAATGCGTAGGCTCAATATTTCAGTCGACAGACCGGGGCCGCCATTGGTCATAACCAAAATCACCTCGAGCACTTTGAAGGCGTCGATCAATCGCAAAAGTGCCGCCACGATCAAAACCGGCATCATCAGCGGTAACTTAATGTAAAGCGTTTGCTGCCACCCGGTTGCGCCATCAATTTGGGCAGCTTCAATCGCAGAGCGGGGCAACGATTGCAATGCCGCCAATGAAAGAATGAAAATAAAAGGCGTCCATTGCCAGACATCGGCGATGATTACAGCCACAAATGACCACGTGCCATCGGACAGCCATGGTATCGGTTCAAAGCCGTAGCTTTTCAACGTACGGTTAAAAATGCCTACGGTCGGATGGTACATATAACGCCACATTAGACCGACAACGATGGGCGCAATCATCATGGGCAAGATGAAGATCGTGCGAAGTGCGCTCATACCGCGGATATTTCTATCAAGCAGGAGCGCGAGGCCAACACCAATCAGCATTTCGAGCGTGAGAGCGATGGCCGCGAATTTTACAGTGACGCCAAAACTCTCACGAAAAGCGTCATTGTTCCAAAGATTAGTGTAGTTTCGAAAACCGATGAACTCAGCGTCCCCAATGCGCTGTGAGGGCACCCAGTCTAAAAAGCTTGCATAAATCATATATCCAATCGGATAGAGCAATGCGACTGCGAGCAACACCGCAGCAGGTGCTAAAAACATATAGGGCGTAAGCCTGTTCAGACGTGTTGCCACCGTCATTTTACGGTCCTTCGAAGTTTAATTCGTCGGGCCGCCGTGCCAGATTGAGCGCGACGACCCGCTGGGAGGGAAGCCCCCGCAATTACAATTGCGGAAGCTCCAAGCATGATTAGTTCCAAACTAATCTTAGTTCCAAGTATAGTAGCCGGCTTGCTCCATGATGCCTTTGGCGCGCTCTGCTACACCATCAAGAGCCTGTTGCGGATCAAGACCTTCGGTCAATACTTTTGACATCGTTGTGCCGATATCCGCATTGATTTCACCCCATGTTGGGATGATTGGACGCCAGTCAGGATCAGCATATTTTAGCGCTTCACCAAAGGTTGCTGAATACGGATATTTCGCATTCAAGGCCGCATCATTATATGTGGAGAAGCGTGATGGATTGCCGCCTTCCATAGCGATCATGAGGTCGCCTTTTTTAGATGTAAGCCACTGCATTAACAAAAATGCCGCTTCTTTGTTGCCCGCGTTTTTCGGAATACCAATACCAAAACCGCCGGTCTGCGAACCACGGCGTACGCCTTCTGGATGCAGCGCATAGCCAACCTTGCCGGCGACTTTGCTTTTTTCTGGGTTTTCAAAACCGGCAGCAAAAGCAATCGAGTCCATGAACATCGCCGCGTTGCCTTGGCTGAAAGATGCAGCTGCTTCTGATGGGCCAAATGTTTGCGATCCTTCTGGACCACAGTCCACAATGGTTTTTAGCGCGTTGGCTGCCTGCAGTCCTGCTGCGTTGTTTATGATTGGCTGCCAGTTAGCGTCAAATACGCGTCCACCCAGTGGTGCCAAGTGCAACAAAAATGCATGTGCCGCCTGATGACCGGACGCTGCGCGTGATGCCATGCCGCCCATGCCTGCTTCCAGTTTTGGAATTTCGCACGTCACTTTGAGAAGCTGTTCATAGTTTGTCGGCACTGCAAGGCCATGCTTTTCGAAAATATCTTTGCGGTAGGCGAGAACCGATGTTTCTGAACCAAACGGGATACCAAACAACGATCCAGTTTTACCTGGAAGGTATCCTTTTGTACCGCCGGCAACGCCAATGTTTTGAACATAGCCGTCGATCAAATCGTCCGCATCATAGTTCGGATTTGCCAGTCTTGGGTTCATGAAATAACGGGCAAGGTTTTCCAATTGATCAGCAAACACATAGTCAGCCTTTGAGAAAACCACGTAAGACATCAGGTCATAATCGCCTTTGTCCTTGGTCAGTTCCAATGTCGATTTTTCACGTAGTTTCAAATACTCAAGCTGGTCTACTTCAACATTGATGCCGGTTTCTTTTGTGAATTCAGGAAGGATTTTCATCACGGCGTTATAGTGTGGATGCGCAGGGAAAATTGCAGTTATCGTCTGGCCCTTATAGGCATCGTAGGGACCAGCAATTGCCGCCCAAACGGCGCCCAGCGAGACAGTCGCTGTTAGTGTTAGTTTAGAGAGAGTTTTCAGCATTATATTTCCTCCTATTACTGAAATTAAAGTCGTAGTCCGGTCGTGTCGTCGAAAAGCATGATAGCCTCAGCGGGCACAGCAAAGGTCACTTCAGAGCCGGGCTTTAGTTTTCCCGGCTCGCTCGTTTCCACAAGTATTTCTGTATTGCCGCATCGCGTGATCAACACGCTTTGGGTGCCCAAATATTCGGACACCACATGCCTCAAAGCAATTTTGCTTCCGTGTTTAAGGTCTGCAGTAAAACCAGATGGACGAATGCCTACGCTTACATTTCTATCCGCTCTGTTTTTTAGTCGCTGTGCTTGCTCGCTTGAAATCTTGAAAGAAAAACCTTCGCCCTGAACCAGCGTATCTGATCCCGATCCGATGAGTGCGCCGTCCAGAAAATTCATCGTTGGCATGCCGATAAAGCCCGCAACAAATTTGTTGGCAGGTTTCATAAAAAGCTCTTCAGGCGTGCCTTGCTGTTGAATGTGGCCTTCGGACATAACCACGATGCGGTCGCCCAAGGTCATCGCCTCAATCTGATCATGGGTAACATAGACCATGTTTTTCTCTAATTGGTTGCGCATTTCTGCAAGCTCTGTGCGCATTTTCGCACGCAGCTTCGCGTCAAGGTTTGATAGGGGCTCATCAAACAGAAATGTTGAGGCGTCGCGCACCATCGCGCGGCCCATCGCAACGCGTTGCCGCTGACCGCCCGATAGCTCAGCGGGTTTTCGGTCGAGCAAATGGCCGATATTCAGCATGCCCGCAACGCGTTTTACCTTCGCGTCAATCTCGGCCTTGTTTACTTTGGCCAAGCGAAGTGCAAACGACATATTCTTGGCAATGTTCATATGCGGATAAAGCGCATAATCTTGAAACACCATCGCGATGTCGCGCTCTTTGGGCTGCAATCGGCCAATGGGTCTATCGTCGAAATAAATCTCTCCGCCCGATAGATCTTCTAGGCCAGCCAAGCACCGAAGCGTTGTGGATTTTCCGCAGCCCGATGGCCCCACAAGAACAGTGAATTCGCCGTCATTGAGTTTCAGGTCGAGCGGCGGCAGAACGCGAACCGCACCATAGCTTTTTTCGACCTTATCAAAGGTAATAACTGGCAAACTCGCTTCTCCCTAGCAATCCTGCGCAATGATGGTGCTTTTGTTTTCTTTACAAAACAAGACCTCTGGAAAAGAAATGACGTTAGCGCTAACGTAAAACCTACGGGAGTTATTGGCGGAATAAGTTATGGAAAAACGGGTTTCAATTGAAGACGTGGCAGCGGCGGCCGGGGTCAGCATCATGAGCGTGTCACGCGCCATGCGCGATGTGGAGGGTATAAGCCAGGAAAAACGCGAGCAGATTCTCAACCTAGCGCGAAGCCTTGGATATTATCCAAACCGCGTTGCCGTATCGCTTGCGGCATCGAGTTCGAACCTTATCGGCGTGTCTGTGCCAACGCTTTTCGGCACTGTATTTTCTGAAATATATGATGGCATGCGGGCAAACTTTGAGCGCAATGGCTTTGCCACCATGATTGATGTTTCCGATTATTCCCTCACACACGAAGAGGCATGGGTAGAGCGGATGATTTCTTGGCGGCCTGCGGGCCTTATCCTAAGCGGTGTCGATCACAGCGAGCTTACCCGCGATCGACTTACAAAATCGAACATTCCCGTGGTTGAAGTTTGGGATTATACGGACACGCCGATCGATCTTTGTGTTGGCATTGATCACTTTCAATCGGGCGTCGAGATGGGCGATTATTTGACATCGCTGAATTATCAGAGGCCTGCATACGTGGGCGTTAAATCAGGTGTTGACCCACGTGCAGAACGAAGGCTTGCCGGACTGCGCCAAAGCTTCGAAAAACAAGGTACTCAATTTTGTGCTGTTGAACGGAGCGCGCCAGACGCTACGTTCGAAAGCGGTTTCCTGGCAACCAAACGTTTATTATCAGCGTTGGACAGTAAACCCGATGTTATTTGTTTTCTTAACGATAATATGGCCTTTGGCGGTCTGATGGCCTGTGAGGGGGCAGGGATGAGCTGTCCTGCGCAAATCGGCATCGTTGGCTATAATGGCCTCAACATCAATGAAGTCCTTCCCAAACGGATAACGACATCCATCACACCGCGGCGCAAAATCGGCGAAATAGCAGCTCAGGTGCTTATTGCTAAAATTCTAGGAGCGGCGACGCAGCCAGCGACCAAACTTAAGGTGATTATTGAAAAAGGAGAAACAACGAAGTTGCAGGGTATAGGTTAGGATAAAACATAGCGCTGTTTGGACGTAAGTCCGCTATTGGATGCTTTGTTTGGCTCACCTATTCCAGTGCTGGCGTTTTCAAGCCGAAGGTACGCGACACATATTTTCTTTTGCTATGCACAATGGGGGCGTCACGTTCCTTCTTTTGATTTAATTACCGTTCCCGTAAGCCCGTGCACACCTTTCATTATGTGAAAATAACGTGCACATAGGGATCAAAAAGGGTACAAAGGCGTGCAATTCTATCCATTTTCGTGCACGCCGTTCTTGGAATGATCTTGTTGTAATGTATCACAAATCATTGAAAAACAAGAGAAAATCTTCGCCGTCGCGCCCATGATGGATTGGAC
>JAXHNY010000024.1:0-7499 GCA_034519905.1 Ahrensia sp.
CCAAGCGTGTCGCCCGTCTGGCCGCCTATCATTCGCACACAAAGACGCTGAAATCCGAGGAGCGCGCCAAGTGAAAGGAGAACGGCAACACAGGTGGCTATAAAACCGGTAGCCGCCAAACCTAAAACGATGCCTGACGCAAGGCCCAAAATAGCCGCCAGCGATACCGCGTTGTCGGGTGGCTGGCCCACTGTGCTCGAGACGCCGCTTGTCTTGGCAGCGGGAAGCGATGCCCAAAACCAGACCATCGCTCCACGCGACAGGGAGGCACTCGCTAACAATGCCAAACTGCCTGCAACAGCGCCGCTTGTTTGTAATATCGCCGTAAGACAGCCAACCTTAAGCGCTAAGGAACCTGCGACGGCCAAAACCCCATAGGTGCCAAGGCGCGAGTCCTTCATAATTTCAAGGCGTTTTTCAAGTGTAGTGCCGCCGCCAAAACCGTCTGCGACATCGCCCAAACCATCCTCATGCAAGGCGCCTGTGAGTATGATGCAGGTAAAAATAGCCAGTGTCGCGACGATAAAGGGTGCGTGGCCAAGCATATGCGACACGGCTAAAACAATAGCGCCGAACAATCCGATGATCAGCCCCGCAACGGGATAAAAGCCAGCGCATTGGTTCGTTTGGTCAGGCGCACTGGTTTCAAAAAACCGATTTGGAATTGGCAACCGCGTCAAAAAGCCAAGGGCTCTTGCGGTCTCATCAACGGGGTTAAGATATTTCATATATGCGACATTCGGCTGCGATTTTGAACTTCTATATCCCGCGCTTATAAGGTAAGCCGCTGCAGCTTGCCACCTCTACAAGGATTATTATTTTGACCACTGGAATGCCATTTGACGATTTTCGCGCGCTGATGCGCAACTTGCCTGGTCCTGCAGTTGAGGCCGTTGCAGCGGTGCGTGCGCGCGATATCACCTTGACCAAGCCTGCTGGGTCGCTTGGACGCATGGAAGAAATCGCCGAATGGCTGGCCGCATGGACGGGACGTGCACCTGCCGTCACGCGGCCTCTCGTGGCAGTTTTTGCCGGCAATCACGGCGTGACCGCGCAGGGCATATCGCCGTTTCCTGCGGCTGTAACGGCGCAAATGGTTGAGAACTTTGCGGCGGGCGGCGCTGCCATCAACCAAATTTGCATTGCCTATGATTTGGGCCTTAAAGTTTTTGATCTGGCGCTGGATATGCCAACCAATGACATCAGCGTTGAGGCGGCGATGGACGAGCGCACCTGCGCGGCGACCATGGCTTTTGGCATGGAAAGTATCGCGGGTGGCACGGATCTCTTGTGCATCGGCGAGATGGGTATCGGCAATACGACCGTCGCTGCGGCGATATACTACGCGCTTTATGGCGGCAAAGCGTCCGATTGGGTTGGTGCAGGCACGGGCGCAGATGCGGACGGCATCAAGCGCAAAGCCGAGGTGGTTGAGCGTGCGGTAAACTTGCACAAAGCGCACTTAAAAGACCCGTTTGAAGTGTTGCGCCGTTTAGGCGGACGCGAAATTGCGGCGATGGTCGGCGCGATCATGGCTGCGCGTGTAGAGCGTATTCCAGTTATCATCGATGGTTTTGTTGCTACCTCTGCGGCGGCAATTGTTCATGCCATGGCACCCAATGGCGATGGTCTTGACCATTGCTTGCTCGGCCATGTGTCGGCTGAACAAGCCCATATTAAAGCCGTAGAGAAACTCGGCAAAAAGCCGTTGCTTGATCTTGGAATGCGGCTAGGCGAGGGCACCGGCGCAGCGTTGGCTGCGGGCATTGTTAAAGCAGCTGCGCTTTGTCA
Organism: Ahrensia sp.; assembly: GCA_034519905.1. Classification (GTDB taxonomy): domain Bacteria; phylum Pseudomonadota; class Alphaproteobacteria; order Rhizobiales; family Rhizobiaceae; genus Ahrensia. The sequence continues at coordinate 1,792 of JAXHNY010000024.1, forward strand.
TTCGGGGATGGCAACATTTGCGCAGGCGGGTGTTTCCGATAAGGATTGATGAGCGGGAGTTTCGTTTAGGCGGCAACTGTGCGGCGGCTTGGGGCCATCTTCTTATGGTTATGGCGCGGAGAAACTGGCTCGGCTGGCAGCTCTTCTAGCGTGCGTGATGGTGGCAAAATAGCCAGCGCATTGGTGCCTATCCGCAGTTTTGAGCGAAGCTCGAACTTGCCGCCATGCATGTTCAGCAGTGCCTGAACAATTGGCAGGCCAAGGCCCGTGCCTTGCTCTGCGCTTTTGATGGCGATTGATCCCTGACCAAAAGCAGACAAAACGATGGGAATTTCTTCTTCTGGAATACCAGGACCGTTGTCGTTGACAGACATATATTGACCGCCCGATGCGGTCCAGCCGACGATCGCCTTGATGTGACCACCGGACGGGGTGAATTTGATGGCATTCGAAAGCATGTTCAAAATGATTTGCCGCATCGCCCGCTCGTCGGCCAAAACCCGCGGCAAATTCTGTTCGAAAACCGGTTCCAGTTTAATCTCTTTTTGAGCAGCTTTAAGCCGAACCAGAGCCATGCAGTCTTCCATGATGTCGGTCAGGCGCAGCGCTTCTTCTTTGAGCTCATATTTGCCTGCCTCAACGCGGCTTAGGTCTAAGATTTCGTTGATGAGGTTGAGCAGATGTTTGCCAGAATTATGGATATCGACGGCGTAGGCCTTGTAGGTATCGTTGCCGAGCGGGCCCATGATCTCCTCACTCATGGTCTCCGAAAAACCTAAGATCGCGTTGAGCGGCGTGCGCAGCTCGTGGCTCATCGATGCCAAGAAGCGCGACTTTGCCAAGTTCGCCTCTTCCGCGCGGCGACGGGCCTCATCGGAAATCGATTTTGCCATTTCCAAATCTGCCACGAGAGAATGGTTTTCTGTTCTGTACGAAAGACCATAGAGCGTGGAACGCCGCAGCCGAAGCGCAATAAATGTAAAGAATAAAAGCGCGGCGACGGTCAGTGCCGTTGCAGGGCATTGCAGTCGGCGAAGGGTTTTCGACATACACAAATGCAAATGCAACGACCGCGGGGCCAAAGGCGGCAACGATGGAAAATGGTAGTGTGTAACCAATGGTCGCAGTTGCGGCGATAGCAATCACCAGCAAAATCGCTTTGTAAAAAATCACGGGGTCTTGACCGCAGTTTTGGCAGGGCAGAACCATGAGAATCAGCCACGAAAGGCCGACCAAGATGTGACCAACCATCAGGCGCTTACGCCACAGGGAGACATTTTCTTTCTCGCTGGTGTTTATAAAACGGCGCGCAATGAGCGCCAATCCGACGTAAAGGCATGACGAAATGAGCGCCCAAATCAAAATTTCTGGACCAAAGCCCAAAGAAAAGCCTGCAAAAGTCGCAAAGACGATCAACAACGGTACCGCTAAAATTGAAGATACAAGCGCTTCGGCATGCAGGCGCAATAATTCCCCATCAAATTCAGGGGCTTTCAGCGATTGAATTGCCAGTTTATCACGGCTGTTTTTTACCGTGGCGCGCAAATCTTTGTTGCGAACCGTCTTTCGGCGGTCAACGATTGTTTTATCTGGTAAATTATCCAAGGACATCAATCACGCAAATACCAGTTACACTCAACAAACAGCCTGCGCTAGAGCATCACGTTTACCTCGAAACATCAGGTTTCACTTTACGCGCCCAAATCTTTGATTTCAGGCAGCGTTTGATGATCGAGGTTTAACGAGAAACGCTTTAGCTTGCACGGCGACGAGCGTATTTATACTTTCATTTCAGTTAACAACTCCTTCCCGCAAAGAGTTTTAAGATGGCATTTAGAAGAAAAAGGCGGCGTTTCGGCTGGCTCTCCGAAATCGTATCTGTTCTAACGCTGCTTGGTATTGTCGCAGTTGCGGCTGCTTGGTTTGAGGATCAAAATGCTCTTAAATTATCGGGCGCTTTTCGGGTGGTTGATGGAGACAGTCTGTCCCAAGGTGAGCGCAGGCTGCGGCTGCTGGGCATTGATGCGCCAGAATTTGACCAAACATGCAATGGCGCTGCCGGTGAATTTTCTTGTGGCAAGGCTGCACGGGATCATCTGAAAACCCTTGTAGAAGTGAAGAATATACGATGCGTTTCTGCCAAGTCAGATCAATATGGTCGCTTGTTGGCTACATGTTATTCTGGCGATACGAACATAAACGCCGCTATTGTGATTGCCGGCTGGGCGATTTCCTATGGTGATTATGGAGCAGAAGAGCGCGCAGCCAGCGCCAAGAAAAAAGGTCTTTGGGCTGGCACATTTGATCGGCCAGATCGTTACCGAGCGCGATATGGTGGTTTGCTGGAAACGGAACATCGCGCGGTTTTAACAGCCATTTGGCAGCGCTTACGCTATTGGTTTAACTCAGATACAAGTGAAGAAACACAATGAAATTCGATGCGCGAGATCACACGTGTATTTGACGGCGGCGTGCACCCAATCCGCGCCGTGTGGCGATTTATTTGGCCGAGCGGGGTATTGCCGTATCCGTTGAACCCGTGGATATGGGCGCGCTGGGCCATAAATCTGAACTCAATATCCGCGCTTAACCCATTGATTCAGATACCTTTATTGAAGTTACCCGATGGAAGCGTTTTGACAGAATCTGTTGCCATTTGCCGATATTTTGATGGCTTATACCCGGGCAGCGCCATGTTTGGACAAGGCGCGCAAGGTGCAGCTTTCGCAGAGATGTGGCAGCGCCGCGTGGAGCTCCAATGGCTTTATCCCGTGGCACAAGCCTTTCGCCATAGCCACCCTGCCATGAAGGACTGGGAAGTGCCGCAGATTGCTGAATGGGGCGAGGCCAATAGGCCAAAGGCGCAAAAGTTTGCCCAGCTGCTGAACGATCATCTGGCTGAAAACAGCTTCATTTGCGGTGACGATTTTACCATCGCTGACATTACTGGCATTATCGCCATGGATTTTTCCAAGGTGGCGCGCATCGCTTATTCCGATGAGTTGGTGCATCTCAATCGCTGGGCTGCCGATATTCGTGGGCGGCCGGCTTATACGCCATGAATGTTGAAACACTTTCACTCGGTATCAAAACCTGCCGCATATGCCTTGATAGCCCGAGCGCGAAACCGCTGCCGCATGAACCCAATCCCGTTTGCGTCATGTCATCGACAGCGCGCCTATGCATTTCAGGTCAAGCGCCGGGCATCCGCGTTCATCAATCAGGTCGTCCATTTACCGATCCGTCGGGGGATCGGTTGCGCCAATGGATGGGTATCGGCGAAGATGTGTTTTACGATCCAGCAAGGCTTGCAATCGTGCCGATGGGGTTTTGTTTTCCCGGATACGATCAAAACGGCGCCGATCTGCCACCGCGCAAGGAATGCCGTGCCAGATGGCATGATGATGTGTTTGCGGCGATGCCGCAGCTCGAACTGATCGTCGCTATTGGGCATTATGCGCAGAGCTATCATTTGGGCGGCACCGCCAAAAAATCGATGACCGAAACGGTGGCGCATTGGCGCGATTATGCGGATCGCAACCCTCGTATTTTGCCGCTGCCGCATCCATCGTGGCGTAATAATGCTTGGCTAAAGCGCAATCCCTGGTTTGAAGCCGATGTGCTACCAGCTTTGCGCGCTCAGGTGCAAAATTTGATCTAGCAATACCAATCAGTTTGAAATAATAGTGCGTAAAAGCGCTTATGGGTTGATAATATTAGAAAGATTTACCTAAAATGGACCGTCTAGACCGGAAAATTCTTAAAATTGTTCAAGAAGACGCGACCATTGCGGTTGCCGATATTGCCAAGAAAGTTGGACTTTCGACCACACCCTGTTGGCGGCGCATTCAAAAGCTGGAAGAGGATGGCGTGATCAAAAAACGGGTTGCGTTGCTCGACCCTAAAGCCATCAACGTCAACGTCACAGTGTTTGTTTCCATTCGCACCAACACGCATTCCATTGAGTGGCTCAAGCGGTTTTCCGAAGTGATTGCCGAGTTTCCAGAAGTGGTCGAGTTTTACCGCATGAGCGGCGATGTGGATTATCTGCTGCGCGTCGTCGTTCCCGACATTGCTGCCTTTGACGGCTTTTACAAACGGCTCATCGCAAAAATAGAAATTCGAGATGTCTCGTCGGCGTTTGCCATGGAACAGATTAAATATACCACCGAGCTACCGCTGGATTACATGATCAGCGAATGAGGTGCCGCGTTAGGCGCTTTTCCAGAAGGTTCCAGATATTACGCAGCACTTCGACCAGCACAAAATAGAAAACCGCAGCCCAGATGTAGGCCTGAAAATCATAGGTGCGCGAAAAGGCACGGCGCGTTTCACCCATCAGGTCAAACACAGTCACCAGCGCGACAATCGCTGAGCCTTTGAGCATCAGGATAATCTCATTGCCAGCAGGCCGCAGCGCAATCAATACAGCGCCTGCGGCAGGCCTGAGTTTTTGAAACGCGCGCGCCTTAGAAACTCCCAGCGCGCTCGCGCCTTCCCATTGGCCTTTCGGCACACTTTCAATCGCGCCGCGCAGGATTTCTGCCTGATAGGCAGCGGTGTTGAGCGTGAACGCAAACAGAGCGCAGTTCCACGCATCGCGGAAAAATACCCATAAACCAATTGCTTCCAGCTGCGGCCGGAAAGTACCAAGGCCGTAATAAATTAAGAATAGTTGCACGAGCAACGGCGTTCCACGGAACAGATAAACATAAGAAAACGCCGCAGAACCGATGAGCCGATTGTTTGACATCCGCCCAAAGGCGATGGGAACGGAAAGCATAGCACCGGAAAAGGATCGAGATCGCCACCAGTTGCAGCGTGACCCATAGCCCACCGAAATAATTTGGAGCATAGCGCTCGATTTTCGCGGGGCTCCAAGTCGAATATAAATACCATAGGAGCGCCGCGCCAACCAAAAGCCAAAATGCCATCAACAGATTGCCTGCCACACGCGCGCTGTTCCATGAGCGCGCTATATTAGGCGGTGCCGGTTGTGATGGAATAAGCTTCATCTGGAAACATATCTCATTGCGCTTGATCTGCCTTTTTGCCAAAGGCCTCTATGCGTCCGATGACAATGGACGACAGCAGCGCCAGCACCAAAAACAGCGTGAACGATACGCCATAGAACAAAAACGCGTGCTTGGTTACGCGTGCGGCAACACCGGTCTGACGCACAATATCGGCAAGACCAATGGCAGAGACGAGGGCTGTGTCTTTCAGCAGCAGCATCCACAAATTGGCAAGGCCGGGCAGGGCGATTTTGATTAGCTGCGGAAAGATGATCAGCCGCATTACTTTGCTTTTGGGAATGCCAAGCGCAAAGCCGCCTTCATATTGGCCTTTTGGGATTGCCCGAAAAGCCGACAGAAATACCTCTGAAGAATAGGATGAAAAGACCAAAGCTAAGGCGATGACGCCGGCGACAAATGAATTAAATTCAAACGCGATATTAAGCCCAGCGGCTTTGATTGCCTGCTGCACGGCTATCTGCATGCCAAAATAGACAAGAATGGTAACGTTGAGCAGCTCAGGTAGACCGCGAAAAATGGTGGTGTAAATGTCAGCGGCGGTGCGGAGCGACCATTCGCTGGATTGTTTTGCCAGTGCGATGAAAAATCCGAGCGCGAGACCAATTGGAAGGGTCGCTAGGGCCAGCGAAACGGTGATGACAACGCCGCTAGCAATACGTAACCGAACGGTGA
>JAXHNY010000044.1:0-15562 GCA_034519905.1 Ahrensia sp.
TGGCAGCGCTTCGCCAAGTGTAAGTGTCTCAGTCATTATTAGGTTTTCCTTTCTGGTTTACAATCGGCTCGTTGGCCGCATTGATTTTATTTCAGTTATTTTTCAGCTGCAGTTTACAGCCTAAAAATCGCAAGCCATTGATATTGTTTGATATGCGCTGCAATTCGTAATGAAGGGGTCGGCGGTTCGAGTCCGTCTTGGGGCACCAATGAAATCAACAACTTAGCACTCATTGCGCCCGCCTTGGTTTACACCTTTTTCACGCTGGTTTACAGTTTTGTTCATCTTCCGCCCCTGCCTATGGCCGAATTAACCTCCGCACTTGCCAAATATGACTTGCGGATGATTGCATCGGCATCACCGATGCCGTGCCCTGATATGGCGGCAATCGTCTGAATTTTATCGTCATGACTGCCTGGTAAATTGTAGTAAGCCCATGTGATCGCCGTACCGCGCAGGTCGTGAAACGTGCGTCCTTTTATGCCAAGCCGGATCATCTCTTTGCGCCAAGAGGATTTTAAACCCGCTTGAAGTCCAATTATCACCGTATGAGTTTGTGAGCACTCGTTGCTGACCGATCGCGCGGGTAATGATTGGCAAAATCTCTTCGGCTGGTTTTATCATAACAAACGCGCCCGTTTTTTTGCTGTTTTATCCGCAACATGCCTGTTGATTGAGAATAGGCCATCGGTGTCATGGTCAACAGGTCGCCTTGCCGCTGCATTGTCCAAAGTGCCATCAACGCCGCGTCGCGCATGTCTGTCCGCGCCTGCGTCCTCAAAATCTCGATTTCTTGCGCGCTCCATATCTGATCTCGGCGTGTGCCGCGGCTCAACCTCTCATAGCCATCACGCATTGGGTTAGCCTCGATCAATCCACGCTTGCTTGCCCATGAAAAAAGACGCGAGAGAACGGCCATTGTTAGATCAGCGGCGCTTGGCGTTGCGGCCATGCTTTCATGCCAATTGACCAAGATCAGCTTAACCTTACCAGACGGCAAAGCGGCGACCGGCATTGATCCTATCTTTTTTGATATGACCTGCAGGCGTATGTCATAGCCGCTTCGCGTGGTGCCTTGCAGCTGCGTGAAGGCGGGCGATGCGCGGTAGAGGGCTATCAACCCATCAACTGTGTCTTTGCCACCCAGCACGCGCCTGTGGCGTGTTAGGCGCTCAAACTCGGCGCCAAATTCGGGCGTGCCAGGTGCTGCACATCATGCGTGGTGCGCCCTTCCCCCGCCAAGCAAAATAATACGTCTGGCGGCTGCCGTCGGCCAGCGTTTTTGACACCTTATGAACGCCCTTTAATTTTATCTCCATGCGTTTTTTCCCAGCCCTCTAAAGCCATGTCAGCGGCGTTTTCACCGCCGGTTTTATTCAAGGCTTTTTTCTGATCCAGTGTAAAGGGTAAAATCCGCATTTCACCATCGGCCAGCAGGCGCACTTCCATGCCGTGCAAAGCTGCGGCCGCAATAGCGTCGGCAATTTCGCATTTAAGGAATGTGCGTGCGCGGCTCATGGGCGATTAAATATCACTGTTTGGGATTTGTGATGGTGACAACAACTCGTCAACAGTGCGTTTCCAAGATCGATTTTCAGACGAAACTTCATCCCATGTTTTCAAAGGATCTTTGGGTTCGGTTTCCATTTCCGCGATGTAAGAAGCGAGTGTTGTTATGGGGCTGGCAAGACGCTGGAACTGATAAACCCTTAACGCAAGATTATCAAACGCCCTGTTTTAGAGATGAAACAATCAATTGTGGTTTCGTTTGTTTCCGAGCACCGTTGAATTATAGCAAATTGATCGCCAAAACAGGCGATTCCCCCATCGTGCAATAATATGAGGCACGGAAGAAGCCTATTAAAGGCCTCCGTTAAAGTCTGTATATCAAGTTCTATCGTTCTTTTTTCACTACATTAAATATCCCTTTCAAAAACAGCGCCAGCCGAACTACTCAGGTGCGCATAATCCGGCTGGCTTTCTCGCCGTGGGGAGGGCACAGCGAAACAAAAATCAATTGTGCGTCACACCCGCATGGGCATGACGACGATGTCGTGCGTGATAAAAGTGGCGCTTTCCACCTGCGGATAAATTGATATGGGCGATCCCACATCTTTAAGGCGGATCACGCCTTTGTCGGTTCCCATCGATGACAGCATTTCAATCAAATAGCCGCCATTGACAGCAAATATGTGCGCGGTGGCGCATTCGCATGGGGCGGCATCGGCGCATTCGGTTCCATCGCTTTTGACATAAAAGCTCATAAGACCCTCTGCAATTTCTACCCGCGTATGCTTTCCGCCGTCGGCCACTGTCAACGCCGTTTGGCAGGCTTCCATCACTGGCTTTGTGTCAAATTAGACAACGCCGTCGCTTGGCGCTGGCTGCGGTATCACCCGCGCATAATCGGGAAATGTGCCATCGATCAACTTTGACACGATTTCAAACGCGCCATCGTGCTCGCTGTAACTCATACGAATGTGACTTTCACTAAAGTCGATAGACACGTTTTGATCGTTCTTTGCCAGCGCTTTCATAAGCATTTTGACGGTCTTGGTCGGCACGATGTTCAAGCCAATGCCTTGCGCTGAAGCCTCGCCATTACCATCAGTCTCAACGCGTTGATCGATCTCAAATTGATCTTCGTTTAGTCTGACGCGGGCAAGCTTATGGCCGTCGGTGCTGACCATCACCAAATCGCCCTCCACCAAATGCATAAATACGCCGTTAAGATAATAGCGCGTCTCTTCGTTTGAGATGGCAACCGCTGCGCGCTGCAGGCATGACAGCAGCGTTGCCGCTTTGGCGGTTAATGTCGTGCGCATGGTCTTTTGACTAAAGACCGGATAGTCACTCACCGGCAGAGACCCAAGCGTCAAATGCGCGCGACCGCTGCTGACTTTGACGGCTGCGTTTTGCGGATTGATATCAAATAGAATGTCAGAACTGTCGGGCAAACGGCGCACAAAAGCAAAAAGCTGAGCAAAGGGCAGCGTTAGCCCGTCATCTTTGTCGCCGCCCGAAATCATATAAACCTTTTCAGATATCTGAATATCCAAATCGGTTGCGGTCAAGATAACGCTGTCTTTTTCGGTGACGATTTTAATGTTGCCAAGAATTGGCACCGTGTTTCGCGTTTCAATGACGCCGTTTGCCCGTTCAAGGGCTGGCAGCAGAATGGATTTCTTTATTTTAAACCAAGGGGTGCTCATCGTGCTCATCGTGCTCATCATGTTTGTCTTTCTTTGTGCTTGTGCGCCCTGTTAAAAGGGTATTTCATCGTCCATTGACCTATCCGGCCCCTGACCTTGCGATTGCGATTGCGCCGCATAGCCATCGGTGGCTTCAGCGCTGTACTTGTCACTTTTCCATAGGCATCGGGGTCGGTATTGGCATCGGGCCGCCCAGATCCACGCCCTTCCAGCATCTGCAATTCGCCGCGAAAGCGCTGCAAGACCACTTCGGTTGCATATTTTTCTTGTCCGTTTTTGTCAGTCCATTTGCGGGTTTGCATCGCGCCCTCAAGGTAAACCTTGGCGCCTTTTTTAAGGTAGTCTTGCGCGACCTTGGCCAGTTGCTCGTTGAAGATCACCACCCTGTGCCACTCTGTGCGCTCGCGGCGCTCGCCGGTGGCTTTGTCCTTCCACGTTTCCGATGTGGCAATCGACAGATTGACCACAAGGTCGCCGTTTTGCGTGTTTTTGCAATCAGGGTCTGCGCCCAAATTGCCAATCAAAGTGACTTTGTTGACACTGCCTGCCATGGTATTATTCCTCTTCTTGCAATGCTGTTTGCTCGGTGCGCAGCGCCTCTAAGGCGCGGCGACACTCGCGGTGCTTTTGATCGGCAATTTGCGCGACAAGCGCATAGGCGCGCATGTCGGCATTGAGCTTTGTGATGGCCGCAGAAAGCTTGAGACAGCCTTTTGCAAACTCGCTTTGCTCGCTCATGATGTCTCGCGCATGTTGATGCCGAGATAGCGCGACAGCCTATCTTCATATTCTTCGCGCGCCTTTTCCGGACCCCAAAATTTGACAAGGCCCGCAAGCTCTTCCATGCGCTCTGGGCGCGGGTGCAGCGCAGGGTTTACAAAAACCACATGGGCTTCGGCCTGCGCCATGCGGCTGTCCATCTGCTTGACGCGGCGCGCTATTTCTTTTGTCTTTTCACTGACGTTGCGGTTGCCAAGAACTTGTCGCAGCGAAAAATAAGGCTCATGATGCACAAAATAAACATCAAGCCCTGCGCGCGTAAATATCTCCACATCCCAAAGCGCCTTTAGGTGCGCCATCAACCCGCTTGGTCGCTCAAAAAGTCCGCGCGGCTCTCTATCTTGATCTTGCAGCGCATCCAGCGCTTGCATCACCGGCGTCACGATGTCGCCCAAAAAGGCCTCATGCGCATCGTGCAACAAAAATGCGCCCGCGGTTCTGTGGCAGCCAAACTCTTTAAACAGCGCGTCGGCCCCAACCACACAGTGCTGCGCAACGCTTAAGCTGTTGCGATCATGGCGATCACCCCAACGCCCAATTTTGGCCAGCGTAAAAGCGATATCGCTCCACGCCCAATTGACAGTGCTCGGATTGAGCAAATCGCCCAAATGGCCATTGTGCCCAAAGAACGGCGCGCGAAAATTGCGCGCGTCTTGCGGTTGTGTCTTTAAGTCGGCAGCAAAAAGCGGATCAAGAGTGCTCATCTCACACCCGCGCTTGCGCAGCGTAGCGCGCTTCGAGTTGCATCACCTTGCCATAGGCCATGGTTGCGCCAAGTGCGGCAATGCCAATCAAAGCGCTGAATATGCCAACCATCAGCCAGCGGTGAAATTCTGCGCGCTGGCGATCCATGGCGTCTAAGTGACGGTAAACATCGGCTGATATGTCTTCAAAATTACGATTGCGCATGGCTGTTTTCACTTTTGTTGGAGTTTGTTAACCGCCCTTTGGCATCCGTGATAAGACGCATGGCGGTGGCATCGGCATCATTATCGGTATCAATCTTGGCACACGTCTCTGCCAGCAACTCAAGCACTAGGGCGCAAGCTGCTTGATGGCTGTAGCCTGCATCGACAAGCGCTTGCGTTGCGTGCTCGTTTTTTGCCACGGTTGGCGCGGGGCATTTGGCTAAGATTTTAGCAGCGTCGCTTTTGACCTTATTGACTTTAAAGCCGAAGCTGCCTTGCCCTCGAAAATAGTCTGACCAAGATCCGCGATCAGCGCTTTTCAATTTTTGTCGAGACTTTTTGGCCTTGATACTTCCTGCAAAACTATTTGCGCTAACCAAGGCTTCAGAATGTTGATTGTTATTTTCAAGCATTGATCCGCCCTTTTCTAGACGATGGTTTGCTTGGGTCGCCATTGATAGACGTATTGGCTTTTGATCCCGCCGTGTCGGCGTCCATTGCCGCCAACAGCTCAAGCACAAGCGTGACGGCCAAGTGGCGGCTATAACCCGCATCAATCAGCGCCTGCGTCGCGTGCTTGTTTTCTGCAAGCGTAGGCGCGGCATGACCGCTCAAAATATTGGCAACATCCAAATCAATGCGGCGGCGCGCATAGGCTGAAAGCCGCTCCGCCTCAAAATCATCGGACCATAATTTGCGTGTCAGCCGCTTGCCCGCCTGTTCGCGCCAATCAAGGCCGTCGGCTGTTATTTTCTGGCTTGTTTCAGGGTCAATAAATTGCAGCGGCTCGCTCGGATCAAGGTGCTTAATTTCCTGCTTGCCGCACGCGGCTTTGTAAAGCTCTTTCGGGGAAAGGTCGTCCTTTTTGGCTTCCTGCTCTTTTTTAAACTTGGTGATCTTTGCGCCGTCGGCATAGTCCGATGCGACAAGCTCGCTGTAGCCCACATCGCGCAATACATCATAACGGCATGTCTATGCTATCAAGTCCCTGCATGGCACATCATCAAGTAAATGAACAATGTCATTGTTCATCAAAAACTGATCGGTGGCATCAATCGTGCCGTCCGAATAGGCTTCGGCTCCAGCGCGCGCGGGCTTGGCGGATAGCGCGGTCAACCTTTGCCGTGCCGTTGCCTGCTTTGTTTTTTTCATCTTGCGGATTCATGATTTTGCCTCATTGTTTTATGAGGGGAAGAAAACTTCCAAAACAGAAATTTGTCAAGTCGCATTTGGAAATTATATTTTTGTTGTATTTCAAGCGCTTGGGTTTAAGTTGGCATTTTGAAGGAAAATTAAGATGGTTGCTGTTGGGTTGGTTTTGTTTTTGGTTGGGCTTGTCGTGACTGTGTTTGGAGCCAGTATCTTGCTCGAAACGCCGACGATTTTCCAAGAGGTATCAACCTTGTTGTTTATCCTGATCGGCTGTGTGCTGATGTCCGGCGGCGGCATCATTATTTCGCTGGCTGCCATTCAGCGCGATTTGCAGGCGCACTTTGCCGCCAAGGAAAAATAAGCGGCGCTTATCAAGGCAGGCGATGACCGACGCGCGATAGGCGGCATTTGTGGCGGCTGAGGCGGCGGGCGGTCCGCTAAAAAGACCAAGGGCTTAAGGCCGTGTTGTTGCACATTATGCAACAACTGTAACTCACCCGATCATTTTCGTGATGTCACGAAAATGATACGTTAATCAGATTCCCGCGATTTCCGTGGCCGTCAAAATGCGGTGAATGCGGTGCACTTGCTCTTTTTTTATGCTTATTTTGGCGGGCGGGTTAAATTGTTCCAGCTCAACGGTGTGCTCGCTGTCGCGTATAAACCGCTTGACCAAGGCTTTTAAGCCGCCATTTTCAAACACTTGCACCACCACATAGTCATTTTGGCGCACGGGGCGGTGCGGATTGATAAATAGCGGTTCGCCGTTTTCAAACTTGGGCGCCATCGAGCTGCCATTGACCCACAGCATATAGGCATCGCGCACGCCCACAAGCCCAGGCGGGCATTTGACATATTCCAGCGGCTCGTTCGACAGGATATCTGTGCCGATGGGCGATCCGGCAGCGGTGCCAAGTACAGGGGTCTCCCCGCGTTGATCTGTCGACTGTTTTATCAAAGATTCAGAAGATTTAGAAAATGAGGATGTTATTTGGTTTGGCTGAAGCAAACAAATCATTAGGTGTTACGTTTAGCGCTTTTGCTATTGGGCGTATCCACTTGTCAGATAGCCTTATTTGGCCTTTCTCAATTTTCGAGATGATCGATCCTGCAGCTGAGTTTATGTCGTTTTGAGGATCGCTGTTTAAAATGTCAGCAAGTGTTTGCATCGACATCTTTTTATCGCGGCGAATGCGCTCAATATTGTTTGGTCTTTTACTCATTTTTTTGCTCTGCCGCTAGTTTTGCCCGTTGTAAATTTCCAAAAATGAAAAATAGCACCTTGACCGATTGGAAATAATGCGACATTAAATTTCCTAATACGACGTGATTGGAAATTAGAATGCTGTTCAACAACGCCTCTCGGTACATATCTTCAACCGAATCTCCACTTTCTGCCGCCGACCGCGCGAATGGTCAGCGCTATCTGGCCCATGTAGCGCGTGATTGCGCCGCGCCCGATGTTTCAACCCCTTGCCAGCGCACTTTGCCCTTACGCCAAGCGCCGCGCAATGAAATTGGACGCCCAATTGTTTCTAGGTTTGTGCCCGCGCGCGGGCAGCTGACAGCAGGTGGTGCGCTGTGACCGATCAAAACACCATGCCGCGCGCTTCCACGCAGCATCAACGCCTTGCTGTCATGGCGGCGGTGCGCCACGGTCTTGCGCAGGCGGGTGGCGGCGACAGTTTTTGTCATGTCACGCGGGTTCAGCCGCCGGTGCTGTCAAAATATGCCAGCGCGCAATATCCCGATAATCATATGCCGATTGATGTGGTGCTTGATCTTGATCTGGATTGCGGCGCACCGATCTGCACCCGCGCGCTGGCCGCAGCGCAGGGGTATGATCTGGTGCTACGCGATGGGGCGGCGGGCAAAAGCCCATCTGATCCGCTGGCCTGTTTGAGCGCTATCGCCAAAGAACACGCCGATGTGATTTCCGTGGTGATCGATTGCGCCGCCGACGGGCAAATAAGCGAGGCCGACCGCGCGCAAATTATGCGTCAAGCCCTTGAGCTGCAGTCGGCGACCGATCGGCTTATCAAAGCGTTGGGTGTGGAGAGCAGCAAACCGCTTGGAGCTGGTCGGTTATGATTATCGGCACGAAGCGCATCGATGTCGACCGCGCCTCACGCGAGGAGTTGATTGCCTATATTGATGATCTTGAGATGGCGCTTGAGCTAAGCCGCGATCAAGATTGCATTTTAAAGCTTAAGCGGCGGTTTGGTTTAACGCCGAGTGCGGCGGCTATTTTAAGCCGGCTGCTTCGCGGTGATGTTTGTTCAGTACGCGAACTATCAAAAGTCGCGCATGGAGATAGCCCGCCGAGTTTTGCTAAGGCAGTTATTGGTGATCACATTTGCCGGTTGCGTAAGAAAATAAAGCCCTTTGGCGCGTCTATAGCAAATGAGTTTGGCGTTGGTTTTTATCTTGACCCGCAATCTCTGGCCACCGTTCGCAAGGCGGCTGGCCTATGAGTCAGGTTTCAGCCGCCGCGCCAGCCCAGTTTTATATCGTCACCGATGACGTCGGGACTACAATTGCAGAATTGTTTGGCGGCGCGGTGCCAAAATGGGCTTGTGTCATCGGCAATCGCGATATGCTAACCGCGTTTACGGCTGGCGACACGGTGCTCGGCGTATTTTATCACAATGACGCGCGTTCGCGGCTTTTATACAACGCTTTTGCCGCTGCGCGGGCGGCAAGCGGCGCTAAGGGTCTTGATGGCGCACGCATGGCTGGCTTTGCGCGTTGGCGCGTTGGCCAAGGTTTAGCCCCGCATTTTGCCATCGCGGATTTGGACGCGCGCACCGCTTGTGTTTTGGCTGCGCTTGATGAGGCTGATCTTGGCGGGCGCGTTGTGGCGGGATCACAAAACACAGTCCGTGGCTTTGGCGCACATCACAGGGTTGATATGGCGGAGGCGCTGCGATGACCGCCTTCAAAAGCACACTTATTGGCTCCGGTTGTCACCTGATGCTTGGTGACTCCATGAAGATAATGCCGTGGATGTCTTCGGCTGGCGTCAAGTTTAATTGTGTGGTGACCGACCCGCCTTATTTGCTTGAATCCGGCGGCAATAAAACAGGAGCGATGGGCGGTAAATTTTCCAAGGCCAACTATGATAATTCAGGCGCAATCGTCCAGTGCGACATCACGTGGTCGGACTTTATGCCTGAAATCTCGGCGCTTGTTGATCAAGGACATCTTTATCTCATGTGCAACAACCGCCACGTGGCTGAAGCGCAAAAGCAATGCGAAGCGGCCAACTTTAAGTTTCACAACCTTTTGGTTTGGAAAAAGTCAACCATAACGCCCAACCGTTGGTATATGAAAAATGCGGAATTTGTGCTGTTTATGTACAAAGGCAAAGCGCAATATATCAATGATTGTGGCTCTTCGCAGGTCATCTATTGCCCAACGCCGTCGGGCGTTCACCCCAATGAAAAGCCTGTTGCTCTTATGGAGCACTTTATTAAAAACAGCACAAAGCCCGGCGATCTTGTTTTTGACCCCTTTATGGGCAGTGGCACAACGGGCGTTGCCTGCGCAAAGCTTGGTCGCAGGTTTATCGGTATAGAAATTCATTCTGAATATTTTCAGATCGCTTGCGACCGCATTTCGGATGCTTACGCGCAACCGCAAATGTTCAAGGGTTTAGAAGCGCCTGGCATTCAAGATGGCTTAGGGGTTTGACATGAAAAACATGGAAACCACCGAAACCCTCTCGCTCAAGCAATTGATGGATATTAAAAACCACGATCCGCTGTTTTTGGGTAAGTCATCCAAGCCGTGCGGGCGCACGCAGCCGGAAATGCAGACGAGCGATTATATGCTTGAGCCTTTAGCTGCCGCCATGGCGCTTTCGGTTGTGGTTGGTGGGGCTTGTCATCGGGTGGGTGATGGCTTTGGCCGCGCTTTTCCAAGCGGCGACGCGTGGGCGGATTGTCGCTAACGACAAAACAGGAGGCTCATTTGCTCGCGCGCGAGGCGGGGGTGGATTTGCCCGAGGGCCAGTTTATCGATGGGCTGGTCGATCAGACATCAATGCCGCTGATTAAATCTGCCCTGCAGTCCGTTGATGACATTCATGAAGACAATAACTGGATGCTAACCGGCTTTGCGGCACAGTGTGTTGTGGCGTCCGCAGAAGGCTTTGTCACCAGATCCGATTTGCGCGCTGCATTTAAAGTCTGGTGCCATAGCAACGGGCGCGATGTGCCGAGCAAGATCGAATATAGCGCAATGCTGCGCGCGCTTGATCTTAAAGAGGGTGCGCGGATTATCAACGGCAAAAGCAAGACTGTTTGGAATCAGGTCGCCTTTACAAAGCACGGCTTGGCCATGGCGGCGCTGCATGACGCTTTGATCGCAGCGGGTGATATTTTTGACAAGCCAAAACCAAACAAAAAAGGCCAAGCACAGGATAAAGCTGATGCGTGATGCAAAATTTGAAGCCTATCAAGCGCTTGTGGATGCTTTTATTGATGATGCGCGGCAAGTCTCGCCAATTCAATTTTATAATAATGGCGGCACGGGCGTGACCTTAAAGCGCAGCGGCCAAGAGATGGTCGGCCCTTGCCCCGTTGTGGGTGGCACGGACGGCTTTGCCATCCACCGCACAAAGTGGCTTTGGAACTCACGGCGTGGCGGCATCGGCGGCAAGACGGCGATCGGCCTTGCGGCCTTTTGTTTGGGTGTTGATGTGACGACGCGCCAAGGGCTTTTGGCGGCGTGCGCGGCGGTTAACGGACGGCCAGCGCCAACCCTTGATGATGTTAAGGCCGAAACGCCAGAGCAAAAGCAACAGCGCCTTGACGCTATGGCGGCGCGGCGCGCAAAAGCTGAAGCGGAGCGCCAAGCCGAAGAGGCTGCGCAAGAGGCCGAGCGCGAAAAACAGCGCCGTGCGGCGGTGAGGATTGTCGAAGAGGCAACGCCTTGCTCGGATTTGTCAGTCCGACAAAAGCGGGTTCTTTTGGTTGTAGGGGATTACCTTTCGCATAGAATCGGCGGAAACAATATTCCTAATTTGAAATTTAACTGCTTTTTCGGAAACCCAGATTTATGCTTTTGGCATGATGGCAAGGTTATTTACCGAGGTCCTGCCATGGTGCTGCCATTTCTCAATCGCAGCGGCACCATCGGCTGTCATATCACATGGATTGACTTGAATAACGCGCCAAAGTTTAGGCCTTTGCTGCTGGATGGCAAAGGTGTGGTGCTCCCAACGAAAAAAATACGCGGACAACACGCGGGCGGTATATTGCCTGTTGTTGGTGTTTCGACCCAAGCGCGATGGGTCGTTGGCGAGGGCATAGAAAACACGTTTGCCGTGGCTTACGCAGAAGAATTTCGTGATGACACATTTTATGCGGCGGCGGGCACGCTCGGCAATATGGCTGGCCCTGCCGACCCAGACTGCAGCTTCAAGCATCCGGTCGACACTTTTGTCGGGCGTGACGGCATTGCCCGCGCGTGCTCGGTGCCCGGCTGCATACCTTTGGCGGGCAGTGATGACCGCGCGATGCCTGTTCCCTCTCATGTCGAAAGTCTTGTGCTTTTGGCTGATGCGGACAGCGAGCGCGTGTTTACCGCAAGCGCCATGGCTCGCGCCAAGCGCCGTTTTGAAACGCCAAACCGCAAGGTCACTATCGTTTGGCCGCAAAAGGGCTTTGGCGATTTTTCCGATTGGATGAAGTCGGGTGCGGTCACGCAAAATCAAGAATTGATCGGCGGTGCGCACGATGAATAAGCACGTCAAAAATACAGTGCCCGCCGATGTCGCCGCACAAATTGCGGCCGCCGAAAGTCAATGTGTAAACGTAAGCGGTGATGCGCCCGCCTTTGCGCCGCCATCGGGCGATAAGCCTGCCTTTGATCTTGAGGTGGTTGAATATTGCGCTGGGCTTGACCGCTCCGACACGGACAACGCCGTTCGCCTTAAGCTGCATTTTGGTCAAGACTTGATTGTCATGGCGCAAGAGGGTGCAGAAAAGCCGCCCTATGCGGTTTGGGCTGGCACCCATTGGGACTTTGGCAACGGCCCGCAACTGGCGCTTAAGACCGCGCAAAAGCTTGGCGCGGCCATTGCGCTTGAGGTCAATTATCTGGGTATGAGTAAAAGTCAGTTGGCAGACGTTGCCGCTGCCGAAGAGATAGAGCAGCAAGAAGCCAATGGCGAAGCGGTAAACCCGTCGGATAAAAGCAAAATTATCCAACGCGCAGAAAAGGCCAAAGAGGCGTTTAACAAAATCAAATTGCGCAAACTTGCCTTTGCGGAAGTCTCTAAAAACAGCGGACGCATGAAGTCGGCGCTGGAATGTCTTGTGCCCCATGTGCTTGCGGACGCTGATACTTTTAATGCTGATCCGCACCGCTTTGCGTGTTTATCCCATACGATTTGCTTTGAAACCTCCAAAATGATGGTCGACAATCCGGCCCATGCAAAAGACGATATGGCCCCGATAAAAATCGAGAAGATTGTGGCCAAAGTTGTTGCCCATAAGGGCCATTATCGCCAAGACCGCATTACTACCGTCGTCCCGGTGGCCTATGACCCCGCCGCCCCGTACCCCAAATGGCAGGCTTGGCTCGAAGAATTTTCGCCCAATCCCAGCGTGCGGCGCATGTTGCAAGTGGCAACGGGTTTAGGCCTTTTGGGTGTAACCGTGCAGCGTCTATTTTTCCACTACGGCAAGGGGTCAAACGGCAAATCCGTCTTTATGGAGACCGTGGGCCGCGTTCTTGGCGATATGTGCGTCAGCCTGCCCGCCGAATCAATCACCGGCAAGCAAAACGGCTCAGGCGGGCCTTCGCCCGACTTGGCGCGGCTTTACGGTAAGCGGTTTTTGCGCGTTGCGGAGCTTCCGCAAAACGAAGAGCTGCGCATCGAGCTGGTTAAAAAGCTGACTGGCGGCGAAAAGTTCCCTGTGCGTGATCTGTTTAAGGGCTATTTTGATTTTACGCCGATTTTTGTGGCGCATATGAGCGGCAACGGTTATCCTAAGACGCAAGAGACTGACAACGGCACTTGGCGGCGCTTGGTGGTGGTCAAATGGCCAAAGACCATTCCCACCGATCAACAGCGTGATTTTGAAGATGTGCTCGCTGATTTTAAGCCCGAATATTCCGGCATACTCAACTGGATGATTGAAGGTGCGCGTATATTTTTGGAAGAAGGGCTAGATATCGCGCAAGAAAGCATCGAGGAAACGCAAAAATACCGCGTTGATATGGATCCTTTGGCGGGTTTTGTCGGTCAATGCTTGGAGCCGTGTGATAAGTCGACCGAAGGCATTCAAGCCAGCCAAATGTACGGAATGTATACGCTCTGGTGCTCCGAAAATGGCGCTGCGCCCATATCGATGACGGGATTTGGCAAAAAACTTAACGGCTACAGCTTGCCAGGGGGCGGTAGTATTACAAGAGACGATCAACGCATTCGGCATTATCACGGTGTCAAGATTAAATATCAACCAAACGGCGCGCCGAATGCTTCTGAAAAATATCCCGATGGCTATGGGGGCTAGATGTTTTTCCTCCTCGCACTCCACTTTTGGCAAAAAACACGCAAAACTTGGCGTATTTTGCTGAAAGGGCGCAATATTTTCGAGGGTTGCGACAGTTTGCGATGGTCTGTTGCGATAGTTAAATCACTGAAATTTAACGATAAACGAGGGTTGCGAGGGTTTTTCGCATTTCCTTACGTGTGTGAAAAGAGTGCGAGTAAGCGTTCAATAAATATTTTTCACACGTATATATTTGTCTAAAACCCTCGCAACTATCGTTTATACAATAATATCAATATCTTAACTATCGCAACAAACCCTCGTAAACTATCGCAACTATCTCTTATTAAACAATAGTAATTTAAAACATCAATAAAGGTGAACAATGACAAAACAAATCAGGATAGATCGACTTTTGGAATGGGCCTATGTTGAGGAATTGCCAAAGCTGCAAAAAGAAGCTGGTCGTTTCGATTGCGGTTTTAGCAAAGGTGGCTTTTGGGATAGGTTCGCCGAGCTTGGCACGATGATTGACGCGCAAACCAATGACTACGGCGTGGTGCCAGACATTGGCTTTGATGGCGCACCCCATCCCGATGCGATAGCTGTGCATGATGCCGTAGGCCAATTGGCGGGCAATAGCTGCCCGGCGCACCTATTGGCCGATGACTGGCCGCAAGAGGTGCGCGATCTGATTGACTGGAGCATCTCAGTTGATAGCGTGCGCAGCTTGGTGATTACGGCGGCTATCTTGCGCCGTCCGCCGCAATGGGTCGCAGCACCTGCGCCGCGTCGGTCAATGGTGATGAAAGACGGGCGGCCTGCGTGGTTTTTGCGTGAGGTGCATGTCTGCCAGTGGACGGGCAAGCAAAGCACAATCGACCGCGAGGGTTATAACTCAAAATCAGGCAGACCTTTTGCCGGTGCTGTGCGCAAATATGAATTGGATAAGAGCGCGCGTTTGATTCTGAACGATCGCGCCGACTGGTTTTTCTGGCGCGAGGCATTATCTGAGCTTGTCCAATGCCTGAATGGCACCTTGAAAGAGCATATTGCGCTAGAATTTGATCATTTTAGCAAAAAAAACACTCAATCTTCGCCGCATCTACTTGCGTGCGGCACAAACTTGACATAACTTCAAGACAGTAAAAAAGAAAAACAAACCCGCCCATTGATTTGCGCGGGTTTTTTGTTGGAATATGCGCTGTTGTTTCAGGTTAATCACAACGCCGCGCAATTTGATGCCAAACTTAAACGTGATCTGGGAAACGACCTGCCTTTTGCTGTGGCGCGAGCCATAACATGGACGCTCAAAGACGTGCAAAGCAACAATCCGAAATGGATGCGCCGCGCCTTTGATAACCCCAATGCTTGGACGCTCAATTCGATGCGCGTTCAACCGGCGACAAAGCGCATGGCGGGTCGCGTGTTCTTTAAGAACGAGGTGAAAGCGGGCGGCAAAGGCACCAATGCGGGCCGTTACTTGCAGCCAAACATCTTAGGGCTTTACCGTCCGCATACGCGCTGGGAAAAGCTGCTGATCGCCAAGGGTGTTTTGTTTAAGGGTGAATATGCAATGCCTGCATCAGGCATGAAGCTCAACGCCTTTGGCAATGTGCCGTCGCGTATCTATCCAGAAATCATCGCTCAGCTAAAGCTTGGCAGCAACGGGATTGGCAATCAGACATCGGCAACAAAAGCGCGGCGCAAAGCTCGCGGTGTGGCACGGGTGTTTATACCGGGTGCTGATGGTAGGCCATCAAGCCTGCCGCGCGGCATATGGCAGCGTGAGCGGGATAGTTCGATTTCGCCGTTGTTTATCTTTACGACCAACCGTCCAGCTTATGAGGTTTTGTTTCCGTGGCAGGGCTTGGCGGCCAAGACGGTCGCCAATCGGTTGCCGACTAACCTGCAGCGCAGCGCAAGCGCCATATTACGCAAGTCCAACCGTCTATAAAATTCGAGGGTCCTTCCCAGCAACCTTTGCCCCGCGAGTAATTCGAGC
>JAXHNY010000001.1:0-36862 GCA_034519905.1 Ahrensia sp.
TTGTCGCCGTTCGATTACATGTGCTGCTGTTGGAGGCACACACACCGCGCGAAATCGCTGAAAATGCGGCGACCGCAGCAGAAAATGCAGCAAATCCGGCGGCAAATACGCGGGAAAGCCAGCGCCTGGCGGCGGATCAGAAGCTGATCCAGCAGATCGGCGATGACTGGCAGTTGGCCAAGGCCATCAAAGAGATCGGCGACGAGCTGGCGCGCGAGCCTGACCAGTTCGATTTGATCGCCGATGACATCGAGCCGGTGGGATCGCTGGAAATAATAGCTGAAAACTCACATGCAGTTCGACGGGCACGGGAGAGAGGAAGGCCAAAAGGCGCGGCAAACAAGCGTAATGACAAGGTTTTCGACTATCTTGAGGCATGCGGCCACCGCGACCCAGCGACCACGTTAAGCCTGCTGCAAAGCGCTGACACGCTGGCGCTGGCGAAGCATTTGCGCATGGACACCAAGGACGTGCTCGCCAACCAGATCAAGGCGGCGGCGGCGTTGATGCCGTACAAGTACGCCAAGAAGCCGGTCGACGTGCATGTGACCGACAAGCGCGAACGCCCGATCATGGTCATCGGCACGATGAACAACACGCAGATCAACGTGGCAGATGACGGCGTGCGCAGCATCGGCGAGCCAAGAGGCCAAGCCATTGAAAATGCAGAACAAAATCAATCAGATGATTTGTGACATTTGATAGAGATGTCACACGAAAACAGTAAGGCATTGAAAACATGAGACAATCGACGGACTATCTACTGATTGAATATCAGTGGCGCATTGCGCGGGTGTATCGCGGCGCGACCCCGCCCCCACCCCTGCCATCGCGATCAAAGCGCGCAGATCGAAATTCAAAAATCGACACATACCCCCACCCGTACCATCATCGAGCCTCACACACACCGAGTTTGTCGACCCCCAATCATTGAACGCCTTTAGGGTAAATTATTTTAAACAGAGAAACGGGCGCGGGGGAAAGCGACACCGGCGCGTCAAAGGGTTGAGGGTAAGAGGGAATAATGGCGACTGACCAGCCAAAATTTGATTTGATTAACGCCTATACGCCGCCTGGAAAGGTGGCTGCGTCCTTTATTGCGCATCAAGGGCCAATTGATTTGATCCTGGGCCCGTGGGGTAGCGGCAAAACCGTCGCGGCTGTTCATAAAATGGTTTTTCATGCGGCGACGTTGTTTCCTGTGTGTAAAGATGGCTGGGTGCATGTGCGGACCGCTGCGATCCGCGATACCTACCGCGAAATGGCAAAAACAGCGCTGCAATCTTGGGAGGAGTTTTTCCCGCGTGATGGGCCTTACACGTCGAGCGAAAAGGGCGCTTGGTCAGGTGGTCAGGATAGACCGGTCAAGCATATTCTCGAATTTGATGTCAAGCGTATGGTGCGCGGTAACTGGCAAAAAATTCCAGTTCGATTTGAAATAGAGTTTGCCGCCATTGGCCAAGCCAATCTTGACAGCTTTTTTAAAGGTTATGAGATTTCTATGGGTTGGATGAACGAATGCGACTTGCTGCATGAGGATGTGCCCGGGCGCTTGTTTGGTCGTACTGCGCGCTATCCACCGGTCGATGAGGTTGCAGAATTTGAATATGAGCGCCTTGGTACGATCAAAGACCCCGATACAGGCGAAGAAGCGCTGAAAATGCCGCGTATTGTGCTTGGTGATTATAATCCGCCCGATGAAAGCAATTGGACTTACAAACGTCATATTGAAGAGCCAGAAAAGTGGCCGGATTATCATTTTTCCAACAACCATCCGGCCTGTCGCCCAACGCAGAAAACAGATTAGGCAAAAAACGGCACCAATATGAGGCTGAAGAGCGGCAATTGGTGGAGCCAAAAGCGCCTGATGCTTTGCGTAACGTGCATGGTGTGTATGCCGCCAAGGCGCAAGGGACGATTGTTTATGATAAGTTCTCAATGCAAAGAAACCGATCTGATGAGCGTTTGGAACCTATACCAGGGTTGCCGATTTATATGGGTTTTGACGGTGGTGGACGACCAGCCTGCGGCATAGGCCAGTTCGATTCACACGGACAGTTTCGAGCGTTGCGCGAAATTTGCAGCGATCCCGATCATGTTACCGGTGCTGAACGGTTTGGCGATATGGTGCTTAATGTTCTGCTTCGAGACTTTGCCGGATATGCAGTGCGTGGCGCGTGGGGAGATCCATGCCGACTTTTCCGG
Source organism: Ahrensia sp. (assembly GCA_034519905.1). Taxonomy (GTDB): domain Bacteria; phylum Pseudomonadota; class Alphaproteobacteria; order Rhizobiales; family Rhizobiaceae; genus Ahrensia. The sequence goes on from JAXHNY010000001.1 coordinate 2,206, forward strand.
CGCTGATAAATTCGCAGGCGATCTTGCTTTTATGCAAACGCTTTCAGCTAAACTTCGAACAACAATCATGCCAACTGAAAGCAACGAAATTTCTGCGCGCACAGGCGCGATGAATTTTTATCTAGGCGACATGTGACGCGCGTAGGCCGCGCAGCATTTGGTGCCCGTCGCTTAAAATGACTATTCGCGGATTTGTTTCGCAATATCACCTGACAAAGCGCGGGAGCGAGGGAAGGCTGATAATATCGATATTGATAAAAACGAATATTCTCACATCATGAATGCCTGGGAATATCTGCTTTATGGATATCGTGGTCGATCCAAAGTTATTGCAGGCGACAATGAAGGCCGTTTTGGCTCTAATGTAAAATCAATCAACCAATCGAGCCGCGTTCGATCAGACTTCGACGTGTTCGATGTCTAAACTCATGATAAAATCACCGGCAACGGCAGGCGATATGTGTTTGCGCGTCGCCACCGCGCGCCGTATCGTGGACACGCAAAGCCATTTACTGGCAATCGCTGTTTTGCGAAACGGTAGCTATTTGCACGCTTGAAGGAATATATCGCTGTTGGCTTTTTTTAAAGAGCGGGCGCCGACGCTGGCGGTTTGCCTTAGCTTATACGTCCTATTGCTGCCCAGTTATATGATTGGTCTCTGCCGAATTGCGCATTTAACGCTTAGAAAAATCGCTGACACTGGAATTGTAATTGTTGCCGAAGTCAGTCCGCAAAATAAAACCGGATTGCGCATGGCAGAACTGGTCGGGTTTTCACGTTCTAAGTTAAAAAACCCTAAAATATGGTTGGAGATGCGAAATTGAGCTGCGCTTCCCTGATCCCGGTAAAGGCGCGCGCGAAGCGGCTTTCACCAACAATACTTGAGCTATGCAAGGTGTGGCAAGATCGATGATGGCAGCTGTCGCAATTGCAGGCAGAAGGCGCGTGTTCAAATGCTGGCTCGGCCCGCAGCGTGTCCCGCGCGGCCGGAGATTGTTTGCTGATCAAGGTGGAAAACACCACAGGTTTCTTAAGGTTTGAAAATGTCCCAAGCTAATTCTGCAATAGTCCAAGCCAAAAAAACTGCCGACCGTGCGTGGCAAAACAGGGCTGCGTGGGATAGTGTTTACAACGAAATGCTATAGACGAGCTGATCCCACAAATCGCAGACCTGGTGGTCGCGGTAAGGCCAAAAGCCTTGCTAATCGAATTTATGATATGACAGCGCCAAGCCTCGGTTATGCATGGCGCTAGCACGCTTGTTCGTTAGATTGTGCCGCCTGGCCAAGAGCCGTTTTATATGCAAGCGGGGCCACCTGCTGCGCAATCGTTTGTCGAGTGAAGAACTAAAGGGAAGTCAATAGGCAATTTGCGCTTAAATCAAAAGAAGTTCACTCGTTTTTTAAGGCAGGCGACTTTGATCAGGCGATGCACACAACGGCGATTGATTTGTTTGTGGGAACCGGTGCAATCATACCGATGAAAGGCCCTTCGATTGAAGAGCCGGTTATTTTTGTCAATGTGCCGCTCGATGAGTTGGCGCTTGCCGTCGATGGCTATGGCCGCGTTTATTTCGCTGTTTGGATGCGCGACGCGGGTTTTGAGGAAATACAGCAGACGTGGAAGCAGGGCCGTATAGCGCAAAATTCAAAGAAAAGGTGCAAAGACGAACCCGATGGTCAGACAAAACTTTACCAGACGTTTTTACCCGGCCAAGGAAAACAGGATGGCAGTTTGCTGCGTTTACTGAATATTGCGACGAATTTATTGTCAGCGCGTTTTCCAAAGCAAAACCGATAGCTACACCTCGCTTTTACCGCGGCCCTGGTGAAGCCTATGGTCGCGGTCCCCTTATGATGGCGCTGCCAACGATAAAAACCGCAAACAAGGCGCAAGAAATTGCTTCGGAGTCGGCTGCAATTCAAATGCTGGGTATATGGGCCTATCGTGCCGGATCAGCATTTAATCCCAATGCGGTCAAGGCCGGCCCTGGCGAAATGTGGGCGCTTGAATCAACCGGCGGCATATTGGGCCCAGATATTACACGGCTCGATACGCCAAATGCGCGTTTTGATATTGCTAAAATGGTTATTGGCGATTAGCAAAGCCAAATCCGGCATTGCTGTTGGCTTGATATGTGCATTGAGTGATGAAGGCGGGGGGAAAACGCTTGCTTCTGCTTCTGAAATTGCAGCGCGCGAAGTCCAGGAAACAGCGCGCGCACACATGGGTGCTTATGGCGGCATGATCAAAGAGATTATGCCTGTTTGTGCGGGCCCCGCACCATCAAAAGGTTATTGAATGAATGGGGAATTAGCAGATGCCAATTCGATCAACGATTTGCTTTATTCCATTGAGGTCATTTCACTGATGACCATGGCAGTAAAAGCCGATGAGTTGCAGCGCGCAGTGCAATATGTGGAACTGACCAATGCACTGTTTGAGATGCCGCACACAGGTAAGGCGGTCAACCACGAGCGCATGCTTGAACACGCTCGCATGGCGATGATGATCGATCCAACACTAATACCGACGGCAGAAGAATTGCAGGCGCAGCAAAGCCAAGAAAACCAAGAAATGATGGCGCAAATGGCAGGGCAGGCGGCTATACGCGCGGCACCGCAACTTGTGCAGGCCGCTGGCATTGAGCAGGTGGCAGCATGAGTGCAGGTCCGATGATACCGCGCCGTGTTGCGCAGCCTGTCGAACAAATGCTCGAAAATACCGATGGATATTTGGATATTGACAAGGCCATTGAAGCAATCGGCGGCATGCGTGCCAAGGCAGAATATAAGCCTGATGATGAAGTGGCTTTGTGGTTTTATCAAACCTATTTGGATGCCAAAGGCCGAAAAGTCATTGAATGGTTGCTTGATTTAACAGCGCGCGCGCCCATTCCAATGATGGAAAAAGGCTTTGAACATGCTGCTTTAATGGCAGCAAAAGCGCAAGCGCGTGAAGGTATAGGCAATGTCATTGCTGAAGCCATTTGCCTTGGCGAAAAAATATTTAAACAAAAACAAGGAACTGACCAATGAAAAATATATTCGATTTAAGCACAGTTATTTTGCGCAATGCTGATGCTGGCGGTAGTGTGCCAGCCAGCGCACCTGCACCGGCGGCAACACCGACAGGTGCACCAGCGGGAACGGCAGAAGCACCAGCAAACGCAAATCAAGGATCAGCGCAAGCTGAAAAACCGGCGGCAGGGGGTGATAACGGTCAGACCACTGCTCTGCCGTCGGCCACTGTTTACACGCCCGAGGGTATTGATGCGGCTATGCTCGGTCAAACCGATCAAGAAACGATTGATAAATTGCACAAGGCGATGATCGACGGGCGCGGCACTGTGCCAGAAGATGCCAACGGTTATATGGATTTTTCAGGCGCTGAGGTGCCAGATAATTTAAAGCCATATGTTGGTGCACTGTCTGATGATCCTGTATTTAAGGCGGTCGGAGAATGGGCGCATGGCAAGCAAATGGACAAAGGGCTTATGCAAGAAGGCTTGCTTGTTGCCTATAAAGCTGCAGCCGAAGGTGGGTTTTTATCGCCAATGGTTGATCAAGTGGCTGAGAAGAGGCTAACCTTGTATTCCGCAAAATATGGGCACGGCATCGAGCGAACAGCAAAAAGCAGCAGCAAAAGCGCGTGTTGATCAGGCCGAAGGATTTTTGCAATTGGCTATTAAAAACGGCCGTGTGCCAAAAGAAGTTGGCGAAAACGCAGCGCTTATGCTTTTGGACACTGCCGCGGGCGTGCAGTTTTTAGAGTGGGTGCAATCTAGCCAAAACGGCGCAGCACCAAGCGGTATTGGGTACGGCGGCGTTGGTAATGATCGAAAAAGAAGCAATAAGAAATGAATTGGCTGCTCCGGAAATGCAATCCAGCCATCCAAAATTTGACAAGCAAAAATATGATGCGTTGCAGGAACAATTTAAGAAAGTGTTCAGCGACACTTAACTGCTGCAAAACCGCTAAATAATTTGTCTGACCGACAAATGGTGAAAGTCTGACCGACTTATTATCTGAGCAAGGAAATATTATGGCACAGGCAGAAAACTGGTTTCGTGAATTGATCAAAGAAAAAATTACCATCAAAGCGCAAGCAATGGGTGGTTATTTGGACGGCACAATGATGGGCGGCGATGAACAAGCCGGTATTTATAAGTTTCCAATCATTGGCCGATTGGACGCAGTCGCAGCTTTCTGGCGGCGATTCAGATTGTGACAGCTGGTGAAGCGAATTTTACATACAGTCAGTGCAACACCGGAAGATTATGAAGCGTCAACCTGGTATCGCACGCAAGACCTCTACAAAATGGGGCCAAAGCACCAAGACACACTTGCGCAATTGATTACCATGGGGATTAAGCGCCGCGCTGATAAAATAAAGTGGGATGCACTTTATAATTTTACGGTCGATGCGCCAATCGCCGATATTGGAACCGGCGCGACTGTTATCGATCCACGATATTTGGAGCAAGCTGGTTCTGAAATTGCAGCCGGCTGGCATGGTAAGTGATTTTGGTATTATTTCGTGCCCGCTTCCGCACCGTGCAATGAGCCAGCTTATTCAATACAAAGAATGGGCAGACGCGCGATTTGTCGGCGATGAAAATACGCCATACTCAAAGGCTGCAAGGCAAAATGCAAAAACTGTCCGCAGTGTCAATTATTTTGCGGTGCCAGACGAAATGTTTGTGTTTGGCAATGATGGGACAAACGATTATTTTGAGACATTTATGTACTCAAACGAAGCAATTGCCTCAGAAACGCCGATGAAAAACACGCCGCCATCCATGACACAGCATGATGATCGCGAAGGCTCGCCTTGGCTTATCAAGTCAATGCTTAGCGGTTGCGCGGTCGGTATTCAGCGTGTTGGTGTCAAAAAATTGCGCTTTAAAGCCAACGTATTGCCAGAGCGCGTCGCCGTACTGACCGAAGCTGCGTAATTAAAAACGAAAGCCTTTGGTGCTAATCACGGCACCAAAGGTCAAACAACTCAATTAAAGGAATGATCTAATGGCTTTACCAGATAGAAAGCGCGCTCTTGTTCGATATTGTGAGGCACCAGTCCTCGATCCGACATCGGGCGCAACAACAAAAAAAGTCTGTTTTTACAAATATGCAACAACAGAGCCTGCAGCGGCTGTAGAAGCGGCCAACTATTGGAATTTTGCAGGCACGTTTTTAAAGGTTGGTGATCGCATTGAAGCACTGTGCGTTGCCGATGGTGTTGCTGATGGCGTCAATCTGACAGTCCGTGCTGTTACCGGCGCTGGTGTTGTTACCGTTGCCGCAGATGCAGGCTAAGTAAAAGACTGGCGCGCAAATGATCAATGAATACCAGCAGATTGACAAAGCTACGATCATAAACATGGCGTTGCAGCAAATTGGTCAGCCGCCAAGCTATTCGTCTGACGGCGAATCGTCATTTGGCGCGGTGGCCGATAAATGTTGGTATATGCAAACAGCGCATGTTTTTTCGATGCATGATTGGTCATTTGCGCGTTGGACATCAAAAACTGACACAAGTTGAAGGCGAGCCCAATAACGGTTACCAGTATGGTTTTATAATGCCAGGAAACCGTATTGGGCCGCCTCTCAAAGTACTGCAATGCGCAGGTAGTAATCCCGTCATTTTGCGCGAATTTATGCTTGAAAATGGATATTTGTTTGCCAATGTGTCTGATGTTTGGGCGCAATTCAAAACAGTGATTGATTGCAAACTATGGGATGCTGGATTTGTGACGGCGTTTGTGTATGCTCTTGCATCAAGTTTAGCCGTACCTCTTCAACAAGACGAAAAGTTGCGTGATGATTTAGCCTTTTATAGCCTTTGGTAATGCTAACCAAAAGGGAAGTGGCGGCATGTTTGGTCGTCTTATGGCGCAGGATCCGCACGGCCTATCCGATGCAAGCGCCTAGCACGTATGACAATCCATTTACACGAGATCGATTTTAATGGTCGCGCGCCCGGGTCAGCGCAAATCAAGCTGCAACGCTGGCGAATTGATGGCAGATATTAAAGGTCGGCCTGATATTAAGCAGTATTATGCGGGCGGATTGCGATACAAACATATTGAACCGGTGCCGCAAAGCGGTTTCCGTCTCATGGCTGGCACTGACCGCATTGCAGCCGTGCGCGCAAATTTTGCACCACATGCGTTTAATACTCTACGCGCCAAACCAAGGGCCTCATGGGTATTGCTACACTTGCAGAGCTGACATTTAATGTTGCCCAAATTGAAGCCGTTTATATTCCGGCGATTAAGGGCGAAAGCGACTATAGTTTTGTGGTTGAATTATTGGTCAACGGCGTTTGGACGTCTATGGCACCGCCCTTTTTCGGCGACGAGGATTCAACAAACAGAACCGTTTGCTTGCCGCTCGGGCAATCGATGATTGCCAGCGCTGCGCGCATTGTCGTAACTACTGCATTGTTGCAAACATTTACTTTGACGCAGCCGGTAGTTTTGGCGCGTGGTTCAACTGTGGACGTGCCGCGATATGTGTCGGTGCCCGTTGATCGAGATACCGGCTATTTTTGCGCCATAGGAGGAAATTTTTGCGATATCTGGCAGCAGACGCAGTGGATCGCGTGCGTTTATTTGCCAGAGCTTAATTCTGCAATGTTGCCGGATTTAGGATTTTATGCCGAATTGCGCACAATCGGCATATTTCACCGCGATTTGCGAACACTGCGCATTCGGCGTGCTGGCAATGACAATGAGTGGTCGGTTGATTACTGGCCTTATGATGGCATTCCTGATCATGACTACGGCCTTGATTATCAAAAAATAGACGATGTTTGGGACATTTTTTTTAGGTGGACAGACAGCTCCCTTTATTGGTCTGCAAATTACAGTGCAGGGTGAGCCTACACCGGCAATATATCTTAATGACAACTTAGGTGATTCCATTGCTGCAAGCTCTGCAACAGCTGCACATTGGGCAGATTTTGCAGCTCGGATTGCTGCGGCCATAAATGATTTGCCATCAATCAGGGGCGGTGGTAACCGTTGTTGCTGCGAAGATGCGCCAGGTAGCGCCTATGAATTAAAAGTGACATTTGGCGGTCAATCGACTGGACAGGAATATGATTTAGTTGCTTTGGTGGTCAACACGGCGGTTGCATCATCGTTGCCGTCGCACACGCAAATCGGCGAAACCAAAGGAGAGCCACTTATTTCTGTGGCGCGCGGATGGCCATCCGGTGCTACATTGGCACAAGATCGCCTTTGTTATTATGGATTAAAAAGCGAGCGCGGATTTATCATGCAATCGCGCACGGCCGAATATTTTGACCTTAATATAAAGGCTGCGGCTGATACGGGTGCAATTTTAGATCGGCCGCGTGGATCGGGCACAAGCGAAGAGGTTGCTGCATATAAAGCAAGCGCGATATCTGCTCGTGTTTACCAATATCGGCGTTTACTTTGTGAACAACCGTGCAATTTCACGCAATGAGCCGCGCAATTTTGTTGTTGCGTCAGAAATTGGTATTGCACCTGGTACGCATGCAATAGAGCTTGAAGGATTGACATATTATTGCAGCGCGGAACGTGGTGAAAATTTAGAAATAAATTCGATTGATAGTCCAGGTCAGCTTTATTCGCTGCGTTATGACGATGTGACAACTAACTTTTCGCCAAATCCTGAAAGTATTTTGGCGGCGCATTTGGTCAAAGGCATTCAAACGAACAGCACGCCAAACGGCAGTCGGTGAGCGCGACACGTCGCGCATGTGGTTGTTGCGTGGTGATGGCCGTTTGATCTGCGCAAAAATGATCCGAAATCAAGAAGTGCTTGGGCTTTGCGAATGGTTAAGCGCTGGTGGCACGATAAAAGAAATGATTGTTGACCATTTTAATGTGTGCTGGCTTGCTACAATGCGCGGCAATGTGTTGACGCATGAACGTATGCGGCGCACGGCGCCTTTTGCGCCAAACGATCATAACGACGACTGATTTGGCCGGACTGGTAAGCGGATTGCCATTTGCAGACGGTGCAAAAGTCTATGCGGTGGCCGATGGTTACGTGCTTGGGCCGTATATTGTTGCAAGCGGTGCCATCAATTTGCGCGATGCCTATGTCGATGTGGAAGTCGGATTTTGGGAACCGCCAGTTTATGAGAGCATGCCGTCGGTGCTGGTAGGGCAAAATGATGAGATTGTGCGCAGACCAGGGCGCATTGCATCAGTGTATTTGGACATCATAGACACCACGTCAATTGCTGTTGGTGCAAATAACAGCGCGCCGGAAGATATAGATTTGGTCAGAGACAGGTGATCTGGTTGATAGTCCGCCAAAGCCAAAAACCGAAAACATTGAAAAGCACGGGTTGCTTGGCGTGGTCATGGATCCGACTGTTGTCATAAGTCAAACGCGACCAGGGCAATTGCATGTCCGCAGTTATTCAGTGGTCGAGAAATTGTAAGGTAAATCATGGCGGAATTGATAATTGGGCTTGGTAGTTCTATAATAGGTGGCGCAGCTTCGGCTGGTTCAGCAATTGCAGGCACAGCTACTACTGCGGCTTTATCCGGTTTGAGTTTAAGTTCAATTTTGCAAGGAACTGCAACAGTTTTGGGTGTAGTGTCATCAATCAGTGCAGGTAATGCGGACGCTGCGGCGGCAACAGCGGCGGCGCAAGATGCTGGAAACAGAGCAGGCAATAGAGAGCCTGCAAGGCATAGACAGGCGGACGCAAACGCGCATAAGCGCTTATTAGCCGGTTGGCGCGCAAGACAGCGCCTATGCGGCAAGCGGCGTTGATTTATCGGTTGGAACGGCGGCGCAAGCACGCACCGAAGCCTACCGTGAGGGCGATACCGCCATGGCCACGGCCAATAATACGGAGTTGACCCGCGTTTCGCGGCTTGCCGAGCGAGCAGCCAATTATCGCGGCATTGCAAAGCAGGTAAAGCGCAGTGGTGTCATTAACGCACTGACCGGTGCTGCAAAAGGTATTAACGATTTTGCAAATCGTTATTAGGAGTAGGTAGCAATGAACCGCCAGCGCCAGCCCGTCACCTATCGGCCTTTGGATATGCAAAACACGCTATCGGAGGGTTTGCTGAACGTGACGCGCCCCGATGGTGAATTGCAGGCAAAGGTTGCCAGTGCCATGTTTCGCCTTGCCGATGTGGCGGGCGGTATGGCTGATGCAAAGGCACAGCGCCAAGGGCTTGCCGCCGGTGCGCGCGTAGGCCTTGATGGTGCGCCGCAGCCAACAATTTTATCAACGACAAATGCGCCTGCGCAATCAGGCAATGTTAGCGCAGCGTATAGTGGTGATTTAGATCAAGAAACCGGTGTATGGCTCGCGCAAAAATTGCAGTCTGATTTTAAATTGACACCGGCGCAGGCGGCCGGTGTTTCAGCAAATTTAGCATTCGAAAGCGGTAATTTTAAGCAGCTTCAAGAGGTCAAGCCCTTAGTGCCTGGATCGCGCGGCGGTTTTGGCTTGGGCGCAATGGACTGACCGCGCCGCGTCGCCTATGAAAAATGGGCAAAGCAAAATAACTTAGATGTGCGTTCAAAAGAAGCAAACTATGGATTTTTAAAACACGAGCTGCAAAACACGCCAGAAGGCAGTGTGCTGTCAAAACTGAACAAAGCCAGCACGGCAGAGCAAGCGGCGCTGGTATTTTCGCGCGTGGGTTTTTGCGCCCTGGTATTCCTCACGAAGGCCAGCGCGTTAAACTGGCCACAAGCTATGCGCAAAAATTGCAAGCCGTGCCACTGGCGTTTGACCAAAGCGGTGATCGGGTGGCGGCAAGTGTGCAAACTCAGCGGTGCCATTGGAGTTGCAGCCGCCTGGTATTGTCATATCAGGTGGTGAGCAAGGCACGCTTCGCCCGTCTGGCCGCGATACGGTATATGGCCGCGCTTTTGATGCGGCAGGAATTAAAACCTATTTGCAAAGTGTTGATGTAACGCTGCGCCAAGATATGGCCACGTTTATGAGGCCAACAAAGACGATCCGGCAAAGTTGCGCGAACAAATGGATGCACTTTTGACTGTGCATTTGGACGGCAAGCAAGGGCATATTTTTCCTGAAATTGAGGCGGAATACCGCGTTGCCTTTGCGCAAGGGCGAAGCGCTTATGAATTGCAGGCCACTAAGGCAGCAATACAGCGCCAGCAGGAACAAACGCAAGCGTCATTTATCGCCGACACAAACGATCTCAATACAGTGCTCGATCGACAGTTGGCGGCGTTTACGCCTGACAATCAAGCGGCGGGTGATCAGGTTCTCGATGCGCAAATTATCGATTGATGCGCATTATGACAGTGCCGTGGCGCGCAATATTATGTCGCCGCAAGCGGCTGAAATGGCCAAAATTGAGGGGCGGCGCAATCTGGCGGTAAAGTTTTACCGAAAGCAAGCCGATAGCCTTTCGGCTGATGATATTGCAGATTTTACTGCCTCAATGGAAGCCGACTTTGCCGATGGCGGCATATCGGGACTTGACGGCGAAGGCTGGCAATTGTTGCAGGCTGACCTTAATCGTTTGGCCGCGTCAAAGCGGCAAGCGACAGCCAAGCCAATAGCGCCTATGAAAAACGCGGGCGCGATATTATTGGGCGCATTGCCAATGGCTATGATGTCAGCTCGGATGAACTGGCGCAATTTCAAGTTGATGCTGGAACCGCGCCCGAAGGCGATACACTCTGGCAAACAGTGTTACGGTACAGCAAACACGCGCCAAGATGATCCGCGATCTGCCATTGCCGCAAGGTGATGCGATGGTGCGCAAATTGGCAGCGGATATGCCTAACGCGCCAACGAACGAAGATATTGTGCATTTGGAATTTGCACAAAAAGCGCTGGCACAAAAGCGCACGGCGCTGAATACCGATCTCATTGGCTACGGCGAAAAAGCCGGAATTGTGCCACGAAGGCGCAAAGCCTGGGCGATGTTGAGACCGTGGACGACCTAAGCCAGCTTATCGCGGGCCGCGTGATTGCTGGTAATTTGCTTGGTGAGCATTACGGCGTTTCGCCGCAAATGCTTAGACCAGGCGAAGCGGCGGCATTGCTGGCGAAAATTGAAGCCGATCCTGCTAGCGGCGCGTCATTGGCGGCTGCGATTGTTGAAGGGGCTGGCGAAAACAGCGCCATGGTATTGCGTGAGTTTGGCGATTCAGCGCCGCAAATTGCGCAAGCAGGTGCAATCTTGGCGTTTGGCGGCAGTGCGCAAGCGGCGGCCGATGTCATGGCAGGTTATCAAAAGTCTGACAATGGAAAGCGTCCGGCAGGTCTTAAGCAGGTTAAACGGCGCGCGCTCGATCAGGCGATCATTGGCCCTGCGCTTGATGTGGCACCCAATGAGCGCAATCGTATAGCGGGCGCTGCTGACGCAATCGCGCGCACGCGCATGTTTCAAATGGGTGTTGACCCGACAGATCAAGAGCAATCGGACGAAATTTACACCAAAGCACTGCATGAGGCAGCGGGGGCAAGTTATGTGCAAGGTGTGCAGTTTGGCGGTTTTGTTGATGTAAAAATTGGCGGTATGTTTGGCATTGGTGCTGACAGCCGCAAAGTGATGGTGCCGCCATCGATGCGCGCTGACAAAATAGATGAATTGCTTGAGTCACTGACCGGAGATGACTTGGCAACATTTGGTGCTGTGGCTGAAGGTGGCGCGGCATACGCTACCCGCGATATTCGCCGCGCGGTGCCGGTTGCCGTTGATGGTGGCTATGCCTTTGCGCTTGGCGATCCTTCAAGCAATAATCCGCGTTTTTTACGCAAGCAAGGCGGCGGTGTGTTCCGGCTTGATCTGGTTGGCAACCGTGCGTTTTTTGAAGCGCGTGTGCCAGGAGCGTATCGCTGATGTTTTTAGATAGAGTAGATTTGCCCGAAAGTTATGCGACGCCGACAAAGCCGTGGGGGCAAGCATGGTCTGAATTGGCCGTCGCGACCGATGATCTGCAAGACTTTGTAGATAACAGCAATGCGCGTCAAGTCTCAACCCGCGAAGCCTATGACCGGCAAATAAAAACCATTCACGAGCGCACGGGCGTTCAACTGCAAAACCCTTATAGGCAAGTGGAGCGTTTGGCTAAAAACCTAGACGTTGTGCATCAAAACCCATCAAGCATGCTGATGGACTATGTGGGCAAAAAGCTGTTTGGCCGTGATGATGTTTTAAATGGCCCGCCAAAGCTGAAAGGACTTGAACAGGCGCAGGCAGATTATGCCACGCAGCTTGGAGATTTGGCAGTTAAGTTTCCTGATCAAGCAGCGTTGTTTGATCCAGCGATTGGTGCGGATTTTGCGGCGGTATCGCGTGAGGCACAAGAAAAGTTTGATGCGGCAAATGCGTCACCGGAGCTGGGCTTGTTTGGTCAGATCACGGCCACATTGGCGGGCGGCGTAACCGGTTCTTTTAAAGACCCGCTGCAACTGGCGCTGATGGCTGCAACGCTTGGAACAGGCACGGCGGCAAGTGTGGCTGGGCGTATTGGTCAAGTGGCCATTCGAGAGGCGGCACTGAATGCGGGCATAGAAATTCCGCTGCAAGCAATCAATCAAAACTACCGCAAGGATGTTGGCCTTGATTTTGGTTTTGGCGATGCCGCGCGCAATGTGGCTGCTGCGGGCGTTCTTGGGCGGTGCATTTGGCGGTGCTATACAAGGCGCTGGAGAGCTTGTGCGCAAAATACGTGGGCGCGATGGAGCTGGATGCGCCAGCGCTGGCGGACGCAGAGGCGGCTGTTGAGCGGATTATGCTTGGCACTATCGAGCGCGGCGATATTGAAAAGTTGGAAGCGCTTACCGGAGTTGCAATACCTGCCGAACAAAAGCGCCTTGTTGAGCGTTCGTTTGAGCAAGATGTGCTGGATGACGCAATGGTGCCAGCAGACTCTAGCTGATGGCGATCCGGCGCGCATGGCGGTCTATGAGGCGGCCATGCGCTATGCTGATGATCCTGATAATAATTTGCCGCCAGAAATGATTGAGCAAATGCTGGCAGATCAGGCAGGCGACGAATTTTTTGACGATATGGACGCCTATGTGCGGTCGCGGCCTGAACTGATACCCGACGATCCGCTTGATGGCTTAGAACTTGCGCCTGTTACCGTCGATAATATTGGCGATACGTTTGACGCACCTGCCAGCAATGGCGCGCGCGCCATACCGCAAGGGCAGGCGATCAATAATTCCTTAAATGCGTCTGTTGGTGATGTTGATGCGTTGATAAATCAAGAACTTGGTGTCAAAGCTGCTAGTGACAATTTGCAGGGTGCAATTAGTGATTTCGATCCTGTTGGCGTCAAGCGGCGCAGTCAGTTTGCTCAAATTCAATTTATCGATCCTGACCTAGACGAAAATGGTAATTATGCGGATTTATCGCAGCTTGTTCCCGTCGAAGATAACGCCGGAAATACGCGGCTGGTGTCGCAGCGTGAGGCTTATGAATTAGCAGGCGAAGATGATTATTTGGCCGATGTTTTGGAGGCGTGCAAATTATGAGCATAGCAAATTGCCTGCGCAGTGCAGTCGAACAGGGCGCAATCAACCAGCGGCAGGCCGAAGAACTTGAAAGCTACTATAATGCGCGCTTTAAGCAGAACAATGATGCCAAGGCGGCGCGTGATGCGGTATCGGCCGAACTGCGCGCCACGGCAAAACTGAAGCGTCGCAACACGCAGCTTGCCGATGCAAAGCGCAGTGAAATTGCGCAATACCTTAAGACGCACAAGAACTATAAGGGCAACGCAGATTTAAAAGATGCAGCGCTGAACCTGTTTATGCAGAACGGCACCGGCAATCGGTCATCAATTGCTTATCGAGCTGATGCTATTTTGTCGCTGCAGTTCCGCGCGCTGACCGATACAATGGAAAAATTTAGGCGCGGTGGTTTTAGCGGTCGCCGCATAAACCAGATTGATTTGCCAGATTTGATCAAAGAGCTTTACGGCGAAAGCACTGGCAAGCCAGAATTTCGCGCTATGGCTGACGGCATAAGGAAAGTAACCGAAGCGCTGCGCCAGCGTTTTAATGCGGCAGGCGGCGATATGCCAAAGCGTGAAGGCTATGATCTGCCGCACAGCCACGATGCGCGAGCGATCAAAAAACTTGGCGATTCGCCGGACGCACAGCGCAATGCTTGGAAAAAAATAATTAAGCCATTTCTCAATCCCGATTTGATGAAAAAACCCGCATACGGGGGAAGTGGTAGGACAGTCTGGTATCGATGATGCGCTGGATTACGTTTTTGAGACGATCATTTCTGACGGCGCTGCGCATTTGTCGCCGCAGGCACGGGCAAGCGGTGTAGGCAGCATTGCCAATAAATACAAAGATGGCCGTTTTTTAGAGTTTAAAGACGCTGCAAGCTGGCTGGAATATAACAAGCAATTTGGCGATAACGATCCAATTGGCGCGATATTTACGCACTTTAAAAATATTGCAAACGATATCGCTTTCATGGAAGTTTTAGGCCCTAATCCGGCAGCGACAAAAGAGTGGCTGACCCAAGTGATTGCTCATGAGTATGGCAAGGCCGCAGCGGGAAAGCCCTCGATTGTAAACGGCGTGCCAAGCGAAGATGCAAGCAAGTCGTGCTATATACCGCGTTAATTCAGTTTATAATGCCATGCGCGGCCGCGAAACGGTTTGGAATGCACCGGCAGAATATGGAGCTGATATTCGAAATATTGCCACAAGCGCCATGCTCGGATGCTACATCAATACTGGCCGCAGCGAATCGATTCAGTGATTGCGGCGGCCGGTCACGCGCACTTGCCGGCATGCCGATTTCTGCCGATATGACCAAACTGGCAAAACAGCTCTATCAAGATGCCAAAGGCAGCAAAAGGTGCCGCAGCAGGGCAACGACGGGCAATCCTTTGGGATGACTACATGAATACAATGAACCAGCGAGGCGCGATTTGCTGATCAGTTGCATGGGCATAGTTTTTAGCAAATTTATTGTTGATCGCGCGTTGACGCTTAACGGGCTTAAGCCGCTGACAAATGCACGAAAGCGGGGTTGAGGCAGGCGCATGGCACGACACGCTGGGCGGCTTTGCGCAAGATAATTTAGACTGGATGGATTTGCCGCCGCTGATGCAGCGCGCGATGAAAGGCTTTGGCTTTACTGAAGCGGATCAAACATGCCGCTAAAAATGCGCCAAGGGGTTGATGCGCTTGGTTTTCTTGATCCTGGCGGCGTGCTCGACAAAACTGGGCGACTTTGGCGCTGGCCGAAAAATATTCAGAAATGATTATTGGTTGGAACGAACGTCAAATTCCTGCAGGTTCAATCCGCATTAAAAGCGCGCTGAATGGAAAATATGAGCGGGGAACGATTGGTGGTGAATTGCTTGATTTTGCCACGCAGTTTTTATCTTTCGGCATGTCGTTTACCGCACGGCAAATTGAAGCTGTCCACATTTTTGCCATGGCCAGTAACAAAAACCGAGGGCTTCGTGGTGCTGCTTATATAGCAAGCCTTGCGGGTTCGGTCTTATGCTTAGGCGCTGGCCTGGTGTATACGCATGTCATAGCAATTCGTGACGGTAAAGACCCGCAAAGATATGGATGAGAGCCAGGTTTCTGGATAAGGTCTTTTGTCGAAGGGCGGCGGCGGCGGTTTGTTTGCAGATTTGTATGCTAAAGCTGAAGACGGTCTTCGGGCAATCTTTTTCAAGAAACAATACCAGGCCCGGGCATAGCCTTTGTTTCCAGATAGTCATTCGATGTGACCATCGGGTCAATCATGCGCATATTGCAAAGGTTGGTGACGGCGATAAAAGCATGTATGAAAACAGCAAGATTGGCCGCAAAGCGACCGAATA
The DNA here is from genome assembly GCA_034519905.1 of Ahrensia sp. Taxonomy (GTDB): domain Bacteria; phylum Pseudomonadota; class Alphaproteobacteria; order Rhizobiales; family Rhizobiaceae; genus Ahrensia. The sequence goes on from JAXHNY010000001.1 coordinate 18,034, forward strand.
TATGGGGCGCTATACGCCTGTGCTTTCGTCGCACCCGCTGACGCGGCTTGCCTATCGGCGCGCATTCATTGACCATTTGCAGATGATTGCAGATCCCGACGCGGAAAAAAGCTTTAAAGCCAAGCGCGCGCGCCATGGCTATTTTATTGAGCCCGGTCCAGGCATTGCGCCGCAACGCGCGCCCACCTTTGGTGCGGCCTTGGGTGAAACCAATTAACACCGGGATGTATCGCATAAAATAAACCGGACCATAGGAGCCGTTTATTTTATGAGCACAGAATTTCCAATTCAGCGCGCAGTGCGCCAAAGCCAAAAACTAAACGGCGATGGCGTGACAAAAACCTTTGGGCCCTTTGAGTTTAAGATTTGGGATGTGCTTGACGTTGTGGTTGAGCAAAAGCTCGACGGTGCGGAAATTTTTGCGCGTGTCGAGCCGCTTGTGCAAAAAATAACAACTGATGCATTTTCGCATTTTACCATCACGTTTTTGATGCACCGCTGGCGACAACGCAGTTTTATGTGATCAGCACGCGGGTTCAAGAGCGCGAAACGGATGTGACGCGCAACGGCACGATAAACAGTCGTTGCGCTGGAAATTGAACTCGACCGGCTGGCGACTATGACGCAAGAGCTGCGCCGTGATGTTGATAAAGCGCACGAATTCGACTAGAACGAAGGGCACATTTAAAATTGCTTCGGATACCTGTTGGTAGTGTGATTATAAGCACTGAAACTGGTTTTAAAGGCCCGCTGCCGGACAGCTGCAGGTGCGCAGAGCGTGCAGAGGAGGCTAAACTAGAAAGGGAAACTACGCAGCAAATTGCACAGGATGCTTTAGAGTCATTCTTAGAAGTGGTTGTCGGCTCGCCCTTGCAAGTCGAAACATTTGCTGATTTGGCCACAGTCACGCCCGCTCAAGCGTTAGTTGGTGCTTATGTCAAAGTGCTCGATATAAACGCGACCTACCAGCGTGTGGCAAGCAACGGCGACCTTGACTATTCAGCAACAGGTGGTGTCCAGTTTGATGTCTTACCTGTAGAGGGCAAGTTTACATGGCAAGGAAGTCACTTTTGGTTTACCCATCGGCGGTGATGATATGCCGACAATCAATAAAATGATTGCTAAGATAAACGCTATTGGTGGGCCTTATCGGAAAACAAACCAGTTAAACTAAAATTTAGCGGGAAATTATAATGTACAGGCAGGCGGCGGAACTCCAATTGTTGTTTCAAATGTAACAATTGAGTTAGATCAAATTGCGGTGTTCGCGCAAAGACGGGCACTCGTGGGTTCTTGGAAGTCAAACAGTCCTTGTGGATCAGGTGCGCGTTTTAGGCGGAGGGCCCTGCTGCGCTGGCACAAGCAGTATTTATCAACTGCTACGGGTTAACATTGTAAACGCGGCGAGGACTACAGTTGATCCTTTTGAGACACGTTATCTTCCTACGCTCATTCGCCATTCCGGCGCAAAAACAGCAAGCGGTATTTATGTTTTTGATCATCGACATATTGGCCGCCCAGAGTTCAACTATATTGATCTTGATACATCAGAGATTGACGGTGTTAGTGCGGCTGCTGGCCTTTACGTTTTCAGATAAAAGGGTTTGCGTTCAATCAGACAAAATTCGTAAGTCAGCGGGATTCCCTAGCGCGGTCACAGCTGCAACAAAAACAAAACCCAGTGCAGCGACTATTCCAAGTCACGGCTTTGTCGCGGGGCGCAAATTGACTGCGCAGTGTTGGGAATGACGGCAAAGTTAAACAAAATGACTACACGGTAACTGTGATTGACGCAAATACTGTAAGCATTGGTGTCGATGGTACGGCCTTTGCGGATTATGTCAGCGGAGGGGTCGCGGCAGAATTGCACTGGACTACTGCTAACGGCTATGGTGACACAGCCCTAGTCAAAATCAAAGGCAAGTGGGACACATTGGTTGTAGCTGACATAGCACGGTGCAGCATTATCCGTGGCTTATTCATGTTGAAAGCAACTGGGCCTAAGTGCCGTTTATTTATGACCATAGAAACATTGTAGACTATGGCGGCAAAGGCCACGTCAAAATAAGCGGCATCGGGTAGCGTTGGCGCGTTCTCTATCGGCAATGTTGAGGTCATTGATGGCTGGAACTATTGCTTTGATGGAGATGTTGTTGATGTTTCCCAACTGGAAAAAACGTTTTTGTACAAGACCTTACTATCCGAAACAATATGATCGGGATGACTGGCAAAGGTGTATTCGATAATAGCGCAAATAGGGTTCGCAACCTTATTCGTGAAGGAAACCAAACAAAGGTTCTAATAGACCTCACCAGATCGGCATTGTACGAAGTCAGTAGCTTTGCCTGCCCTAATCCGATTATCAGGAATAATACCGGCTCTCGACCCTGTTGCATATTTCGGACCAGTCGCAGGCCCATTCTTACGGCCCGACTATGGTATTCGTTTATCTAACTCTCAAAAACGGTCAAATCTGTAAACAATAATGGACGGTGTGATCAAAGCCTACGATTTTGTGAGCCCAGTTTATTCCACTACGCTAGGCAATCGCATACTTGCAGGCGCGTAGTTGAGGGCAACCAAAAAGCTGGATGGCAAAACCCCGGAATATGCGGGTCTGATGGATTTGGTGGCTACCGCTGGCGATTATTGGTATCGCAATACAATGGGATGTCTGCACAGGTGTGTATTGGAGGCGGTACAGTTTCATCAATAAACTTAAAGCTACAACAACGCATCTGGGGTCGAACAAGCGCCAGTTCCAACATATCAAACATCTGGTGCGTTTAACGTTCCGCCCGGGCACGCACTGAAAGTCGTTTCCACAAATAGCGCCCAATATGCGTGTATTTTTAGGATAATGAGATGACACGATTTGAAATTTGCCAAGCCGACACAGCTAAGTTTGAGGGCATAAACTCAAACCATCCCGCAGACCCCGGCGGCAAAACTCGCTTTGGTATTACCGAGGCGGTAAATAGAGAATATGAGCGGCAAGTTGGCGCGCGAAGAGTGCCTATTTTTGAGATTACCGTATGAGCGAGCGCTGACAATTTATAAGCGAAACTATTGGGATGCTGCTCAATGTGCAACAAACTTAGCTGTTGGGGTTGATCGTGTGGTCTATGATGCAGCGGTCAACAGCGGTGTGTCACGGGCGCGCAAATGGCTGCTGGCAAGCGTTGGCGATCACCATAACGCAGTGACTGTTGCGCGTATCTGTGACAAGCGGCTGGCGTTTGTAATGGCGCTGCGCACGTGGAAAGTGTTTGGCAAAGGCTGGGGTCGGCGCATTGCTTTTATGAAAGCCGCAGGACTGCGCGAGGCCAAAGCATCACAAGCGGTGATTGTAGCGCAAAAACAAACCGCGCAAAAGTCTGCTGACAAAGCACAGCGCAATAGAGACGTGTCGGCTGGTGGAGGTGTTGTCAGCAGCGGCGGCACAGCGACCGTGGCTGTTGAGCCAAACTACCTGAGCATTGAAATGGGGCTTACATTGCTGGCGATTATTGCAGCATTGTTTATCGCCGCGTTTTTATTTCAGCGATGGAGCGACGCAAAGCAAGATCAGGTTAAGGCATTGAATGAGGTGCTATAGCATGAGCGCGATTGCGGTTTTAATTCCTATCCTTACACAAATTGGTGCGCCGATACTTAAAAACGTATTGCAGCAAAGCATTGGCGGCAAAGGCGCTGACGTGGCTGGTGATGTGATCGACGCTATTGCTGGGCGGCTTGGTGTTGAAGCTACACCGCAAGCAATTGAAGATGCTTATTTGCAGCGGCCCCAACAAGTATCTGCGGATATACAAAAACTGGAAGCCGAAAACGGGGCGCTTTTTATTGCACTGCAAAGCAAGGCAATCGACAAACAGTTTGAGCTTCTGCTGGCCGAGACAAAAGCGGGTGGCTTAAAAGACGCGTTGGCGCTGGGGCTGGATGTATTTGCTTGCCGTATTTGGGTTTGGCAGATAGTTGCAATTGCCACCGGAACGCCAAGCATCGCTACAGCTGATCTATTGCAGCTGACCACTTGGTTTTTGGGTCTTTATATGGGCGGTCACACGCTAAAAGACTTTGGAAAAAACATTGCGACAGCGCTTGCAACACGAAAGGAACAATAGATGCCGGCAACACAAAACATATTGATCGGTGACACTTGGCAAATGGCAATAGCTGGGCCGTTTTCGGGGACAGTGCAAACGCGATCATACGGCTATGACTTTGCTGTGACATTAAGCGCGACTATCGAACCAGCCGCCACGCTTACCCCGCATCATCAAAGCCACTTTAAGCCTGAACCCATTCAAATTTTGGCAGGTGAATATTTGTGGGTCAAAGCCAGTCAGGCTGTTACTTTAATTGTAACGTAAGGGGAGTTTTATAATGTTTATGGGATGGTTACTTGGGAATGGCGGTTCTGGCGCTGGCGGCACACCTGGTGCCAATGGCACTGGCGGTTCATTTGCAATTGATATCTCTCAGAGATATTATGTTGCAGCTAGTCCTACCCCTGCGTGGTACGGGCCGGCAGGTGGGTATGGAATAACACAGCCAAACGCAAGCAGTTCATACGGTACTGGCCCAGAGCCACAACCAAACTGGCTTATGTCCGGCGTATTTTTACCCGCAGGCACAAAACTAAAAAAAATAAAAGGTATTGTACAGAGCAGGTGTTACTTCAATATCTTCTATGGACGTAACGGTCTTAATCCAATATAAGTTGCCAAGTGCTACTGCATGGGTGTCTAACGCAACAACACAGCGTGATGTTTTGTTTTCGCAGAACAATATTGCTTTAGGCACTATTGATTGGAAAAATTTAGACCTTGATCTTGCAGATGCAGTGACGCCAGTTGATTGTCTGTTTCTGTTGTTAATAAAGGCGGCGCAATCAGCGACAGTGCTAAATTACATCCATACGCATTTGTTGCTTCAACTTGAATTGCCTGCGGCGTGAGGATGACGCAATGACCAACACCGATGTAGCTGAATATGTTTCGATCCGCCAAATTGAAGCAATTGTTGCTTTGTATTTTTTTCTAAATGGCGTGCTGCTTATTTTAGAAGAAACCTCGTCGATCGCCGTTTTTGGTGTGTTCGACTATCCGTTTAGGCAACAAGTGTGGGGTTGGTTAATGTTTATTGGTGGGGTCATTAGTTTTAGCGCATTATGGCTCAATGGACGAAACCCAATTGTCTCTCGCAAATTACGCATTTCAGCTTTAGCCATTCAATTCTATGTTTGCATTAGTGTAATCTCATATTTCTATACCCATGCAAGTTATTTTCTGTTGGTTTTATACGGTATATTGCTGCCAATGTTACTTATTATCATCATGCGACGCGTGATGTTTCAGGTCGTGCAGCTGCAAAAAAGGCAGACAATAAATGCTTGATTTGCCTTTTCTGCAATTGCTTGCTGAAAAGCTTGGGCCTCTTGGCTTGGTTGCTGGTGTGCTTTTTTACCTTTATCGCGACGTCAACAAAAAAGACAGCGCTGCGCCTTATAAGCCGCAAGGGTTTACTGCGGAACAGCGCCTTGAGTTGTTGGAACTCGCAGATCGGATCGTAGAGCGGCTTTCAAAATAACGGCCGTTTTTCTTGAGACTTTTTAGTGATGTCTCACAAAAGTCGCATGTTCTTTTATTGTTCTGTCAGTCACATATTAAAATATTGATTGTATTGGATTTTGTGGTGAGCGCTGAGGATTCGAACCCTCGACCTACTGATTAAAAGTCATTATGAAATGCTCATATAACAATGACTTATTCTGTGCCTTGGTTTTTTTATCGCACGATATAAAACAAAATCGCGCAGTTTGATCAGAGGCCAATTTCAGTTTCGCCGTCGGCCTCATACCACTTAATCATCTTTGTGATTGCGCTGTCCGCCATTTCAGGATGACGCGCCAAATAGTGCTTTAAGATTTGCGTTGCGCTTTCTAGCGTGTGGCCGGTCACCGATACAATTTCAGGAATTTCGCAGCCAGCCAAAGCCATCCACGTGACCGATGTGTCGCGCAAATCCAGATCAAGAAAATTGGCAAGTGATGCCAAGCCGCTGATCGCAGCCGCATGGGCTTTTACCTTTGTTAAAATCTGCGTTGTATAGCTTTTGCGTGTAAGGGGCTGCCAGACAGACTGGCCGCGCATAAGGCGCTCGTTTAAGATTTGCGTGCCCGCTGATCATGCCTGCGGCCGCACGGCGCGACTTAGATGCCTCAAAGCGCTTTTCAAGTTCCGGCGCTTTTAAAATAGCAACAATGGCGCCTGTTTTGTTTTGCCTGAATATGCGGCGGTTGCCCAGTGGCCCTCGGCTCAATAAATTCAAGCCGATCTGCCTGGCGCTGGCCCGTCCACAAGCCCATCAATATTGAATCGCCAATGGCAGGCAGACCGATTGCATCTGCGCCTGCGCCATTGCGATGATTTCGGCACGGGTGCCAAAGCGCACGCGCGGGGCCGGTGCCTGCATTTGCAAGCGTGTGGCGGGGTTGTCCGGTCATCTTTACTCGCCAGTTGACTTGCGCCCATGAAATGGCTGCTGAAAGCGTGCGCATGGCGTTGTTGGCCGACGCAAGGCCGTGCTTGTGCCAAATGCGCTCAAACAGATTGCGGCACAAAGGCCGGTCAATGGCGGCCACCGGTGACGCATAGAAGTTGGGATGTGCGCGCTCGATGGTGCGTGCGCCAAAGGCATAACCATCGCGGCTTTTTTGCCAAGGCGTGTTGCTTGGTTGTGTCAAATTTTGGGTTAATCGCGCCGCGCTGCCACTTATCCAAAAGTTCCATGAACGGTGATTGTTTCAGCTGCTTTTGGGGATGCCACGCGGTTTAGCGCGTGCGGTTTTAGCCAATTGCGCCTGAAACGCCTCAGACCAATCGACTGCTTGGCCGCGTGTGAACCATTGGCCATCATCGGTTTTTAAGTCTTTGCCGATGTGGCCTTGGTCACGCAGCGATTTGCTTGGGGTAAAGCGTGGCCTGCCATCGCGCCACGACACGTGCGGGTGTTGGTGGGCTTTTGCCATGGTGTTTATCCTCGGTCATCGGATATTCTTGGCGATATAGGATTAGTCAGGATCTTTGTCAAAAGCGCTTTCAATAGTTTTTGAGTGCAGGCGCTTTATTTGAGCTTTCTCATTGTGTTTATTTTCTTTTTCTAAGATTTACCTGCCGGCTTGCACTTTTCCCTAAAGCTTCTGCTTCTCTGGCTTCGAAATTGCATAGTTGCGCTTCCGCTATGACGTCATTACGGATTTCATAACAATGCATCAATACCGACTATTTGCCCAATGTTTGGATTAAAGTGCAAAAAGTGTGCAGTTTATACGCGGTTCTGTAATTTTTTGCGCCGAATAAACAAGCCGTTCATCATGCCTTTTAAATTTTGCAAGTCCAGGACAGTCCGCTTCAACCAAAGCCGTCTGGCAGCCGCAGGCCAGGCCACAAACTGTCAGCAGTCAAAAGACATTGGTAGGCCTTTTGGATAGATAAACCCTCGGTTAACGGTGAAGTGTTGAGCGGTGCCTGCTGGCGATGCAAATATCGATATAAATCACGCCGACCAAAATACCGCAGGGCGATTTCATCGTCACGGAGATGAACAGGGTAAATCACTGGCTATTCGTTTTAAAGCTCTATCATAGCGTAAACCTCGCTTTGCGGTGCTGCGACTGTTCGTCATATAGTTGCTGTTGCAGTTCGCCTTTTTGCGGATTCGGCTTGTCGTCGCGGCGCTTTTGTTCCGTTATGGGTAACGGCGCTGCAGCATGATGTCGACTACCCGTGTGCCATCAAGGGTCAAAACCAAAATGGAATTTTGGCCATTGACCAATTTTGATCGCAGTAGGTTTTTGCGTTCGGAGTTAAAGTCGAACCGTTGCAAGGCTGATTTTACTCGAGCAGTAGCCCAGGCTATTGGCTGTAGCCATAGGGAATGCGCTGAAAAATTTCTGGTTGCAGCCTTGCAGACGTTCGACTCATGCGAGACGCGCTCTGGTGGCAGCCCAACCTGCGTTATGATCATGCCGGTTAGATTGCTTTAATTTTTACTATGGCACGGCAACCTCCAACAGTAGTGTTTTCCGTGCGCTATATCGTGGTTACACCTGGCAAGGAAAAATCCTTTGCGAAGTCTTCGAAGTATTCTTTAATTGGATCGTCACCGGTTATCTCTGGCCTCAGGGATGCTCGGCAATTAATAGTTTGTTAGTGACCACGTTGCCTTTGCCGTAAGTCAAAGCTATCACAGACGCAATGTCCTGAAGTTTTGAGATTTTCATCAGCGCTTGCCAGTAACAATCGCGCGCCTTCGGTGGAATGCCGTAGCTAAATTCAGATTGCCGCTTTGGCCCAAACGCACACTTTATAATTATTATTTTTTCCACAAATTTTACATGGTTTGGACATTGCACAGATCCTCTGGTTTGATTAAAGCGCATTTTTTTCAAAGTGCTCAAGATAACGTCCGCGTACCATGATTTGCATACGCCGCGGGCGTTTTTCGCGCACTTTCATCGGTGTATTGCAGGCAGGAAGCGCCGACGCTTGCGATGATTTGCATGTGCATGCAGGTCAGCGCTTGCATAACATGGCTTTCCTGCACTGGGTCGCGGTCTGCGCGTTTTAGCTCTGCGTCAATAAAATTGGTGACGTTATGGCACGCTTCCGGAAAAACTGACGCCATGCACCGGTCGCTTCGTCTTCATAACCAAAGCCTCATCGGCATTTGTAGTAATGTTGCCAAGTTTGATCATAGGTTTGTTTCATTTCGGTGAAGGGCGCATTGCACGCGCAACATAGTCCGTGGCCGCTGATGGTTGCTGTTTGGTTTGCCGCCCGATATCAGCCATGCTGGTTGCTGACGGGGAAACGTGAGATCATCACTTTCAGGCAATGCCGGTGGAAATACGCTTTTGTGCGGTGCGCAGCCGCTGCCAGTTGCGCCGAGCCACGATGCTTCGCGCCCCATTGCTGCGTAAGTGACCCTGCCGCCAACACTGGCGAAGCCGATTTTCCTCATCGATGCAATCCAATTCACCGTTGATTTTACGCTCAAATACGCTTAAAAGCGCATTGCGCAATAGAGTGCTGATATTTATTATAATTGGTAAAACCGACGTTATAAATTCATCAGGTTTTGGTAAGTGGATTGCGGCATAAAATTCATTTTGGTTTTGTTAAGTGGAATTTCTTCGCAAAATGCTGCGGTTTTGCACTGGGGTTTGTTGGCGCTGGGTGAGCCGCGCCGGTATAAAGCATGATCGAATTATTTTGGACGTTAGCACCGGTGTGTTTTATCCGGCTGCTGTTTATCGGCCTGCTGATAAAGAGTCCGCGATCTGGCGTGGTATATTGGCGGCATTATTGACGAGAGTTGAGTGATCGCCTTCGAAAAAATGTATTTTTCTGCGTGATTGTCGTTTTTTGGTTTGGTGAAATTTCTGTTTACCGCTTTTTTTGACGGACTCAAGTGTTTAACTGACGTCCAAGCGCTCGCGCACTAAATTGATCATCGACGCCATTTGACTTATGTGTGACTGCAATCAACGACAAGCGGTTTTCCCTGCTCTCGGGCGCAATGGGTGACCAAAAAGGGCGATCATAGCGGCGAATGACGATTCCGAATCGGTTGTGCGCCCATTCGGTATAATCGGTGCGCGCGTGACAATATCGCCGGGCTTTGGCGTCAAATTAAGGTCAATAATGATATAGGCAGTCGCGGGCTAAAATGCCCGCCAGCTCGGAGAGCATGGCTGCGCATGACCCATGCATCGGGCTTTGCTGGTGCCCTGGCACAGGTCGCGTGGCTGGCGGCGCGGGCGGTGTTATTGATCGGATTTATGTTTAGCGGCGTCATAGGCTGTGACTTCGTTTTCGCTAAAGCCTTTTGGCTTGCCTGGGAATGCGATAGGCGTTCTCTACGCCTCGCAAATTTCCCGCAATTTTAGCCATTGATCGGCCGGGAAATCATACCAATATGGTCTTTTTCATTTAAAGGCTGATGAAGTGTCGATGCTGCAATGTCTGCAAGCCGTGCAGGTTCGGTTTGCCGAAACATTTAGGTAGTCCATAATGGCTTTTACCCACGCTGATTTGTTCATCTCTGCTGTAGTCCATAAAACGCAAATTAGCGCCTGTGGATTGCTACTCAAAAACATGCTGCACCTTGACGATCCGCTATAAAAGCGTATTTTGTGAGCGAAAAATGCTCATAAAGTGATTCGCATGTCAACGATTAAGGAATTTTCTGAAATAGAACGGCTGCGGATGGCAGCCCAGTTGACCCGAAAGGCCGTTTACACCGCCGCAAGGGCTGGATCAACCATGAAACATGGCGGCGTCTTTCGCAGCAGCATTGCGCGCCCAATGTGCGCACACTGCAAAGGCTTTACGACGCTGTGGAAAGTTTGGCGGCGGAAAAAAACGCAAATAAGGATGGAGGCGTCCATCATGGGTGATCAGATTAACTGCCAAGCCTATGTCTTGTTTTCAGCGACACGCTCTGCACGCGGCCAAATGTGGCGCTTATTCACAAGGAATTTAGGATAAAAGTGCCGGTTAGTGGGCATGCCTATCGGGTGGTAGGCATGTTTGACGACGGGTCATATTGTGTCCAAGTGACCGACGGCGTGACCAATGGGGCTATCAATGAATTTGGTTTTGACCTGGGCGAAGCGCTGTTTTTTTCAAAGCGGATATTGGCAGGCGATATGGGCGCAGCGCGCCGTCCTGGCATGAGCCGGATGTTGGCGGCAGCCGTTATTGCACTGACAAAGGCCGGACTTGTGGGCGGTGTTTTGCGAGAAACCTATGCCGCTGACGATGACGCCAAAGCTGATGATGATGGCGAAAATGATCAACAAAGAGGTGCTGTGATGGGTTGGATTAAAATGTCAAAGTAGGTCAGTGTCAAACACTTCTTCGATTAAACTGTCGTCGCACGTTTCATCAAAAGGTGTGCACCGCCTGATTTTAAGTATGCCGCAAGCGATGGCCACGCAGCGGCTCGCTGAGCAACTGATGTGCAATATCTAGACCAGTACCAAGGCGAAGATGACAGCTGATCAGGCTGGCAAGATTTTGCTTGTGCCAACTGATAGCCAGTAGGTGCACATAAAATAAAGGCAATATGAAAAACTCGATTGTTTTGCGGTTGTTGGCTTGCAGGGCGCGTAGCCAATCGCGCACACGCAAAGCGATATTTTTGCAGAGCAAATTGACCACGAGGGCGGCAAAGCGCTGTGCGTGACGCTGCCGGCATGGGTGCTTGATGAGGCGGCAGCGGACGCGGTGCGCCGCGACGACGGGAGCAAAAGCTACTGGCCCAGCCGCTGGCCAAAATCTTTTTGAAGATTTGGTGTTTCCAACGCCCGATTTTACAGATGCGCCAAGGGGTTTGCGGCAGATATGGAATGCGCTTTGTAATATCGCGGAAAAAAATCGATCAAATATTGTTTTGATTACAAATACTGCGCTGGCAAAGAGCGGCATCTGTAACTGTTAATGTAGACAGCACTCTATTGTTACTGGCCGCATCGGCCTGGTTGTCATCAAAAAATATTTGGTGCGCAAAAGCCCGGTCAATAAAATGGGCGATCCGACACAGTATATGATCAATCTCATTGGTATGTATAGTTAAGGGCCAAAAAACAGCGCCGATGGGTGGATTGCTAGCATGGAAAACGCGGCTGTTGCTTTTTTAAAATTGATAAAAAGCGAGTGGCGCTCGGCGTTGCGGGCTATCGCCTTGAGCGTGTAGCCGGTCTATCGGCTGGTCAATATAGCAACATCAGAAGCGGGCGTTTTGCGCCGCGCGCTGAAACTTTGACCGCTTTAAAGCTGGCGCTCCATCGGATCGAGCAAAATTGCGACTGCGACGACACCGAACGGGCAAAGTTGATCGATCTCATTATGCGGGCGCTGATTGCGCTTTGCTGTGAAGTGCGCGGCACGATAACCGCGCCGGAAGTGCACGCGCAAAACCCGCAAAAAAAGGCTACGCAAGACCCAAAATGGATTGCAGCCCATGAAATTCGGCGCATGGCGTTTGGGCTTGCCAGCTCGGGCCTAGGTCTATCATCAGGTGCGCATTTGGCGGCTGCGGGCGGTGTTAGCCGTGCGGGCATCCACTACCGCCTCAAAGAGCACGAAAATATGCGCGATGATGCCGATTTTGACCAGGCTGATGGACCGCCTCAGATGCGCAAACGATCGGCGGTGATTTATGAGCGCCTGACGTTGCAAAAACAAACAGCAAGCTGCAAAGCCGAAGCGGTTATGAACCGGCGGCAAGAGCCAATGGACAGTTTGGAGTTTTTTCCAACGCCGCCCTGGGCAACGCGCGCGCTGTTTGAAATTTGTCTGCCGCAAATCGGCCGTGACGCGCTGGATTGTGCCATGACAATTTTGGACCCATGCGCCGGACAGCGGCACATGGCCGATGTGTGCGCAGAATATGGGCATGTCAGCGCCTGGGATATTTATGACTATGGCTGCGACACCGTGCGCCATGATTTTTTAAGCAACAATTTGGACGCGCAGCAATTTGAGTGGGTGATTATGAACCCGCCGTTTGCTTATGCCACTCAATTTATACAAAAGGCGCTGAAAACTCATGCAAAGCGCGGCGTCGCGGCGCTTGTGCGCGGCAATTTTTGCGAAACGCAAAGGCGATATCGCGATTTGTTTGAAAAAACACCGCCTAATTTTGAGTTTCAATTTGTCGAGCGCGTGCCGATGCACAAAGGCATTTGGCACGTCAACGGCAAGACGGCCACTGCCTATGTCTGGCTGGTATGGCTTAAACATCCAAGCCATGAGCTTTGTAGGTTAGGCACGCAAAAGCGCTGGATTGAGCCGTGCCGCGTCAAATTAACGTGCGTAGCAGATTTTGAGCGCTTTGGCGGCGCGTCGTGCATTCCAAAAGGCCACGAATGCCTGCGCTTGCAGGAAATATCATCATGAGCACAATGCGCGCCGATGACAGCCAAATCATACGTGAAGGGCTGCTGAACCGCTGCGAGGATTTGTGCTTTCGCTTGCTGCCAAGTGGAAAGCGCGAAGGCGGCGGCGTTCGATGGGTTGCGCATGATCCGGTCGCGGGCGATTATAACAAAACGCCTGCGCTTTCGGTGGTTTTGACGGGCGAAAAGCGCGGTCGCTGGCAATCGTTTCGTGGTGTGCATGGCCATGCCAAGTTTGATTTGATCGGGCTGATCGCTTATGTCAGAAGCTATGGCACAGATATGGCGGGCACGTTGCCTTTGCCTACGCGACTTTTTGGGCTTGCGCACCATGAGCCAGGGAGAAATGCGAAAAATGCAAGTCAAAGCCAATGAAAGCGCGAAGCAACGCGAGATCGATGCGGCAAAAGCGCGGTTGCAGAAAATTGCCAAGGCTGGACAGTTGTTTGAAAAAAACACGTTTCCGCTTTATGCGGACGCTCCAAATGGTGATTTTTTTGAGTGGTATTTTTTAAAGCGCGATATTTGCCTGCGCGATATCGCGTTTTTAAACAAAGAAACCATGCGGTTTAGCCTGGCAACGGAATATTGGAAGGGAACTAAATGGGAAAACGGAAAGCCGACGCGCGATAACCCAAAGTTTCCGGCGATTCACAGCGCGTTTCGCGGTGCGACAGGCGTTGTTACCGCGTGATCATCACGTTTTTAGACCCGATTGAGCACAAAAAAGCAGCGGTTGAAAACCCAAAATTGATACGCGGGGAAGTGACCGGCAGCGTGATCGAAATTTCTATGGGGCCAAGCAATGTGCCGTTTTGGCGGGCGCAAAGCCAGACGGACGTTAAAGACGCGGTAATTGTTTGCGAGGGCATAGAAACTGGCTTGTCGCTGGCGATAGCTGCGCCCGAAGCGCGTGTGTGGGCCGGTGGATCAATCACCAACCTGGCCAATGTGCCAGTGCATTTTGCCGTGTATTTCTCAAAATAGTTCTTAGCGCGCGATAACAATGTGGGCAACGCGACCCCCCCCCCCCTGCTTTTGAAAGCCAACTGCAACGCCACAGTCGAAAAGCTGGGCGCGACAGGCAAGCCGCTCACCATCATGGCAAGCCATGTGGGTGATGATTTTAATGACCTAATGCAAGGAATAGATGAATGAAAAGATGAAAAAAAGCCAGATCTAGCAAAAGTAACAAAATGATGCTAAAGAGCAAACAGTGTCTGACGCGGAGCTACGGTGGGTGATTATGGCAGCAGGTGGCTGAAAACGACAAGCCCGATGCGGAGGAGCAAACAGTGCCTGACGCGGAGGAGGTGGGTGAAGTTGCAGATCAAGGAGTTCAAATTGCGTGCGATATAGCAAGAGTAGCTGGATCTAGTTCGTCATTTTTAGGGTCTGATTTGTTTGACAGCGATGATCTATTTGATGGGCCGATTGAAGAGTATTTGGGTACATGGTTGCGTTTATTCGGGCATATCCAAGCCTAGAGCCGGAAGTCATCGCTATCGATGCGCATAAGCATGGGTTTTGCGGAAAGCTGGCATTGCAGGACAGAAGTCAAAATTTTTGCCAAATTTACCCATGTTTCGCTATGCGCTTTTGACGTTTGATCAAGCTGTTGCCTTATCTAAAAAGCTATTTGATGAACGCAAAAATCCTCACCTATATGGGCGTTGAGCCAGAGTTGGTGCAATTGCTTGCCGATCAACCAGGCGCGCTTGTGCAAGGCGCAATGTCAACGTCAAGTCGGTAAATTCCTCGCTAAACATTAGAATAGCTGGTCGACGGTAACAGTTAGGTGGCGGCGTGCCTGAACCCAACCCCTCCCAGTTGCAGGGCACGCCGCCGCCCAAACATCTGTAAAACAATAAAGCAAAGGCGCAGTCCATAAAACACCAGCTGCAACGCAAACTGGGGAAAAAAGGCAATTCGCGCGCTTTTAAAAGATCGTGCTATGAGCGATCTTGCCGATGAGCGCCAATTGCAATATGCGCCCGATCCCAATTTGCCGCGCCCTGATCCAGAGGATCCAAGCCGAACAATCAAGCCTGGCAAATGGGATGGTTATCCAAGCGATGCAATGCCGCCGCACTGCCCGATCAAAGTGGTTGGCCGCGATGTCGACGGCGTGGTGTATGTGGTCAATGCCACCGGCGATTTGCGCCTAGTGACTAAATTTGACGACACGTCGCTGACCGATTTGTTTGCACCATTTCACAATGAAGCAAAATGGCATGGACTACCGCCTGGGGCAAAGTTGATAATGAAGCTGAACCCTGAAACGGGCGAAAATGAGCCTTTTTTGCCGGTCAAAAGGCTCGAAACCAAAACTTGCGCCGAAGCCATCATCCAAGAGGCAGCGCGGCAACCGCTGTTTGACCCAAAAGTGCAGCATCGTGGCCGTGGTGGCTGGCAAATAGGCGATGACAGTTTTTTGTGGCATTCGGGTAATTACCTTTGGCAAAGCCAAAACGGCGTTTTAAAGCGTAGCAAGCCGCAAATGCATGAAGGCTCGCTCTATACCCGCATGGCGCGCACCATTGAGCCTTGGCGCGAGCCGGTGACGGCAGACGAAAGCCCTGCGCAACGCATTTTGGACTATCTTAAAACGTGGTCGTGGTCGCGGCCGTATATTGACCCGATACTTGTGCTTGGATGGATTGCCACGGCGCTGATGGGCGGCGCGCTGCGATCACGGCCGATCCTGTTTACCACCGGCGGCGCGGGTGTTGGCAAGTCAACGTTGCACGAATTGCTTAAGGGCGTGTTGCAAAATGCGCTATTTGCCACGGTCGACACAACGGCGGCCGGTATTTATCAGCACATCAAGCAAGACAGTTTGCCTGTTCTGGTTGATGAAATAGAAGCCAAGCAGTTGCAGCACAAAAGCGCAAAGCGTCATCGAGCTGGCGCGTGTTGCCTATTCGGGCGGTGAAGTGGCGCGCGGCGGTCAAAATCACGATGGCACCACCTTTAATATGCGATCATCATTTTGCCTGGCGGCTATTAACCCGCCGCCGCTGATGCCGCAAGACATTACCCGCACGGCGATGGTTAACCTTGATAAGCTGGCGCAGCACGTGGCTTCAAAGCCAATTGACATGAAACTAAACGACACAGATGGGCGTATGATCTTGCGCCAAATAATGGACGGCTGGGGCGTATTTAACGTGCTCCTGGGCGACTATTGGAACGTGCTGCAAGCGCAAGGGCTGGACAGCCGCGCGATCGACACCTACGGCACGCTGATGGCCGCTGCGCAGCTATTGGTGGGCAAGCAAGGGCTTGCGTCGGTGGGGCTCAATTTAGACGACTTTAAAACCGTGGGCGAAATTATCGCGGCCGCAACGCAAATGCAGCGCGAGCAAGAACTTGAAAACTGGCACAAATGCCTCAATTGGCTGATGCAATCATCGGTCGATAATTTCAGCCGCGGCGAGCGCAAAAGCGTAGGCATGATCGTCGATGAATACCGACGCGACGGCGGGCACGATACAGAATTGCGCAATGTGCAAAAGCAGCTTTACACGGTCAACATTAGCCTCGTTAAAAAACCAAAGTTTGGCCCTGGTCTGTTTTTGGCTATACCAAAAGACGGCCCAAACTTGTCAAAAATTTATGCCGATCAAGTGTGGTATGGCACCGGCTGGTGGAATGCTTTGCAGCAAGCGCCGCGCGATGTGGTTTTTCGTGGGTATGGCAACGATCAAAAGGTCAAAAATCGGCGGCGATGTGCTGACGTGTTTGCTGGTCAGTATGGATAAGATCGCGCAAATCAATGGCGTTGGCAGCGATGGTGCGGACGACTGACGCACCAAGCCAAAAGCATAAAGCCGCTGTTTAAAGCGGCTTTAGGTCTTTTTCGATGGCCGCGCATGCGAGCGCAACAGTGAGCGGAATTTCCTTGCGCCCAAGCGCGTAAGCGGTGCCGCTGTTGGGCGCTATGCCAAGGCGCAAGATAAAGCGCCCCGACTGATGCTGAGGCGCTTGTGAAAGGCGATAAAATCTGCGGCGGTCATTCCGAAGGATTTAAATCAATAAAGAGGAGAAAAGCTAAGAAAATGAAAAGAGAGAGAATTTAAAAAAAAGTATGACCTATCTTTTTTAAATTTGAAACCATAAATGAATTAACCAAAAAACGTTAACATTCGAAAAAAAAGAGCCTCGAAACGTCATTTGCACCACGACCATTTTGCGATTTCGCTTAGACGATCCCATGACGGCCGCAATGATCCGTCGTGATAAAATGGCTGCGTTTTTAAAGACATTTGATAGTCGGCTTTGCGATTGGGGGGGATATTCTAAAGGCCAAAGGCTGAGCATGGATTTTTTGCCCAAAAAACACGGAGAAGGGAACCAAGAGAACATAATTTATTCCCGCGTCAACTATTTATCGCATATTTGCGATTTATTTTTGCAGTGAAACGCCATCGTTTAACGACAAAACCCCGCGCCCGTACTTAACAAATCCCTAGCCCGATTTATTAAAAAAGAGATCGCCGGACTTACAACATCTTGTATGTGCATAGTGCGTTGATCCGGCGACCACTTAACAATGTGTGAAATATGCGAGTGTTGGATTTTCTGCCGGATGGGGCAGGGTGATAATTTACGGTAACGCAAAATAACCCAATATAACCCAAATGTAACCGGATTTATTCAACAAAAACAAAAAGGCTTGACGTCAATGGGTTACCAGTTACCGCATAATAATGATTTTTCTCACGCGCGCGCGCATGCGTACAATGAGGCATTATTTCTCTATGTAACTGAGTAACCGGTGTATATAACTATATGAAAACGTTCAATAAAAGCGGTTACTTTTCGGTTATTTTTGGTTACATCCGGTTACATTTTGGCTATTTTGATCGGCTGGCGTTTCATGCGTAAAATTTGGAATAAAATAATAGTTTCAGAGGCTTAGCAGATGTCAAATGATGAACCAAAGGGGCTGTTGAGGCACACACACCTTTGTGAAATCGCCTGAAAATGCGGCGACCGCAGCAGTAAATGGCAGCGACAATCCGGCGGTAAATACGCGGGGAAAGTTTTGCGCCTAGCGGCAGACTAAAAGCTTATCCAGCAGATCGGCGATGACTGGCAGTTGGCCAAGGCCATCAAAGAGATCGGCGACGAGCTGGTGCGCGAGCCTGACCAGTCTGATTTGATCGCTGATGATGTTGAGCCGGTAGGATCGCTGGAAATAACGTCGCCGGAAAATTCAAACGCAGTTCGACGGGCACGGGAGAGAGGGAAGGCCAAAAAGCGCGCTTCTCAACAAGCGAAACGACAAGGTTTTTGACTATCTTGAGGCATGCGGCCATAAGCGATTCAGCAACTACGTTAAGCCTGCTCCAAAGCGCTGGATACGCTGGCGCTGGCGAAGTATTTGCGTGCGCATGGACACCAAAGATGTCCAACCAGATCATGAACAAGGCTGCGGCGGCGCTGATGCCGTATAAGTACGCCAAGAAGCCGGCTGACGTGAACGTGACCGACATAACGCCCGATCATGGTGATCGGCACGATGAACAACACGCAAATCAACGTGGCAGATGACGGCGTGCGCAGCATAGGCGAGCCAAGAGGCTAAGCCATTGAAAATGCAAGACAAAATCAGTCGGATGATTTGTGACATTTGGTCACTATGTCACATGGAAACAGTAAGGCATTAAAAACATGAGACAATCGACGGACAATCTACTGATTGAATATCAGCGGCGCATCGCGCGGGTGTATATCGCGGCGCGACCCCGCCCTCACCCTGCCATCGCGATCGAAGCGCGCAGATCGAAATTCAAAATCGACACATGCACCCACCGTACCAAGCAATACGTAATCTGAACGAAGTGAAGCGCT
>JAXHNY010000060.1:0-30477 GCA_034519905.1 Ahrensia sp.
GGCATCGGCACGCGCATAGACAGCCTCTATCAACTTTCGCCCAATGCCGGTTCCGCGCCTTGTCTCATCCGCATAAAGATCCTGCAAATAGCAGTCATTTTGCGGAAACCAATTATGGCGATGGTAGAGAAAATGCACCAGCCCAACCATTTGATCACCTGATTGCGCAATCAGGCAATTGGGCTCAAATTCACCCTCATCAAAAAAACGATCAAACGTGCTGATATAGACCTCAGGCGCGACGCTTGATTTTGTAAATTCGAGATATTTCGTCCACATCTGGTGCCATTGATCATAGTCGCTGCGTTCAACGGGGCGAATGTGAAGTTGAAGCGCGCTCATTTTGGTGTGTGTCCGATTTTATTGAGGTCATAGTCGGTCGTCTGATAGACTTGGTTGATCCAGTTGCTAAACAGCAAAAACGCGTGGCTGCGCCAACGGTTCAAGGGTTTTTGCGTCGGATCATCACCGGGAAAATAATGAGCCGGCAAATTAATCTCCACGCCGCTCTCCACATCACGGAAATATTCGTCTGCCAAAGACGTTGAGTCATATTCAATGTGATTGAAAATATAGAGCCGGTTGGCAAATTTTTCATGCAACAAACAAGGGCCTGTATCGCTTGACTCCATCAGTAGTTCCAGCTCCATTTCCGGTTTGATGTCTTGCTTTAGCACTTCAGTCCAACGGGAAACTGAAATGGAAAAATCATCGGAAAAGCCGGCTAAATAAGGTGATGCGCGGTTGAGGTTTTTGTGGCGGTAAACGCCGAAAGCTTTTTGCGGGAGTGTATATTTCGGCACGCCGTGAAAATGGTTGATCGCCGCCATCGCGCCCCAGCAGATAAAAAAGCTCGAATGCACATTCGTTGTCGACCAATCCAATATTTGTTGCAACTCGCTCCAATAGGTGACGTCTTCGAAGGCAAGCGTTTCTATCGGCGCGCCGGTGATGATGAGCCCGTCAAATTTGCGGTGCTTGACCTCGTCCCAAGTCTGATAAAATGAAAGCAGATGCTCTTCGCTGGTGTTCTTTGCCGCGTGACTGCCGATACGGATCAAGGTCAAATCAACTTGCAACGGCGAAGAACCAAGAAGGCGCGCGATTTGCGTCTCTGTTTTAATTTTGTTGGGCATCAGGTTGAGCAGCGCAATTTGCATGGGCCGAATGTCCTGACGGGCGGCAGTTGCCGCATCCATCACCATCACGCCTTCGTTGATCAGAATTTCCTTGGCGGGCAAATTGTCGGGGATACGAATGGGCATGGAAAATAAAACTCGCTACACTTCGGTTCATAGGGATAGCAAAGAACCGGCGTTGGCGCGTCGACCCTTTAGCTACTTATTTAACGTGGCTGCAAGCCGGTCGGCCAAATCACCACAATGCTTTTTGATAGCGCTAGATTCAAATCTCGTCAAATAGTCGATCAAATTAAAAAATTGTTGCGGTGCACAATTTTGTCATGGTGTCGTCTTAATTTTCAACTATTATTTTGGCGGGAGGAGAATCAAAACAAGGATTTTCCACATGCCGAATACTTTAAACCCATTTTCTCTTGAGCGCATAGACAGCTTGCTTGTGCCAACCAAACAAGACCATGCGCCTTTGCGTCACCGCATTGCCCATCGGTTAGACGCCATCGGTGCGCAGGTTCCTACCCGTCCAAAAGTACCAGCGCGTTCTGTTTCGCCGATTTATTAATTGTGGGCTTAGGCCTACCGCGTGGGCACAGGGGTCTCGCCGCGGTAGTCATAAAAGCCGCGGCTTGTCTTGCGGCCAAGCCAGCCTGCCTCGACATATTTGACCAGCAATGGACAGGGGCGGTATTTGGAATCCGACAAGCCGTCATGCAGCACTTGCATGATCGAAAGGCACGTATCGAGGCCAATAAAGTCGGCCAATTCTAACGGCCCCATCGGGTGATTTGCCCCGAGCTTAAGCGCGGTATCGATCGATTCCACAGAGCCCACACCTTCATACAGCGTATAGATCGCTTCGTTGATCATCGGCAGCAAAATGCGATTGACGATAAAGGCGGGAAAATCTTCGGACGTTGTCACGGTTTTATCCAGCGATGACGCATAGGTTTTTGCCGCCGCAAAAGTTGTCTCGTCGGTGGCGATGCCGCGCACCAGCTCAACCAGTTTCATGCGCGGTACGGGGTTCATGAAATGAATGCCCATAAAGCGCTCAGGCCTATCGGTACCCGCCGCCAGCTTGGTGATCGACAGTGACGATGTGTTGGTGGCCAGAAGCGCTTCTGGTTTTAAAATCGGGCAAAGCTCTGCAAAAATTGCCTTTTTGATGCTTTCCACTTCGCTGGCCGCTTCAATCACCAGATCACAATCGGCGAGTGCGCCAAGACCTTCAGTCGCGCTCAAATTGGCCATCATGGTTTCGCGCATGGCGCTTGCCATTTTGTCGCCGTCAACAAGCTTTTGTGTTGATGTGGCAATTTTGGTAATCGCGTTTTGGGCGTTTGCCAAGGAAATATCGCTTAAAATAACCGTGTAGCCTGCACCGGCGGAAACTTGCGCGATGCCTGCGCCCATTTGGCCCGCCCCAATGATACCGATTTTTTTCATGGTTCGCCCGTTCCCGCCCTATATGTTGCAGTGCAATATGACGCTAATTCAGCGCAATGTAAACGAGAATTGGTAAACGAGAACGCCTATTCGATAAATGTGACCTCGACGCCGGCGTTCGTGATACGCGCCAATTCAAGGGCATCCCAATTGGTCAGCCGCACGCAGCCGACACTTTGTGTCACGCCGATATTCGACGGGTCGGGCGTGCCGTGAATGCCGTAAGTGCGCTTGCTGAGCCCAATCCACGCATTGCCCACGGGCCCGTTGGGGCCAGGCGGCAGCAGCACAAGCCCGCTTGCAAGGCCAGGCTGTGCAGAACCATAGGGGTCATAGGTATAGGCCGGGTTTTGTGCCTTGTTTTTTACAGAGTGTGTCCCGGTTGGTGAGGGCGTATCCGCCGATCCTATCGATGCGGGATAGGTTGCCACCAGCGAGCCGTCGCCCGCATAGGCGCGCACTTGCAGCAGATTTTTATCGGCCTCGATGCGCGAAACGCGTTTTTGCAGATATTTGCCAAAGGCTGCAACTTTGATGCGCGTGCCAATTTTTGAAAAATCTTTGTCCGCGTTGAGTTCGCGCAAAAACGCCTCATCCATGTGAAAGCGTTCTGCGAGCATTTCTACCGGATTGCGAAAATTGATCGCGGCCATCGACGCCTGCTCAACATAGAGTTCAGGGATGGTCGGCGTGAATTTATAGGCCAAATCTTCGGCGGTTATTTGGTAGTCGGTCAAAGCTGCGCCGCCCGTTTCATCGAGCAGTTTTGAAATCGCATCCTTGTCCGTTGTCGCTATATCAAGGTTCAGACTTTTCTTGAAAAGCGCAAACTGGATTTGAAAACGCTGCGTGTCGAGGCCGTCGATGACACCGGGCGAAAATCCCTTGCGGTCCATGATAATTTGCAGATGCATGATTTCGTCGCGGCGCTGTTTGGGCTGCGGCACATAAAGCTGGCTGCCGCCAATGGCGATAGTGTCAAAATCATCGCTGGTCAGCGGCATAGCTGACGCTGCCGTCATTTGTATACTCAGACACAAAACAATAGCCGATGGAAGAAAACGCAATGGACCTTGCCCCAATTTTTAACCGTCAGGTGTGCTGCGTTTTGGCTGTATTGAGCAAAAGAGTCAATTCACGCTAAACCTTAAGCCAAGCCTCAAACCAAGTTCAGCACGCAGCTTCTTGGTCAGCTTCTGGGCAATCAGCTTGTGGCTTTGATTTAAATAGGTGCGAAGGTCGGCGTCGCTCATCGCGCTATCTTGTCGGTAGCGCTGTATCCATTTCATACCGCGCGAAGCCAAATAAGGCGCGGGGCGCAGGCCCTCTTGGTGTTTTAAAATATCATAGGCCATGTCCGAAACTTTGAAGGTCACATAAGGATCGACATCGCCCGCATCTTGCCAGCCGCCAATGGCAAAGACTTTTGGTCCGACTTTCCACACGTCGGCATTGCCCCACTGCACGACATGGTTGGTTGCGGGCAGTGAGGCACAATAGGCATTAAACTCGTCGCGGGTCATCGCAGTTTTTTCGGCTGATCGAACGCAGTTATTCTCGTAGTTCATGCGGCTTTTTCATTCAGCGCCTGTATCGTTTTGAAATTGAGACGGTCTGAACCTTCGAGCACTTTGACCGTCGCGCCATCCAAAATCTCGCCGCTGAGGATTTTCTCTGCCAGTGGATCCTGCACGAATTTCTGGATGACGCGTTTGAGCGGGCGCGCGCCATAGGCCGGATCATAGCCCTTATCGGCGAGCCAGATTTGCGCTTTTTCATCGAGCTTCAGCGTGATCTTGCGGTCAGCCAACAGCGCCTCCAAACGCTTGAGCTGGATTGTCACGATCTGGCCCATATCAGCGCGCTTGAGGCGGTGGAACAAGATTGTGTCATCCACGCGGTTTAAGAACTCTGGCCGGAACGCCGCGCGCAGCATGTTCATCACATCTTCGCGCACGTCATCGACGCCTTGGTGTTCGGTGAGGTTCACCAAATGCTCGGCACCTAAGTTCGACGTCATGATGATCAGCGTATTTTTGAAATCCACCGTGCGGCCTTGTCCGTCGGTCAGCCTGCCATCGTCAAGCACTTGCAGCAGCACGTTGAACACATCGGGATGAGCCTTTTCAATCTCATCAAACAGGATGACTTGATAGGGCCGGCGGCGCACGGCTTCTGTCAGCATACCGCCTTCATCATAGCCCACATAACCGGGCGGCGCACCGATGAGGCGCGATACGGCATGCTTTTCCATAAACTCCGACATGTCGATGCGCACCATTGCCTGATCATCGTCAAACAAAAAGTCGGCCAGCGCTTTGGTCAGCTCGGTCTTGCCAACACCGGTTGGGCCTAAAAAGATGAACGAGCCGATGGGCCGGTTCGGGTCTTGCAATCCGGCGCGCGCGCGGCGCACGGCTTTGGATACCGCTTGCACAGCCTCGCCTTGGCCGACAACGCGCTTGGCAATTTCGTCTTCCATGCGCAGCAGCTTAGCGCGCTCGCCTTCGAGCATTTTGTCGACGGGCACGCCCGTCCAGCGCGATACAATATGGGCGATGTGATCGGGGGTCACGGTCTCTTCGACCATCGAACTTGTAGCGCTGTCGCTATGGGTTTCAGCCGCGACAAGTTTGGCCTCCAGCTCAGGAATTTTGCCATAGGTCAACTCACCCGCCTTTTGAAACTCGCCCTTGCGCTGCGCGATGGCCAATTCGTTGCGCGCTTCTTCCAGCTGACGTTTTAAGTCGGCGGCAGCGCCCAGCTTTTCTTTTTCCGCCTGCCAATTCATGGTGATCTGCGATGAGCGCTCTTCCAGATCGATCAGCTCTTTTTCCAGCTTTTCAAGCCGGTCTTTGGAGGCTTGGTCTTTTTCAACCTTCAAGGCTTCGCGCTCGATTTTCAGCTGCATGATGCGGCGGTCAATCTCGTCCAGCGCTTCGGGCTTGGAATCCACTTGCATGCGCAGGCGCGAGGCCGCTTCGTCCACCAGATCAATGGCCTTATCGGGCAAAAACCGGTCGGCGATATAGCGGTTCGACAGGGTTGCGGCGGCCACCAGCGAAGCATCGGAGATGCGCACTTTGTGGTGCTGCTCATATTTTTCTTTAAGGCCGCGCAAAATGGAAATCGTGTCTTCCACCGCAGGCTCTTCCACAAACACCGGCTGGAAACGCCGCGCCAGCGCCGCGTCTTTTTCCACGTGCTTGCGATATTCGTTGAGCGTTGTTGCGCCGACACAGTGCAGCTCGCCGCGCGCCAACGCGGGCTTCAGCAAATTCGATGCGTCCATCGCGCCATCGGCTTTGCCCGCGCCCACCAGCGTGTGCATCTCGTCGATGAACAGAATGATTTGCCCTGCCTCGGCCTGCACTTCGTTCAGCACTGCCTTTAGCCGCTCTTCAAATTCGCCGCGGTATTTTGCGCCCGCAATCAGCGCGCCCATGTCGAGCGCCATCAGCTTTTTATCGCGCAGGCTTTCGGGCACGTCGCCATCGACAATGCGCAGCGCTAGGCCCTCGGCAATGGCGGTTTTGCCAACGCCCGGCTCGCCGATCAGCACCGGATTGTTTTTCGTGCGCCGTGACAACACTTGCATGGTGCGGCGAATTTCATCGTCGCGGCCAATCACCGGATCAAGCTTTCCGGCGCGCGCATCGGCGGTCAGATCGCGCGCATATTTTTTCAGCGCGTCATAGCTTTGCTCGGCGCTGGCGCTGTCGGCCGTGCGCCCTTTGCGAATGTCGTTGATCGCGGCGTTGAGCTTGGCGGCGGTTACGCCCGCTTTTTGCAAAATATCGGCGGTTTTGGCCGATTTTTCCATGGTCAGCGCCAGCAAAAGCCGCTCGACGGTCACAAAACTATCGCCAGCCTTTTTGGCCACTTCCTCGGCGGTTTTGAAAACCTTGGCCAAGGGCGCGGCCATATAAAGCTGGCCGTTGCCGCCTTCAACTTTGGGCATGGCTTTCAGCGCGGCACCAACGCCAAGGCGCACCGCCTTGCTGTCGCCGCCTGCCTTGTCGATCAGCCCGGCGGCCATGCCTTCGCTGTCGTCGATCAGCACTTTGAGAATGTGCTCAGGCGTAAATTGTTGGTGGCTTTCGCCAAGCGCATAGGTCTGCGCACTTTGAATGAAGCCGCGCACGCGCTCGGAATATTGTTCTATGTTCATTTTTTGGTCTCCAATCTTTTGCCATCCCTAGGCATTTCTGATCAATTAAGAGAATGATGGGTCAAAAAATGCCCATTTTTTTGGGCAATTTTTGTCTCTTAACCGATCAGATTTGCCGAATAGGCAATGGGCAAGGTTTGATCGATGTCCGGCATCCTGAAATCAGCAATGCCGTTTGATCAAACTAATATGGTGACGGTGCGTTTGGCTTTAAAAAGGGGAAATTATGGGCGTGTTGGCAATTAAAAAATCCTGCGTAACGCATTTGTTGGAAGCGTAAGGCAATTTTAAAGTGGGGCATGGCGTTGGATAGTTTTTTAGCCAGTTGGGCTGGAATTGTAGTAGCCGTGCTCTCATTGCTGTGTTGGTTCCCTTCAAACATTATCAAACGTCTCGAAGACGAAGTTGAAGATTTTAAGGAATTGAAGGCGTTTTTGGCAAAACAAGCTTGAATGCTTTGCGCAAATTCAACGATTTGGGTTGGAGGATGGTTTTGAAGGCAAGCCGGTTGCCCTGACGGGCTGAAACGGGGTGAGACGCTGATGATGCGGCTGTATTTCGACAGTAGACTGTACGGCAGATGAGGTGCGCGGTACATTTGGCAACAAATCCGGGAGTGCGCGCTGCTATGACAAATGTTGTTGCTCGCGGTTTCGGTGGCATGGCCCATGGGGTTTTGGCGATGGTGGCGCGCGCAGCAAACGCGTACGCAGCGAAAAAAGTGAATCAATCGGCATACAATTGTTGTGTTGCATTGTTGATGTTTTCTTCTGGGTCGCGGCTAAGGGTTGGAGATATTGTCTTTCGCTTCGAGTGTGCGTTTTTTGGGCGAGTTTGGCGCTGCCCGAGGCGCTCTCGCCCGCTGGCGCTTCGCTGCTGCTGTCGGTGTCGCTGGGCGGCTTGGCTTGGCTTGGCTTCGCTGGCGCTGGCGCTCGCTTCGCGTGTGTGTGCGGATGAGGTGATGACGAGACGCACGTAGGTATGGGGGGTCTGGGATTCTGGAAGAAGGCAATGGGATGTTTCGCTTTTGCTGGTCTCTGCGTCTCTGCGCGCTGGGCGGGCGGCGCGGCAAAATGTGCGCGCTGGCGCCTTGTGGTTGTCGGATGGGGGGTGTGGGTGCGGGCGAAGGGTGGAGGTGGCACGCGCAATAAGGGGGTAAGTTCGTGTGGGCTGGCGACTGGCGGCTTGCGCGCGCGGCGGCGCGCGTCACACCCCACACGGCCTGTGTGGTTGTGAGGGGCCCTCCCACAACACGAAAAATCGCACGTATAGGGAGGCGAGCGCACGTGCGTTGTGCGGTGGTTGGCTGTGCGTCGTGGTGAGCGGTGCAATGGTGGCAAAGCGCGGGGGGAAAAGCAATAATAGGTTGCAAGAAAAAAGTGGAAAGCGCAGCGAAGATGACGCCGCAAGACACGTAAAAACTCATGGAACGCCCTACATCTGACCTACACTCCCCGCATGAGTGATTTTAGTGCCTTTCGCACCTCATGCCTGCCGATGAAATGGTCCTGTCTCCCGGCTGGACCCGAGGATGTGTGTTTTTGTGTAGGCCGTTTCTGGTTGGTTGGTTTGGTCCTGGGTCGGGGACGGAGCCCGAGGATGACGAGGGCGGAGTGCGGGCGGGGCGTGACGTGCCTTTTGATCGCGCCGCAGGAGACGCGGTCGTAAAAACTTATCGAACGCCCCACAACCTCACCTACACTCCGCGCATGAGTGATTTTAGTGCGTTTCGCACCCTTATGCCTGCCGACGAGATTGAGCCGATTGTGGAGACCCATCGGCTGGCTTTGCTGCGTGTTATCGCCGTTTTTTGTGCGATGTTTGGACTGTCTTTAGATGCAAAATTAGACGCAAAACTTGATCAAAAGTTAGACGTAAAATTATCGTCTAATTTGGAGTCTAATTTTGATGCGGAATTAGACACAAAATTAGACGAAAACTTAGAGCTTTGGCCGAACCAAATATCGCGGCATCTAAAGTCTAAAATTTTGATGGTGCTGCGCCCAGCGGAGTCCGCCGCGCGGCGGCTGATCTATGCGTTGATGCGCGTGCGCGGGATTGTGAATTTTGCGCCGATCATCGCGGTGAAAAAAGCAGCTAAACTGAAAAAGATGGACAAGGTGCAAAAGCCTGAAAAGTCTGTTGCATACACGCCGCCATTTCAGCTTTTCGATCCGCGCAAGCGGTTCGATCATCCATGGATTAAACGCCGCCTGAAAGTCTCAAAGCATCCGCCGCGCATTCTGTTTCCGATGAGCGATACATTCGTGTTCAAGCCCGTCATTTTGCCCGCGCCGCGCGATCCCGATAACGCATCGCCCAAGGCAATAATTTGTAGGCTGGCAGCGCTGCAAAATGCGCTGACCAATTTGCCAAACCAGGCCAATCGCATGGCGCGGCTGATCGCGCTGCGAACAAATAAGGCCAAAGACCCCAAGCGCTTTATTGAAACCGCACCGCTGCGCCCCGGCAATCCGCCGGGCTTTAGGCGCGATAAGCGCTGCGTGCAGCCCATCGACTTTCTGCTGCATGAAGTGATTTGGATTTGCCAAGAAGCGCAAAAACATGAATTGGCGCAAAATATTGAAGCCCCGCCATAGGTCGATGCGGGAGGATTTGCAGGTTGTTAGATGCTCTTTGCGGTCACGCAAAGAGGGCTTTTGGTTGTCTTCGTTTTTAGGGTTAGGCACTTTTAAAAGCGCCGGTTATTTCTCAGTCTTAGGAGGTTAGTTCAATTTAATGTGTCCGCATCGGGCACATCGGGCAGCGGCATAATGCCCACGCCTTCGTCTATCAGTTCGGCCACTTCGTCATTGGTCGCCTTGCCATAGATCGGCTTGGCGGTCTTTTCGCCATAGTGCATTTTGCGCGCTTCTTGCGCAAATTTGTCGCCCACATTGTCGGCCTTGGCTTTGACTTCGCGCGCCAGCTCGATCATTTTGGCCATCATTTCGGCTTGGTGGGCTTGGCCCAGCGCAACGCTGATTTTATCGCGCGTGCGCCCGGTGGATACCGCAGGGGCCATCAATGTTTTGGCCACTTTGTTGGAACCGCAAATGGGGCAATCGATCAGCCCGCGCTTTTGCTGCTGGTCAAAATCATCGTTGGATTTGAACCAGCCTTCAAATGTGTGATCGTTTTTGCAGCCGAGCGAAAATTTCATTGGCCCATGCCCGATGCTTGCAGGTCAAACGCGCGCGCATTTTTGAGGTTCGGTATTTTGGCGCGGGCAGCAGCAGATTTTGCCACATCGATGTCGGCGATAATATGGCCGGGTTCATCGTCGTTCTTCTCGGCGATGACCGCGCCCCATGGATCGACAATGATCGAATGGCCATAGGTCTGGCGGCCATCTTCGTGGTCACCGCCTTGCGCAGCGGCGATCATGTAGGCGCCGTTTTCAATCGCCCGCGCGCGCATCAAAATGTGCCAATGGGCCTCGCCCGTCTGGCGCGTGAAGGCCGCAGGGGCGGTGAGCACATTGGCCCCCGCCAGCGCTTGGCGGCGGAAAATATCGGCAAACCGCACATCGTAGCAAATCGCAAAGCCAAGACGGATGGTGTCGATGTCCGTGACGCAGCTCGTCTCGCCCGGCGCATAGATCGCGCTCTCGCGCCAGCTTTCGCCGTTGTCCAAATCCACGTCGAACATGTGGATCTTGTCGTAAGTGGCGCGGCGGGTGCCATCGGGCGCAAACAGCGCGGCGCGGTTGGCGCACCTTCCGTCGGGGAGCAGGATCGGCGTTGAGCCGATGTGGAGCCAGACACCCAAGCGCTTTGCCAAGCTTGCCGCTGCGGCAAAGACGGGGTCGCCGCTATCGGGATGGACGGCAGCCATCAGCGCGGCGCGGTCTTTTTGTAGCAGCCCGGTCATTTCGGGTGTTTGGATATAGATTGCCCCGTCTGCGGCGGCAGCCTCGACGTGCTTCGTCATGGCCGAAATGTTGCGTGCCATATCCACACCAGACCGCAACTGAACTGCCGCAACGCGCATCGCTTACCCCTTAAGCCTTCAGCAATGCGTCGAGCTTGCCAGCGCGCTCAAGCGCCATCATGTCGTCGCAGCCGCCAATGTGCTTGTCGCCGATGAAGATTTGCGGAAAGGTCGCCCCGCCGTTTGATTTGGCAATCATCTCTTTCTTGAGCGCAGGATCAAAGGTCGCATCATGCTCGGTAAAGGCCACGCCCTTTTTGGACAGCAGCGCTTTTGCCGCCGAGCAGAAGCCGCATAGCTTGCGGGTGTAGATCGTAACGTTAGCCATGGTCTTATTCCTGTTTGCCCATACATATAGGATGTCGCCAGAAGGTTGCAAAGCTATTTGAATTTGAAATTTTGCGTATCGTTATGCAAAGGCACGACTTGGCTGAATGTCAGCACGTAGACTTTGAGCGCTCCGGCTTTGAACAGTTGCCGCGCTGCCGCGTTGGCCGTTGCGCCCGTTGTCAGCACATCATCGACGAGCAAAATGGTGCGGCCCGCAATTTTGATCTCGGCCTCTGGCGGCACTTTGAAAGCGCCGCGCACATTGTCGCGTCGTTGGCGCTCGTTCAGGCCCACTTGTTGTTTCGTCGCGCGCACACGGGTCAGCGCCTCGGGGGCAAAGGCAATGTTGGTCTTGTGCGCTATGGCGCGGCCAAGCTCTGCGGCCTGATTGTAGCGCCGCGCGAAATAGCGCATGCGGTGCAGCGGTATGGGGACGATCAGATCGCATTCGGGTATAAGTTCACGCCCGGCGCGGATCATCCAATCGGCCATCCATGGGGCAAGGTCAGTGCGGTCGCCGTATTTTAGCCGCGTGACCAATTTGCGTGCGCTGTTGGTGTGGATCGTGGCAGAGCGCGCCATCGTATAGCTCGGCGGATTTGCCAGCGCGCCAGCGCTGATTGCGCCGATGCCGAAGTCGACTGAAAATGGCGCGCCGGTGACCTCGCAGTAGGGCCGCTCAATGAAGGACAACGTCGGCCAGCACTGTGCGCAGACCACACCTTGTTTTGAAACCAGTGCGCCGCATGTTAGGCACACGTCGGGAAAAATGGTCGCGAAGGCTGACTTCGCCACATTCTTTGCCAACCGAGCTACGGGTAGTTTCATTTCATGTCCAACGTCGTTAGGACTTCATTATGAGTGTTCGCATCATCATCGACAAGAGGCAGGTTCATACCGCGATTGAACGCGCAAGGCGCGCTAATATCGCTGGTGCAGATTTTTTGTTGCGCCAGATCGTAGAGGACTTCGCCGAGCGGCTTTCGGTAACAAATCGCACATTTGAGGATGCCTTTTTTGTAACGCCATTTGGCAAGAATGTAGCTGAGCAATTGGGTGCGATCAAATCGGTTTCGGGTATTCGCGCACATACCCAAAGCGCGGCGACCGAGTGGCGCGCTGATGAGCTTGGACTTGGTTCGAAACAAGCCAATCTCATTCTTGATATTGCCAATCTGCATCAGGCGAATGATGTGCTGGGCATGTTGATCCAGCACCGTCTGGCGCTGCGTGAAGACGGTCTATTTTTGAGCTGCATACCGGGCGGAGATACGCTCTTCGAACTGCGCCAAAGTCTGCTGGCCGCAGAAGTTGAATTGTCGGGCGGTGCCCATGCGCGCGTGCTGCCTTTCTTGGATGTGCGGGACGCAGGCGGTCTGATGCAACGGGCCGGGTTCGCCTTGCCCGTCACCGATGTTGAGACGCTCGTGGTGCGCTATGATACGATGTTTGATCTCATGCGCGATTTGCGTGCCATGGGCGCGACGAATACGCTTATCGATCGGCACAAGCGCTTCTCCAACTCGCAGCGCTTTTTCAGCGCGCTGCCGAGCATTACGCGGATAATTTTAGTGATCGCGATGGCCGAATACGAGCCAGCATTTTCATTCATTTGGTTGTCAGGATGGTCACCTTCGGACAAACAGCATACATCCTTAAAGCGCTCGGCGAGTGCACAGCCGCAGACTTAGGCCCAA
Organism: Ahrensia sp.; assembly: GCA_034519905.1. GTDB lineage: Bacteria > Pseudomonadota > Alphaproteobacteria > Rhizobiales > Rhizobiaceae > Ahrensia. The sequence goes on from JAXHNY010000060.1 coordinate 12,717, forward strand.
ACTGGAGTGTGAAGGATTGAAAGTAAATAAGCAGGGCGTTCGACACTTAAAATAATGTGCGCAGCTTAACCCGAAGAGCCCGGAGCACAGGGTTTTTAGAAAAAACGCAAGGATACATGTGATACTATTTATTGAGAGCTTGGTTGATCGCTAGAATTATTGTTAGCAAACAAGTCTTGTATCGCGTCGAAAGCTACCGAGATTCCCGCAACAATCACCAACGACATGAGTTGCAATAACTATGGCATGTATTCTACAACTGTCGCGCCATTCTCATCTGACAGAAAGTTCATTAATCATGGTCTGTCGACTTGTTTATCGTTTGGATTTAGAAATTCGGCACTATCAATTCCCTCAAGCATTATCGTTTACAAAGGTTAATTCATCGCCTCGCGATTACCTAGTCAGCTGGAAGTGGTTAACGGCAATGTTATCATGAGAATTAACTACTGCGCGATGTGCCTACTGTCTTGTGGTAAATGAGACTATACAATAGCCAATAACCGCGTCAATTTCACACGCTGTCAATCGGATGAAGACTAACAATCTCCCGATATAGTTCCGTTCTGCTGGATAATACATTTTGAATTCGGAGACTTCTGAAGAACTGATCGACGTAAGATATAAGCGTTTGATGTGTTTTTTTTGACACTTGCGGTAGTCATCGTGTCAACGTTTTTGTCGTAATTTGCTAATATTCGATCATTTGAGTCTCGGTCGAGAAGAGGTGTTGCGAACAACGCGATTGCAATAGCTAAAGTACCAAATAGTAAAGCAACACGAAGTGCTCCGCTTCCGGCGCTCTCCAATGTCGACGGTTTGGAATTTCTAATTTTTGCCCACTCTTGTTCATCACTCATAACAAATACCCCAGATACACAGAACAACGCTCCAACGAAGGTGCTTTGTGTAAAATTAGCATTATTCATTAAATGATTGATTAACGATGTTTTGGCCTAGCGCAATAAATCATGCAGAACCGGTACGAGGGGTTCGTCAGCCGGCGGCATGGGATAATTTCGTAAGTCCGCCGCTCTTACCCATTTAAGTTTTTGGCCTTCACGGGGAAATGGAATTCCCTCAAATTTGCGGCAAATGAACAGAGGCATCATGAGATGGAATTTTTCATACGGGTAGCTGGCAAATGTAAGCGGAGCAAGGCACGGCTCTTGGGTGATGATGCCCAGCTCTTCTTGAAGTTCGCGAACAAGGCTCTGCTCTGGCCTCTCGCCCGGTTCAATTTTCCCGCCAGGAAACTCCCATAAACCGGCCAAAGATTTGCCCGCAGGGCGCTGAGCTAGTAAAATCCGGTTGTCTGTATCAATCAGCGCGCAGGCAACGACTAATAAAATATCTGTCAAAGAGCGGCTTCTTTCTTCATTCGGTAGTGGTATGAGTAAACTTCATCAAAACCGAGTCGGGCGTAAAGTCCGTTGGCTGCGGTATTTAACGCTTCGACTTGCAGCCATGCCGACTGCGCGCCTTGGTGTTTCGCCCAACGCAGCGCCGAGCGTACAATTGAACGGCCATATCCTTTGCCCTGACTGTCGGCGCGAACGCCGATATCAAAAAGCCCTGCCAAATCATTATCATGAACGCAAAGCGCGCACGCAACTGGCCCGTGGAAATCTTCCATAACGAACAAACCACATGGCGGACGGATTGACTCAATAACTTCGGTCAGGCCCGGCTTGCGGTCGATGTCATCACCGCGGATGGCGATTGAGGCATCGACAAAACGACCAATATCCTTTCCTGGTAACTGATCAATACCGCTATCGAGATCCATGACTTCTAGGGATGACATAAGTACTTTTGTTGGTGCAACGCGGCGCCAACCTTCTTTGTCAAAATGGGCTTCCAAAGGTAAAGGAGCCAACGGCGACAAGCGAAACACAAGCGGCCTGTTGTACGAGGCAAAACGCTTTTCCATACGCGCTATGCGCGGCTCGATATCCAGATGATCTGCTGGATCAAGTGGATTGACGGAATTCAAACGCCGCGATGGGTGACTTGCGGTCAAACGCACTGCCCAGCTGCCATCATAGTGCACTGATGCTGCCGGCCATCCGCGAAATCCAACCGCTTCGAGGCGTCTGACAAGAGCGAGTTGAGGCATAGGATTAGCTCCTGTAATCGCCGTTAATTTCAACATATTCTTTTGTTAAGTCGCAGCCCCATGCGGTGAACCGAGAAGTTCCTAGCCCTAGATTTACGCCAATAACAATCTCGTCGTTTTTCATGTAGGCGCTAACGGCTTCTTCGCTGTAACCTTCAGCGCGCTCGCCTTGGCTTGCGACTAAAAACTCACCAAATCGGATCGACAGCAAATCGCGATTTGCAGGCTGCCCCGCTTTGCCGACAGCCATGACCACGCGGCCCCAGTTTGCGTCTTCGCCGGCGAGCGCTGTTTTGACCAGCGGCGAATTAGCAATAGACATGGCGATTTGTTTGGCGGCTTTTTTCGATGTGGCACCTTCCACTTCAACGCGCATGACTTTGCGGATGCCTTCGCCGTCGCGGATCATCAACATAGCCAGATCGTGCAGCACTTCGCCAAACGCCTTTGAAAATGCGCGCAGAGATTTTTCTTTTGCATCCGTTATCAAAGGCGATCCCGTAGCAAATGCCAACAAGGTATCAGAGGTTGAGGTATCGCCATCCACTGTCACCGCGTTAAAAGTAGTGCCAACAAATTTGTTCAGGAGGCTCTGTAACACGGCGCTGCTGACATCAGCGTCGGTCACGATATAAGAAAGCATGGTCGCCATATCTGGCGCAATCATGCCAGCACCCTTGGCAATACCGTTTATTGTGACCGTCTTATCGCCAATTTTGGTGGTTCTTGTCGCCATTTTTGGGAATGTATCGGTGGTCATAATCGCCTTGGCAACATCCGCCCAGCGATCTTGCTCAGCCATGCGAACCAAGCGTTCGATGTGGCCATCAAATTTTGCTGCATCAAGTGGTTCGCCTATGACACCGGTCGATGATAAATAGACTTGATGAATAGGACAGTTCATCACGGTTGCCGCGTTTTGCGCCGTAGCAGCTGTGGAGCTTGCCCCTTTTTTGCCGGTAAACGCATTGGCATTGCCAGAGTTGACAACCAGAATGCTGGCCTTGCCTCTCGGCAAATGGGCGCGGCAAAGATCGACGGGGGCAGATGGACATTTTGACTTGGTAAAAACACCCGCCACAGACGCAGGCCTATCGAATACCATCACCATCACATCGGCGCGGTTTTTGTATTTGATACCAACTGCACCCGCGGCCATGCGAACGCCATCAATGACTGGCATTGAAGGCTGAGATTTCGGTGCGAGCGGTGAAACTGCGGTCATTTGCGACATTGGCCTTCTTATCTGTTACTGCTGGTTTTGTTGCGCAATTGTTGCATCATAAGCGGCCTTAAAATTCGGCTCTTGAATATCAATTGCCGCATCGGTGCGCAGTGCTGTGATTATTTCAAAATACTTTTCACGAAGCAAAACTTGGCGAATTTGCCCTGCGGCTTGTTCGAACGCAGGTGGCTGCTGCGGACGCAAGTCGTCGGCGCGTATCACGTGAAAACCAAATTGAGTTTTCACGGGTTCTTTCGTGTAGCTGCCGATATCCAGCGCAAAAGCGGCGGCCTCAAATTCTGGCACCATTGCGCCTTTGGTGAAGTAGCCAAGATCGCCGCCGTTTAGGCCACCCCTATCGGTAGATTTTTCTTCGGCAAGTTTGGCAAAATCCGCGCCGCCATCAAGCGCCGCGATTATGGCTTTGGCTTCTTCTTCAGTGCCGACAAGGATGTGGCTCGCCTTTAATTCGTTCTCTGCGGGTGTGGCCGCAACTTCTTTATCATAGCGCGCACGGACGTCTTCATCGCTGATTGCCTCAACTATTTTGGAACGGAAAAATTCGTTATGCAGCGCACGTTGCCGAAGAAAGTTTAAACGATTTTTGAACTCTTCGCTTTCTTGAATATTTTCGGCTTCAGCTTTTTTTGCCAGCAATTTAATATCGATAAGCGCCATGAGCGCGGCAAACGCTTTTTGCTCAGCGGGCACTTGGCCTAATTGATCACCCATTTCATTGACCGTTAATTCTAGGTCACGGGTCGTGATGGTTTCGCCCGCTATAGTTCCAACGATGCGCTCTTCACTATTTTGCGCAAACGCTGCGGTTTGAAACACGGTAAGCATCGAGAAGCTCATCAAAAGAGCCGTTATTTTTACAAAATTTCGTGTGCGCGGCGTGTTTATTTTGGTGTTCATAGGCAGTATTTGCATGGTTTGATGCTCCATTTTCAGCGTTTTATGTTCATTTATGCCAAAGATAACATCAGCAAATCACTACAGGTATTTTCTGCGCCGTTGACATCGTTTAAGCCCACTCTTATCTGTCGCTGCGAAGCGCGTCCAGCTTGGATTTACATGTTTGGACTCAAGCAAAACTGTTTTTACGGGCGTTTGAAGCCCAAAGTATCTCAGCGACCTTTTGGCCGCTTATTACGGAAAGGACCATCTGAAATGGTCAGCCTTGGCGGTCTAGCGGCTAAAATTTTTGGATCATCGAATGATCGGTATCTTAAAACTTTTAAGTCGAAAATAGCGGCGATTAACGCGCTTGAAGCAGAGTATAAAGCGCTCTCAGACGATGAGCTTCGCGGCAAGACGGAAGAATTCAAAAAGCGTATTGCAGAGGGCGCAGAGCTTAATTCGCTCTTGGTTGAAGCATTTGCAACGGCGCGCGAAGCCTCGGTCCGGGCGATCGGACTTCGTCCGTTTGACGTTCAGTTGGTCGGCGGTATGGTGCTCAACGATGCCTCAATTGCAGAAATGCGCACCGGAGAGGGCAAAACCCTCGTTGCGGTATTGCCCGCTTATCTCAATGCTCTGATGGGCAAAGGGGTTCATATTGTAACGGTCAATGATTATCTGGCGCAGCGCGACAGCGAATGGATGTCCCGGATTTTTAATTTTCTGGGAATGACCTGCGGCGTGATTGTTCACGGAATGGACGACCAACAGCGCAAAGCTGCCTATGACTGTGACATCACCTATGCCACCAACAACGAGCTGGGGTTTGACTATCTGCGTGACAACATGAAGATGGACCGCAGCCAAATGGTTCAGCGCGGTCATTTTTTTGCAGTGGTAGACGAAGTTGACTCGATTTTGGTGGATGAGGCGCGCACGCCGCTGATTATTTCCGGACCATTGGAGGATAAGTCTGAACTTTACATCCAGATCGATAAATTTGTCCCGCTCTTGAATGACGAGGATTTCACGATTGATGAGAAGCAACGCTCGTCGACGTTCACCGAAGACGGTACAGAGCGGGTTGAAAACCTGCTGCGCGATGCAGGTATGTTGAAGGGCGATAATCTCTATGACATTGAGAACGTCTCAATCGTTCACCACATCAATAATGCGCTAAAGGCGCACAAATTGTTCCAGCGCGATAAGGACTACATGGTTGCTGGCGATGAAATTATTATCATCGATGAATTTACCGGTCGGCAAATGCCCGGTCGCCGTTTTTCCGAAGGATTGCACCAAGCGCTTGAGGCCAAGGAAGGCGTGAGGATCCAGCCAGAAAACCAAACACTGGCTTCGGTTACGTTCCAAAATTACTTCAGAATGTACGATAAATTGTCGGGCATGACCGGTACGGCGGCGACGGAAGCTGAAGAGTTCGGTAATATTTATGGGCTCGGCGTGTCAGAAATTCCGACTAATTTGCCAGTAAAACGCATCGATGAAGATGATGAAGTCTATCGTTCTGTTCAAGAAAAATACGATGCGGTGGTCATTGATATTCTCGCCAGCCAGCGCCGCAAGCAGCCGGTTCTGGTTGGAACCACGTCAATTGAAAAATCAGAATTGCTGTCTCACCTTCTGAAAGATGTGTCCTATTTGGCGGGTCTGAAAACAAAACTCGAAGGCCGATTGGCTGCTATTAAACCGGGTAAAGAAGTCGATTATGCGGAATTTTTGGCGACTTCAATTGTGGATATTCAAGCGGCGATTGATAACAAAGGTGCGCGCCACGAGGTACTCAATGCGCGTCAGCACGAACGTGAGGCGTTTATCGTTGCGCAGGCCGGCGTTCCAGGTTCGATAACAATTGCGACCAATATGGCAGGACGCGGCACCGATATTAAACTCGGCGGCAATTTGGAAATGCGCGTAGCCCAAGAACTGGGCGATGTGAGTGATCCCAAAGAGCGAGAAAAACGAACAAAACAAATTGAGGCTGAAATTGAGGTTTTGAAACAGCAGGCGCTTGATGCAGGCGGGCTTTATGTTCTGGCGACTGAGCGCCATGAAAGCCGCCGCATTGACAATCAGCTGCGCGGACGCTCTGGTCGTCAGGGCGATCCGGGCCGGTCAAAGTTCTATTTGTCGTTGCAAGATGATCTGATGCGCATTTTTGGCTCAGAGCGGATGGACGGCATGCTGACGAAATTAGGCATGCAGGAGGGTGAAGCCATTGTTCACCCATGGATCAACAAGGCGCTTGAAAAGGCGCAGAAGAAGGTTGAGGGGCCGCAATTTCGACATTCGCAAAAACCTGCTCAAATATGATGATGTGATGAACGATCAGCGCAAAGTCATTTTCGAGCAGCGTCTCGAAGTGATGGACGGCGAAGATTTGAACGAAACCGTTATGGAAATGCGCCATGATGTGATCGATAGTCTTATTCAGCAGCACATCCCCGCAAAGGTTTATGCCGAGCAATGGGATTCGGTGGGTCTTAAAAATAAGGTCATTGAATATCTGAATATCGATGCGCCGATTGAAGACTGGGCTGCCGAAGAGGGCATTGCTGACGAGGAAATGCGTGAGCGTTTGTTAAAAGTGTCTGACGATGTGGCCGCCGAGCGCACCGCGCGCTTTGGCCCCGAGATTATGACCTATGTTGAAAAGTCGATCATTCTTCAGACGATTGACGAATTGTGGCGCGAGCATCTGGTGGCGCTGGATCATTTGCGTTCCGTGGTCGGCTTTCGCGGCTATGCGCAGCGCGATCCGCTGCAAGAATATAAGCAGGAAGCCTTTGAATTGTTTCAAGCAATGCTTTCAAACCTTCGCTTTTCAGTTACGCAAAAACTCATGCGTGTTGAAATCGTGACGCAGGCAGCAGCCGCTCCAGCGCCAGAACTGCCGCAAATGTTTGGCCAGCATATTGATGGCACAACGGGCGAAGATGATTTTGGCGACCGCGGCGTGGGATCAGCAGCACCGTTGGAGAGTTATGTTGAGCCGGAAAATCGCGATCCTGATAGACCCGAAACTTGGGGTAAAATTGGGCGTAATGAAGCTTGTCCATGTGGTTCGGGAAAGAAATTTAAGCATTGCCACGGGGCATTCTGAGATGGGGTGTTCTGACGCGCTTTAACCGATTGGTAACCGTAATTTCTGGTTAGGAAGCAAGCCAACGGAATCTTAAGCCAAATGCTCTAATCGGGCAGATAGTAAAGATTTAGTGGACAGGTCGCTTGCGTTTCTCGGCGGTACAAACTGCAGATAGGTTATTTTCGACGTCGCTTTTTGCGCGCGTGCTCCCTTTTGCGACAAAATTAGATGCTGCAATTCATGGCGACACGGACAGCGCAAAGGCCATACGCAATTCGCTAACGGCTTTTGTCATTCGCGTAGCCAGCGCAGCCATCGCATTTCTCAGTCAGGTTATTTTAGCGCGTCTCATGGGCGCGTTTGAGTACGGCATATTTGTTTTGATTTGGGTGGCCATGGTCATCATTGGTAATTTATCGTGCCTTGGCTTTCAAACGGCAATCATCAGATTTTTGCCGCAATATATGGATCATGGCGATACGGCGCGCATTCGCGGTATCGTGCATTCGGGTCGATTGTTCGTTCTTTTATCATCGAGTATTGCCGCGCTTCTCACATTTGCGCTGGTGAAACTCGGATCCGACTATCTACAAAGCTACTATATTTTCCCGATGATAATCGGCGTTATTGCACTGCCGATGCTCGCACTGGGCGATATGCTCGACGGTACGGCGCGCGCTAATGGGTGGACAATTCGAGCTCTTGGGCCAACATACATATTGCGCCCCGTTTTTACGCTCATTGTAATGTTAGCCGCTTGGCAGCTCGGGTATCCAATCAACGGCGTCACCGGTGTGGTTTGCGCTATTATCGCCACCTACACGACGACGCTCATTCAATACATTGTTATACGCCGCAACCTTGATAAGCGTTTTGGAACAGGCGCAAAGACAATCGAGCTACGGACTTGGATGATTGTAGCGCTGCCGATTTTCCCTCGTTGAAGGTTTCTTTTTCTTTCTGGTCAATGCCGACATCTTAATGGTCGGTATGCTTATGACGCCTGCCGATGTCGCCGTCTATTTCGCGACGGTAAAAACCATGGCATTGGTTCATTTTGTATTTTTTGCGGTGAAGGCGGGGGTCGCCAATCAGTTTGCCGCACGAATTGAGGATAAAGATAAATCCGTATTGTGCGATCTTGCTCGCCGTTCAACCACGTGGACCTTTTGGCCATCTTTGGCGATGGGTATCATCGTACTTTTGGCCGGGCCATGGCTGCTTGCGATGTTTGGCGCGGCTTTCACCGATGGCTACCCTTTGCTGTTTATCATGGTGCTTGGCGTTGTCATTCGCTCGTCGATTGGTCCGGCAGAAAGTCTTTTAAATATGAGCGGCAACCAGAATATTTGCGCTGCGGTTTTCGGCTGCGTCCTTGCGATCAACATCGCGCTGAACTTCGCTCTTATTCCTCGCTGTATGGAATGTATGGCGCTGCCGCTGCAACCGCTATTGCGACACTTTTTGAGACGATTGCACTCTACACCCTTGTGCGCCAACGTGTTGGGGTATCGATGTTTGCATTCTCGCGCGTCAGAATCGGGGAACACTAAATGTCTGCATTGCCGCAAATTGATGAGCAAATTTCTGAACAAGTACCGCTGATTATGCCTGGCACGCCAGCGAGCGAAAAACACATGCAACGGCTGAAGTGAGCCGCCTTTCGAGTGGCAATCGGCGGTTTCGCGTATTTGCAGCCAATGCCGGATTTGAAATATTGCCAACAATAGAACGGGTTGCAGATTATTGCGTAGAGCCAAATATTTTCTTTTCGCCACGGTTTTGTGTCCCAGCGATGCCAAGGCTTGATGAACGCCAGGTGCGCCTCATGGTGCTTCAAGATGATGATGATGCACAATCTGAAACACGTTTCTTAATGCCATTTACGGTAGAAAAGCCGGGCTTTGCGGTTGGGCCAGATTTGGTTCGTGCTTGGGCAAACCCCTATGGCCCGTTGGGCGCGCCTTTGGTTGAGCGCCGCGAGGCCGCGCAAGTGATTGAGGATTTGTTTGCTACGATTGCTATGCCGTCGATTGCACTGCCTAAAATTATCGCGTTTCCAAATGTTATTATGAACAGTTCAATTGTATCGCTCATTCGCTCTGTCGCGCTGTCCAATGGATTGCCAATGGCGATGACAAAGCCTGAAGAACGTATTGTGCTTGATGCCACAAAGGATGCGGATGTTTATTTTAAAGAGGGTGTGGGTAGCCACCACCGCCGCGATTTTGGCCGTCAGTGGCGCAAATTAGAGACGCAAGGAGAACTCGTCTATGATATCGCCCGCAGCGAAAAAGATGTTCGCGAAGCGGCAGAAGAATTTCTGTTGTTGGAGAACCAAGGCTGGAAGGGCCGCCAGCGATCGTCTTTGGCAGCAGATCGTTATCGTGCTGCGTTTGCTCGCGAAGCCATTAATGGCCTAGCACAATGTCGACAAGTGCCGCATTCACGCGCTTAAACTTGATGGACGAACGATCGCATCGCTTATTGTATTTGTTGAAAGTGGTTCCGCTTGGACTTGGAAAACGACGTTTGACGAAAACTTAGCGGAATTTTCGCCTGGTAAACTATTAATGGTGCGTGCAACTGAAGCGCTACTGGATGATCCCAACGTTGATTTTGCCGATAGCTGTGCAAGCGGCGACCATTCGCTGATGGGGCAGCTTTGGCAAGAGCGTAGACAGATGGCAACACTTGTTGTCGGTCTTGATCCGTCTAAAGACCGTGAGGTACGCCAAGCGGCGGCGCAAATGGACCTATATACATCCACTAAAAACACGGCCAAAAACGTTCAAGCTCGATTAAAGAGCCTCATCGGCAAGAAGTAGCAGTATGGCCGATTTATCGCATCTCGTTTGGCGACGACCATGTAGTTCACGTCCATGTCTTTGGATAAACGCCATTCGTCGGCCAGCACATTGTAGAACACGCCGCTTTCTTTGAATACCGATACGCCGGTGCCTTGCAGAGCCGCATCAATCTCAGAAGGCTTGACCAATTTATCGTATTCGTGGGTTCCTTTGGGAAGCCAGCGCAAAACATTCTCGGCCATAAACAACGCGAGCGCTTTAGCTTTAAACGTGCGGTTGATCGTTGCAATGAAAATCAATCCACCAGGTTTTACCATATCGGCGCAAGATTTCAGAAACAGGTCGACATCGGCGACATGTTCGACGACTTCCATATTCAAGATTACATCAAAGCGCTCGCCTTGCGCTTGCATCGCCTCGGATGTTGTTGCCCGGTAGTCTATATTGAGCTTGGATTGCGCTGCATGGATTTTTGCAATCTCGATATTTTTCGGCGATGCATCCGCACCAACAATATCAGCACCAAGCCGGGCCATCGGTTCGCACAATAGGCCGCCACCGCAGCCTATATCAAGAAACCGCAAACCTTTAAACGGTTGCTGGGCGGCACTGTTAAGAGAAAAATGCTCTACTACAGTCTCACGGATATATTTCAAACGCACGGGGTTAAATTTGTGCAGTGGTTTGAATTTTCCAGTGGGATCCCACCATTCGGCGGCCATCGCCGAAAATCGGTCAACGTCTGCTTGGTCTATTGTCGTTGCGCTATCAGATGCCATTTTGTGCTCGCTTTCCTGCTACGAAATTGAGCCAACGCGCCCGTAAGTCAAGGGTATATAGGTCGCAGAGGGTAGCACTTGAAGGTGCTATTTACCGGTTGTGTCAGCGGCGCTTTTTACAGGGTGCCGCAGGCGCTTTTACAACATGCGCCAAGCGCTTGCAGTCCAGCATGCAATTGCCTATAGAGCGGAAAATTATTATTATACGTCATTTCCACCCGATAGAGCTTGTTGTTATGGCCCGCATTGTTATGAAATTTGGCGGCACGTCCGTTGCCGATATTGCTCGCATCCGCAACGTGGCCCAGCATGTCAAACGTGAGGTCGATGCCGGCCATGAAGTTGCAGTGGTTGTTTCTGCGATGTCTGGCAAAACCAATGAGTTGGTCGCCTGGGCGCGTGATGCTTCGCCGATGCACGATGCGCGTGAATATGATGCGATCGTAGCATCTGGCGAGCAGGTAACCGCTGGGCTTTTGGCGATTGCTTTACAGGCTATCGGCATCGATGCGCGTTCTTGGCTCGGATGGCAGATTGCAATTAAGACGGATAATGCCCATGGTGCCGCGCGCATTCTTGATATTGAAGCGACCAAGTTGATCGAGCGGTTTGCCATCGGTCAGGTTGCGGTCGTAGCCGGCTTTCAAGGCATTGGCCCGGATGGGCGGATTTCAACACTTGGGCGAGGCGGCTCTGATACAAGTGCCGTTGCAATTGCGGCAGCCGTTAAAGCCGATCGCTGTGATATCTATACCGATGTGGACGGCGTTTACACGACTGATCCGCGTATAGAGCCGCAAGCGCGTAGGTTGTCGCGCGTTTCCTATGAAGAAATGCTTGAAATGGCATCGCTTGGCGCAAAGGTTCTGCAGGTACGCTCTGTTGAACTTGCTATGGTGCATAATGTTCGCACCTTTGTGCGCTCTAGTTTTGACGCACCGGATGCGCCGGGGATGGGTGATTTTGATAACCCGCCCGGTACCTTGATTTGTGATGAGGAAGAAATCGTGGAAAAGCAAACTGTAACCGGCATCGCCTATGCGGGTAAAAGATGAAGCGCAGATTTCGCTGCGCAAACTCAACGATAGGCCAGGGGTTTCCGCTGCAATTTTCGGTCCTATGGCCGAAGGCGGGATCAATGTGGATATGATTGTCCAAAACATTTCCGGCGATGGCGAATTTACCGATATGACTTTTACGGTGCCGTCGGGGGATCTGGAAAAAGCAAAAGCTCTACTTGAAGAAAATCGTGACAAGATTGGCTATAACGAAATTATTTCCGAAGCCGGTTTGGTGAAGGTTTCTGTCGTTGGCATCGGCATGCGCAGCCATGCGGGTGTTGCGGCGACGGCGTTCAAAGCAATGGCCGATAAAGGCATCAACATTCGGGCGATTACGACCTCTGAAATTAAAATTTCGATCCTTATCGATGGCGCCTATGCCGAACTTGCAGTGCGCGCTCTTCATCGCGTTTATGGCCTCGACAAGAGCTAATCAAAGGTTCATTTATTGAACTGGATTCGCGAACCTTTTCGTTTGCGTCAATGAGGCGGTTTGATGGTTCAAGTGGATGCAGGCCCACGCATTTTGCTCAAGCGTCTTCGCGCAATCATGGCGGAGCGGTTGGAAGCACAACTGCGTCTTGATATCATTGTTGATCAAATTGCGCAATCGATGGTGGCAGAGGTGTGTTCTGTTTACGTGTTTCGCGCGGATGGCATCTTAGAACTCTATGCTACTTTGGGACTTAACAAGGATGCGGTTCACCTGTCGCAGCTGCGTTTAGGCCAAGGTCTTGTTGGCACGATTGCGTCGTCATCGCGCGCGCTTAATTTGTCTGAAGCGCAAAAACATCCAGCTTTCCAGTATCTTCCTGAAACTGGCGAAGAGCTTTTTAATTCGTTTTTGGGCGTGCCAATTTTACGGGCAGGCCGCACGCTCGGTGTGCTTGTTATTCAAAATGTGGCGCACCGCGTCTATGCTGCCGATGAAGAAGAGGCGATGGAAACCGTCGCTATGGTTATCGGCGAACTCATCGCACAGGGCGATCTGAAGGGACTAACAAAGACCGGCATCCAGCTCGACAGAGAAAAGCCCGTATCGCTACGCGGGCAAAATTTTTCTGAAGGTATTGGGCTTGGTCATGTGGTTTTGCATGAGCCGCGGGTTCTTGTGACCAATCTTTTTAATGAGGATACGGACACTGAAATTGAACGGCTTGGGGCGGCTATAAGCGGTTTGCGCATCACCATAGACGATATGCTTTCGCGGCGCGATGTTGCCGTTGAAGGTGAGCACCGCGAAATTTTGGAAACCTACCGGATGTTTGCCCATGATAAGGGCTGGGTGCGCCGCATGGAAGAGGCCGTGCGCAACGGCCTAACCGCTGAAGCTGGTGTTGAAAAAATTCAAAACGATATGCGTGCGAAGATGAACACCGTCAAAGATCCCTATTTGCGCGAGCGGCTCAACGATTTTGATGATCTGGCCAATAGGCTTTTGCGTCAATTGGTGGGAAAGCACGGTGCCAAGCACGCTCGGTGACAGGTTTCCCAAAGACTCCATTTTGCTCGCGCGCAGCATGGGCGCCGCTGAATTGCTGGACTATCCGCGAAAGAATTTGCGCGGCCTTGTGCTTGAAGACGGTGCACCGACCAGCCATGTGGTGATTGTTGCAAGAGCCATGGGTATTCCCGTGGTTGGGCAAGCAAAAGGCATCGTTTCGACTTGCGAAAATGGTGACGCTATTATTATCGATGGCGTTATTGGCGATATTCATGTGCGTCCCCAGCCGGATGTACAAAAAGCGTATGCGGAGAAAGTGCGGTTCCGCGCCAAGCGCCAAGAAGAATATCGTGCGCTGCGCGATCAGCCTTCACTGACAAAAGATGGCCAAAAATTTTCACTGTCGATGAATGCCGGATTGCTTGTGGATTTGCCGCAGTTGCAGGCCGCAGGCGCTGACAGCATTGGTCTTTTTAGGACTGAGCTTCAGTTTATGATAGCATCAACTTTTCCTCGCGCTGAGGCACAGGAAAAATTTTACCGCGCCGTATTGGAAGAGGCCGGCAACAAGGAAGTTACTTTCCGCACGATTGATATTGGCGGTGATAAAGTGCTTCCTTATTTCCGAAATGCGCCAGCCGAGGAAAATCCTGCGCTCGGGTGGCGCGCTATTCGGCTTGCGCTTGATCGGCCTGGTCTTTTTAGAACGCAAATCAGAGCGCTGCTGAGTGCCTCGTCGGGGCGCAAATTGCGCATGATGTTGCCGATGATTTCTGATGTAAGTGAAATAGCCCAAGCCCGTGCGCTTATTGAAACTGAAGTACGACATCTCTCAAAATTTGGTCACGGTTTGCCAACAAGGATAGAAATTGGTGCGATGTTGGAAGTGCCAAGTCTGCTGTTTGATCTCGACAGGCTGATGCAAAGTGTCGACTTTGTTTCCATTGGGTCAAATGATTTGTTCCAATTTTTTACAGCCAGCGACCGCGGCAATGTACAGGTCGCAGCGCGGTTTGATCCGCTCAGTGTGCCATTTTTGCGGGCGCTTCGTATGATCGCCTCAAAAGCCAGAGAGCACGACACATCGCTGACTTTGTGCGGCGAGATTGCATCAAAGCCCATCACGGCTTTGGCGCTTTTAGCAGTTGGTATTGAAAAAACGTCGATGTCGCCCGCCAGCATAGGGCCGATTAAAGATGCATTGCGCAAAACTGATATTGGCGCGCTTAGGCGAGAAATTCTGGCTGCTCTTGAAATCACGGATCGCGACATAAGCGTACGCACACTTATTGAAGACTTTGCGGCGGCAAATGATATACCGCTCTAAACTAACGCAGAAAAACACCGATGATTGAACTACCACAAGAGAAAATGGACCAGCTGGTAAAGCGTTTTGAAATGCTTGAAGTGCAGATGTCAGAAGGTCCCGATGCGGAAACGTATGTTAAGCTTGCCAGCGAATATTCCGAGCTGGAAGACATCGTAAAAGCAATTCGCGAATACCGCGAAAAAACAAACGAACTGTCAGATCTCGTTGCCATGATGAGAGATCCATCGACTGATTCTGATATGAAACAGATGGCTGAGGAAGAAAGCTACGCGTTAAAAGATGATTTGGAAGCGCGCCAAAAGGCGATGCGTCTTCTGCTTTTGCCCAAAGATGTGGCGGATAATAAAAGTGCGATTTTAGAAATTCGCGCCGGTACGGGCGGGCTTGAAGCTGCGCTTTTTGCTGGCAATCTGTTCCGGATGTATGAGCGTTTTGCCGCCGAAAGTGGCTGGAAGGTGGAAGTGCTTTCGGCCAGCGAGGGCGATGCCGGTGGCTATAAGGAAGTCATCGCAACCGTTACCGGTAAAGGCGTGTTCGCCAAACTGAAATTTGAGTCCGGTGTTCACCGTGTCCAGCGGGTGCCCGATACCGAATCAAGTGGACGTGTGCACACCTCGGCAGCAACGGTTGCGGTGCTTCCTCAAGCGGAAGAAGTCGACATTGAAATTCGTACCGAGGACATTCGTATTGATACGATGCGCGCGTCCGGCGCCGGTGGGCAGCACGTCAACACCACAGACAGCGCGGTGCGTATCACGCATATGCCGTCAGGCATTGTGGTGACGAGCGCGGAGAAATCGCAGCATCAGAACCGCGCCCGTGCTATGGAAGTTTTGCGTGCCCGCCTATACGATATGGAGCGTCAGAAAGCTGATAATGAGCGCTCTGAAAACCGCAAAAGCCAAGTCGGTTCAGGCGATCGCTCCGAGAGAATACGAAATCTTACGATTTCTTCCGCAGGGGCGGATCACTCCGACCACCGTGTGTATCAATTTGACGCTATAAGTATAAGTTGGACCGCGTTATGGAAGGTGATTTGAGCGATGTCATCGACCCGTTGATTGCCGATCATCAGGCAAAGCTGCTGACTGAAAATATTGATGGCTGAGGCCCAAGCGACCATCGGAAAAGCGTTTCGAGAAGCTAGGGCTGGCGCTTCAAGGGGCTTAAGCATAACGACTGCAGACTTGGATGCTGGACTGTTGTTGGAACATGCTTGCGGCGCAACAACACTGATGCGGATGACAAATCCTGATCGCCCGATGGGTGATGGCGAATATCGAGCATTTGCCAGTTATATTTCGCGCCGCATAGCACGCGAGCCTGCGCATCGTATTATAGGTAACCGCGAATTGTATGGACTACAATTTTTTCCCTCAATGAGGCGACGCTTATACCGCGCCCTGACACTGAGATTTTAATCGATATTGTCCTGCCTTTGTCCAACAGCGGGTCAGTCAGTTAGACAATGCTGTGTGCTTGATCTGGGTGTTGGCACCGTGCAATTGGTCTTGCTATCATCCATGAGGTATCAGGGGCGACGGCGCTGGGTGTCGATATATCTGCGCGGGCGTTGGAAGCTGCTCAGTGCAATGCGCGTGCCCATGGTTTGGACACGCGATATCACACATTATGTTCAAGCTGGTTTGAAAAAGTGCGGGGACAATTTGACCTCATCGTTTCCAACCCACCCTATATTGCATCGGCGGTGATTGAAGATCTTGATATCGACGTGCGCGATCACGATCCACGTATTGCACTGGACGGCGGGTATGATGGCTTGAACGCTTATGGCGTCATTGCGGCGAAAGCTGCGCCTTACCTCAAAAAGGGTGGCAGAATCGCGGTGGAAATCGGGTTTGATCAAAAAATGAGCGTTTCCAAGCTGTTTGAGGCGGCAGGATTTGTCCAAATCAGCGCTGCAAATGATCTAAATGGCTTGAATCGCGCGCTAATCTTTGAATAAGCTGCGGCAGCAAATGAAAAGCATAAGAAATAGCTTGGCAATTGGCCTTATGAAAGCTAAGTTGGATACGTGGTGGCTGTGAGACATGGTGTCCGGCTCGAATACCCCAAATAAACGACCGAAGTATATGCGAGTGATTTGCTGGGCAGGTAAAAATCCAAGAGCGCAACGGTAAATTAGTTAAATGAAAACGCGGTTTGGTTTTTGATCAGCGATGTTTTTACATACAAAAAGAACGAGAGTTATATGAGACCACAGCAGCAGCAGGGTCGCCGCCGGAACAATCGAGGCGGCAGCAACAACAACAATAACAATAACAATAATAATAACAGAAACCGCAATCAGAATCCGCTCCAGCGTAGTTATGAGAGCAACGGGCCGGATGTAAAAATCCGCGGTAATCCGCAAACGATCGCCGATAAATATTTGCAATTGGCGCGCGATGCGCTCTCTGCTGGCGATACGGTGATGGCGGAAAGCTATTTCCAACATGCCGAACATTATATCCGTATTATTGAAGCGGCTCAGCCCACGCAGAAATATCGCGATCACAGCGATCCTAATTATACCCCTGACGAGGGTGAAGACAGTGTTGGCGAGGCCGATGGCACAACTGAAACTGTTGAAGCTGAAAACGTCACGGATGACGAAGTCGCAGCCCCACAAAGTGAGCGCAACAGTCAGCAAAACGAACGCGAAGAGCGCAATAATAACAATAACAATAACAATAACAATAACAATAATCGCAACCGAAATCGGAATAATAACCGCAACCGGAATAATAACGGGCGCGTGCCAGAGCCGATTTTTTGAAACTGATTTAAAAGCCACTGAAGCATTAGAAGAGGCTGCATCGCCTGCAACTGAAGTTCCAGCGGTTATGCAGGCTGATGAAGTTGTGGCTTCTGTTGCGCCCGAAGCTGCCGACGTTAAAAAGCCGCGCGCGCCGCGCAAGCCACGTGTGCCAAAAGAGATTGCTGAAATAGCGTTAAGCGTAGTGACGCCGGGCGAAGCTGCTGAA
>JAXHNY010000031.1:0-9787 GCA_034519905.1 Ahrensia sp.
CAGTTACGTATTGCTATGATTTTTTTACATGACCAAAATTAGGAATGAGGGTTTATGACTAAGGGCAGAAAACCAATACCTAGCAAGTTAAAAGTTGTTGCAGGAACAGAGCGGCCTCATCGGCGAAATGATTTTGAGCCAAGGCCAGAGATTTCTATGCCTACTTGTCCTGATCATCTAAATGACTTTGCTAAAGAAGAATGGTCGCGGGTCTGCCAAGAGGCTTTTGACACTGGTATTCTTACAAAGCTAGATCGTGCAGCTTTGGGGGCATACTGTCAAGCCTACGGTCGCATGGTGCAAGCTGAAAACATACTTCTTGAAATGGCAAAAACAGATCCGCTTTATTTAGGTCTTATGGTTCAAACAACAAATGGCAATTGGGTTCAAAACCCTGTCGTTGGAACGGCCAATAAGGCTATGCAAGATATGGTTCGTTACGCTGTAGAGTTTGGATTTACACCATCGGCGCGGTCACGGGTTCAAGCTGGCGAAGTCAAGAAAGAAAACCCGTTTGCAATCATTGATGCGATGTAATGAAACCATATGCGTCGATTGCTGAAACATATGCTCGTGATGTTGTATCTGGCAAGGTTCCGGCGTGTAAGTGGGTAAAACTCGCTTGTCACCGACACCTTGATGATCTGGCATGGGGTGACAATAACAAATTCCAATTTTACTTTGATGACATGTCAGCCGCTAAGGCTTGTGTGTTTATTGAAAAAATGCCGCACGTCAAAGGTGTTTGGGCATCAAAAGGGGAATTGCTTGTCTTAAGCTCTTGGCAGATTTTTCTTGTCGCCTGTCTATTTGGCTGGAAACGAAAAAAAGATGACACGCGTAGGTTTCGTCGTTTGTTTTTGCTGGTGCCACGTAAAAACGGCAAGTCTATTTTAGCGGCGGGCATTGGGCTTTATATGCTTGTCGCTGATCGCGAGTTTGGCGCGGAGGTGTATTCAGGAGCGACATCTGAAAAGCAAGCGTGGGAAGTATTTAGACCTGCAAGGCTTATGGCGCAAAAGCGGTCTGATATGTGTCAGCACTACGGTATTCACGTCGGCGCAAAAAACGTGCATATTATCAGCAATCAATCGCGGTTTGAGCCGTTGATTGGAAAACCGGGTGATGGTGCATCGCCAAGTTGCGCAATTGTAGACGAATACCATGAGCATGATAGCGACCATATGTTTTCAACGATGGAAACTGGCATGGGTGCGCGAACGCAACCGCTTATGATTGTTATTACAACTGCAGGGGATAATATTGCCGGGCCTTGCTATTCAATGCAAAAAGAAGCTCAATCAATGCTTGAAGGCATTAGGCCAGACGATGAAACACTTGCTTTGATTTATACGATTGATGAAGATGACGACTGGACTGACGCGGATACTTTACGAAAGGCAAATCCTAATTTTGGCGTTTCAGTATTAGAGGATTTTCTTTTAGCTCGTCAACGCGATGCTATGACAAGCCCGCGCAAAGCTGGTGCGTTTAGAACAAAGCATCTAAATGAGTGGGTACAATCACGATCAGCTTATTTCAACGTGCTGCAATACATTAAAGCCGGTAATGAAAATTTAAGCATAGAACAATTTCAAGGGCAAGAATGCATTATGGGTGTTGATCTTGCCGAAAAAAAAGACCTGACAGCAATTGAAATACTTTTTAAGCATAAAGATGGTTATGCACGGTTTGGCAGATATTATGCACCAGAAGAAACCATTGAAGCACCTGAAAATGATCATTTGCGGTTGTGGCGCGATACTGGAGAATTAATTCAAACGGATGGCGCTGTTACAGATCAAAGAGAAATTCAAAACGACATTATGGATTTAATGGATCGTTTCAATGTTAGAGAAATTGCATTTGACCCTTGGCACTCAAGACAGATTGCCGTTGAATTAAGTGAGGCGGGTGCAAATTGTATAGAGTTTCGTAACTCACCTAGCCATATGAATGAACCCATGCGGGCAATGGATGCTTTGATAGCCGATGGCGGATTGCATCACAACGGCGGCGCGGCGTTTAGCTGGATGCTTTCAAACGTGATTGACAAAAGCCGTGATGGTGAATTACATCGACCGGGAAAAGAGCGCGCTGATAACAAGATTGACGGGCCTGTTGCCTGCATGATGGCTTTGGGGCGTTGGCTTATGGATGAAAAGACAGAGCCAAGCGTTTATCAAACACGAGGGGTTTTGATCTTGTGAGGCTAAATGGCTATTAAAGATTGGTTCCCGTTTATAAAAACGTCAAAGCCCAAAGCTTCCATGGCGTTAAATTCGCCTGAATTTCTAGAGTTTGTGCGCGGCGGCAATTCTGAAGCTTCAATACAAGTCGCTTTGCAGAATGACGCGGTATTGCGCGCGGTTGATCTTATTACAGGATCAATCGGAATGTTGCCTTTCGAGATTATGCAAAAGAATGACAAAACAGGGCAAGTGACGCCTGCTGTTAATCATCCTATGTACAATTTATTGAGATATCAACCTAACCCATACCAGACTGCGCACGAATTCAAAGCGCTTATGCAGGGCTGGCTTTTAATGCATGGGAACGCTTATGCAAGAATTGTTAGAACTCTAGGCCGTGTAAGCAGCCTTATTCCTGTTGATCCTCGCAATGTATCCATTGAAACGGACGGCGGTGTTTTTCCGATTCGATACCGCGTGACTACAAACGAAAACAAAAGTATTGAATTAAAACCAAGTGAGCTATTGCATTTAAGAGGACTGTCTATTGATGCAGATCAAGGAATATCTCGCGTCAAAAGTGCTGGAAATATAATCCAAACAGCTATGCAGCAGCAGGTTGCGGCAAATAACCTTTATCGAAATGGTATGATTGCGGGTGTGGCGTTTTTGCATCCAACGAAGTTAACACCAGATGCTTATGAGCGTCTAAAAGCATCTCTTGGTAATTATTCTGGTGCAAGCAATGCGGGTAGATCGGTATTGCTTGAAGAGGGTATGACGCGCGAGTTTCCACCTGCGACAGCACAAAACGCTCAAATGTTTGAAATGGGCGCGCAATTAACAGAACGAATAGGCCGTGTTTTTGGTGTTCCGAGGCCACTTATGTTTATGGACGACACAAGTTGGGGGAGCGGAATTGAGCAACTTGCGATGCTTTTTGTAAGGTTTGGGTTAGCGCCATATTTTTCTATTTGGGAGCAAGCTATAACAAGGTCTTGTTTGTCAATAGCAGATCGTGGCATATACTATCCTGATTATGATGAACGAGAATTGCTGCGAGGCACTACTGCTGATCAAGCAGAATACCTTGCCAAGGCATTAGGTTCGGGTGGTCATAGACCGTGGATGGAAGTTAATGAGGCGCGCGATTTAGTGGGCCTTGGTTATCATAAAGATGGCGGTGGACTTATAGCCGCTGGGGAAGCAAAAAATGAGCCTGCGCAAGTTACCTGATATTAAGGCGTTTGTTAAGCCGCAATCGTACCAAGCGGACGCGCCGTCTAATGCTTTGGATAAGTGGGTTCCCCTTGCCGCCGAGGCAGACGGCAACGTTATATCTGTTTACGATGTTATTGGTTCTGACTGGAATGGCGAAGGCGTCACGGCAAAGCGTGTTGCTGGGGCATTGCGCGCAATAGGTAAAAATGACGTGACTGTCAATGTTAACAGCCCCGGCGGTGATATGTTTGAGGGCTTGGCGATTTATAATATTTTGCGCGAGCATCCGGCAAAAGTAACTGTTCGTGTTATGGGGCTGGCGAGCAAGCGCCGCGTCTATTATTGCTATGGCATCCGACGAGTTGGAGATGGGTTTAGGGTCTATGCTTATGATCCACAATTCATGGGGCTTGGTTATGGGCAATCAAAACGACATGCGTGAGGCCGCAAATACATTCGCCGAATTTGACTCTGCTATGGCTGACATTTATTCGGCAAGAACTGGCCTTGATAATAAGTCAATTGCAAAAATGATGGATGACGAGACATGGCTACGTGCAGAACGCGCTATTGATCTTGGTTTTGCCGATGCAACATTTGACGCACCAGAATACGATGATGAACAATTCGGCGGCAATAGCCAAAAAAAGGCGCGCGCCAAACTAGATGCAACCTTAGCAAAGGCGGGAATGTCGCGTGTCGAGCGGCGTACACTTTTGCGAGAAGCTGGCAGTACGCAAAACGCTACTGTAACAGTCACGCCTAGCGCTGACTTTGATGAAAATGCAATAGAAAAACTAATCCAAACCATGAAAGCTGAGTTTTGAAATGACAAAGATTAAAAAAATGACAGGCGGCATCCTATCTATTCGGGGTGATGCTAGCAATCTAAACGCCATTATGGCAGAATTGCAAACTGCATTTGCTGAATTTAAATCGGCTCATGCAGAGCAAATCAAAGGCGTTGAAAAGAAGTTTGATGACGTTGTGACGCGCGAAAAAATGGATCGTGTCAGCGCAACGGTTACAGATTTGCAGGCAGCTCTTGATGAGACAAACGCAAAGCTAGCATCTGCTCAAATTCAAGGCGTTGGTGGCAACGTTTTGCGCGATGCTGAATATACGCAAGCCTTCTCTATGCACTTTCGTAAGGGTGATGTGCAAGCGTCTCTCAATAAGGGCGCTGATGATCAAGGCGGTTATGTCGCGCCGACTGAATGGGATCGATCAATCACAAATAAGTTGATTGAAATTTCGCCTATGCGGCAAATTTGTAGAGTTCAAACAATCAGCACTGGCAGCTTTTCAAAGCTTTTCAATTTGCGTGGCACTGCATCTGGTTGGGTTGGTGAGACAGCGGCGCGATCTGCAACGTCAACGGCAACGTTTGGTGAAATGACTTATCGCGTTGGTGAAATTTATGCTAATCCATCAGCAACGCAACAACTTCTTGATGACGCTCTTGTCGATCTTGAAACGTGGCTTGCGGACGAAGTGCAAACAGAATTTGTTTATCAAGAAAACCTTGCTTTTGTTTCCGGCAATGGTGCCAACAATCGGCCTAACGGTCTATTGACATACGTCACTGGTGGCGCAAACGCGGCGGCGCATCCATTTGGAGCAATTCTTGCAACAAATTCAGGCGCGGCGGCAGCATTGACTGCAGACGGCATTGTTAATCTTGTTGGGGAATTGCCATCGTCGTTTACTGCCAATGCACGGTTTGCGATGAACCGCAACACGATGACTGCGGTTAAATTGCTTAAGGACGGTCAAGGCAACTACTTGTGGCAACCTTCTTATCAAGCAGGTGCGCCGCAAACTCTTGCTGGTTATGCAATGACAGAGGTTGCGGATATGCCGGATGTGGCGGCTGCTTCTAAGCCAATTGTGTTTGGTGATTTTGCACAAGGCTATTTGATTGTTGATAGTGTTGGCACTCGCATTTTGCGCGATCCTTACACAAACAAGCCATACGTGCAGTTCTACACTACAAAGCGCGTTGGCGGCGGCTTGCTTAATCCAGAGGCGCTAAAGGCTATGAATGTAGCTGCCTAATCAAATAAATGGGGCGGCTTGTGTCGCCCCATTTTTCACTGAAAGAGGTTAAAAATGGCTAAATTTGCAAGACAGTTTATTGGCGTAAAAAAGGGCGACATATATCCAACAGAATTTAAGCAGGGTGAAGTTTGCCCTGATGAATTAGAAGATGCTGCGCGCTTATGTAGTGCAATCGATGGCACCAAAGAATATAAAAAGCCAACGAGCGATAAGTGACAAATATACCTTACCAGATCACGACGCCTGTTTCTTTGCCTGTCACATTAGGGGCAATGAAAGATCATTTGCGCGTCGATTATTCGGATTTGGACGAGGCGATAACCGAATATCAAAGAGGATCTGTTGGTTTAATTGATGGCTGGGGCGGTATATTGGGCCGTTGTATTATGCCGCAAACTTGGGCGATTGATGTAGTTGGAAAGGGTCCGCATTTATTACCATTTCCAGATGCTACAAATATTGTAGGCACTGGCAACAATGTTGTGCAATCGGTCACTTTTACGCGCGAGGGAGGGGGAATTTGTGTTATGGTCGACAATGTTGCAGATGACGCGCCCGTGACTATAACCGCCACCTACGGGATGCCAGATGGTATATTGAGCGCCGCGCAATCATTAATTAAGCTAATGGTGTCAGTGCAGTTTGACGCCATGAAAGGGGCTGATAACAACGCATTTTCGACCAGCATTGAAAACATGATAAATTTATTGCGGGTTCACAAGTTATGAACCTAGATCGTCGTATTCAGTTTCAGCGCGCCACAATAACTGATGACGGTTTTTCCCAAGTCGAGACTTTTGCTAACCATGGCGTTCCGTACTGGGCCAATAAAAAGGACGTTAGCGATAGTGAAAGAATGCGAGCCGGGGAAATAAGCGCAACAATTTCTTCAAGGTTTATTGTTCGGTCTAGCGAGTTTATCTGTGATATTACACCAAAGGATCGGCTAGTATATAGAGGTCGCACTTATGAGATTAACGGGGTTAAGGAAACTGGCGACCGAAACACGTATGTTGAAATAACCGCTGGCGCTAGGATTGACCAATGAAAATCAGTTTGCACGGTTTTTCTGAAATGGACAATGCGCTTGGTGAGTTAACCACATCGGCGGCTAAGGGCGTATTGCGCAGGGCGCTTAAAAATGCTGCGCAGCCTATGGCGGATAAGGCTAGATCACTTGCGCCTGATGATGTTGGTACAAATGGCTATGATCTAAAATCGTCTATTGTTTACGGTACTAAATTAAGTAAGCGGCAAGCATCACTGCATCGGAAAATTTTCAAAAACGACAAGTCAAGCGTTGAGGGGTTTGTGGGGGCTGGTCCATTGATTCAAGCTACTACAAACGAATTTGGGACATCGCCATTTGTAAACGGCGGGCGATTTGCTGGCACACTTAACCCCGGAGTGGCACCGCAACCATTTATGCGACCTGCTTTTGACAGTGAAGGTGAAAAAACCGTTGATCGAATTGGTGATGAAATCAAACTTGAATTAGACAAGGCTGTTGCGCGGGCAAAAAGAAAAGCCGCAAGGTTAGGTGGGTCGGTGTAGTGGAAGAAGAATTGCGCGCATTACTACTAAGTCACGCGCCGATCACAGATATTGTCGCAAATCGTATTGATTGGGGCGTTAACACACAAGGTGCGCTATTCCCAAGAGTTGTTTTAACTGTTATAAGCAGCGCTGAGGGTATTGTTATGAATGGGTCTAACAACCTTGAACAATCGCGTGTGCAGGTGGATTGTTACGCTATGACATATGGGCAATGTAAAAGCCTGTCGCGTGCAATTATAAACTTTTTACACGTTTACAGGGGCGGCGGTTTTAGATTGATTACGCACGAAAGTGTAAGGGATAGCCGCGAAAGCGGAACAAACGAAGCGGAACGGCCATTCCGTGTTAGTCTTGATTTTTTAACAGCATGGAGGGCGTGAAATGCCTCAAACTAACTTTGCAGGTGACATTGCATACGATTGGGAATTGTGGATCGGGCGCACAGTTGCGTCAACTTTGACGTGGACACAAATTTTTGGGTTTACTGATTTGCCTTTCCCAGATCAAGTTCCAGAAGATATTGACGTAACTCATATGCAGTCGCCCGGTCGCACGCGCGAAACTTTCCGGACTATTGCCCGTTGCGGATTGGTCTCAGGATAAACAGCTTTGGTATTCTAGCGCTGGTGATGTTTTGCTTGAAACGCTTTCTGCGTTAACCGCAGCAGGCACGCGCGAAGAAGTGTTGCTTGAATTTAACGTTGATCCTGCCGGTACATCAATGCGTCGCACGTATAGAGGTTATGTTAACTCTTTTAATCCAACTGGTTCTGTCGGCGGTGTTGCAATGGCAAATGTAAACTTTAAGATTATGGATCGCCAGACTACCAATGCGCGTGTGATTGCATGACGGATCATGTAACGGGGCGTGTAGACTTAAAGGCAAATGGTAAAACTTATCATTTGTGGTTGGGCATTTCAGTACTTGCCGACATTCAAAGCAAGCATGGTCTTGATGCTTTGGATAGGCTGGAAAAGCCTGCTGGCGCATCGAATAATTGGATGCCGGATTTGCGAATTGTTTCCGACTTGTTTCTGGGCGCATTGCAGCGCGAACATGCGGATGAGGCTAACAAGTATCTAGTAGACGATATTATTGAGCAGAACCAAGGGGCTTTGCCGTCACTGATGGCCGGTAGCTCACCAAAGGAAAATAAAGAAAAAAAAATGGGAAACGCGAACGGGCCAGCGGGGGCGGCTTAGATATTGAGGAACTTCTAAAAAGTTATATTGCTGCTGGTTTTGATCCTTCAAGATTTTGGAATTTAACCTTGCGGCTGTATTCATTGGAAATGGAAGGCGCTATAATTAAGGCTCAAAATGATAGGGGCCTTGTGTGGTGGGCTGGCGTTTTACCTCAAATGCAAAAACCCCCAAGTTTTGATGAGTTTACTGGCAGAACGCCAGACAAGTCAGAGGCTTTAAGAAAATGGGCTATGGCTTGGGATAAAGTAGACGGATCATTAAGAAGGGGTAAAGAAAATGGCTAATTCTGTAATTGGTTCTATTAGGGTAAACCTTGGATTAGACAGCGCCCAATTTACGCGCGGCCTTTCTGAAGCGCAAAAAAACCTAAATCGTGCCAAAATACAATTTGCAGCAGTTGCGGGTTCTGCTGCAATTGCGTTTTCTGCTATTGGCGCTGCGGCCCTCAAGGGCGCTTCTGGAATTGATATTGCTGCAAAGTCAGCGCGTAGGCTTGAAAGTAGTATTGGGGGTTTTCGTGCCCTTGAATTGGCGGCTGGTGAAGCCGGTGTAAGCCTTGAAAGTCTTACAAATGATGTTCAAACTATGGATCGAGAGATTGCCAAGGGCAGTCAAGGCGCGATTAATTCGCTTCGATCTTTGGGCCTTTCTGCATCTAGTTTTGATGGCCTAGAAGCTGATCAAAAAATTGCTCTGATTTCGGACAGCATTAAGGGCTTGGGTCTTAATTCTGGTGAAGCTTCTGCAATATTGCAAAAGCTTGGAATAAGAAACAGAGAAATGGTTCTTGCCGTCTTGGGAGGCGGGCAAGTTTTTCGTGACGCAAGAAATGATATTGATGAGTATGGTCTTGCTATTAGTCAGGTTGATAGTGACGCAATAGAAACTGCAAATGATCAAATAGGTCGCCTCGGACTTATTGGAAAATATGCCAGCGAACAATTGGCGATAGCTTTGGTTCCGTCAATGGGTGCGCTTGCTCAGGCTATGACTAACAGCTTGCGTGAAGGGTGGGTTGCTGCGTTCTGTAATTGATGGATTGGTGGGGTCTATTGATGTTTTGATAGCTTCGGTTGGTGTTGCTGTTGTTGGATTTGGGGTTAGGTATGTTGGTGCTATGGCTTTGTCCGTTGCGGCTACTGCAAATCTTTCCAGATCGCTTATAGTGTTACGCGGTGCTTTGTTAAAAACAGGAATTGGTGTTTTAATTGTTGGTGCCGGATATCTTGTTACAAAGTTTGTTGAATTAATTCAAAAGGCTGGCGGCTTTGGCGAAGTAATGGTTCTTATGGGAGGCGTTGCCAAGGGTGTTTGGGAAAAAATTTCTGCTGGCGCGTCTTATATGAAAGCAAGTCTTGCCCTTGTTTTTAACGATATAGAATATGCATGGCTAACTATTATGCAAAATATGCAAGCTGCTTTCGGGCGTCTTTTAGATAGCATCGCATCCACTTCAATTGGCGGACTTCTTGGGATAGAGGGCGGGTTTGAGGATAGAGCATTACAGCAATCGGGGATAGCTATTGGGTCAAGCGTAGCAATACGTAACT